>JBJEKT010000223.1:0-65545 GCA_051878775.1 Bacteroides sp. | reverse complement strand
TCTGAATGTCGTGGGTTCGAGTCCCACTAGTCACCCGGAAGAAGAGAGGAAATTCCTGATGGAGTTTCCTCTTTTTCGTTGCAAGAGCACAAGATTTCTCGCAAGCCTCTTATTATTAATATATTTTAATAATATAGTCACATCATCGGTAGATTAAATCCCTTATCTTTGCAACAGTCAGTATAAAATATAATTGATATGCCTGAGATTTGTCGATTCTTTGGAATCATCATTTTCTTATATTGGAAGGATCATAACCCTCCTCATGTTCATTTTGAATACGGAGACTACACCTGCTCTATCAGCGTACTCGACAGGATAGTTGATGGCAAGGCACCTGCAAAAGTCATCGCCAAAGTGAATGAGTGGATTGACCTTCATGAGACAGAAATCTTATCTTTGTGGGAGAAAGCCCAAAAAGGTGAGAAGATTGATAAAATAGAACCTTTAAAATAGTGTCAGTATGATTAGGGTAATCGATGTGGACTATATCAAAGACTACGTGCTGGAAATGACGTTCAGCGACGGAACCAGAAAGCGCATGGACTTCAAGCCCATGTTGCAAGGAGAGGTGTTTGGAGAACTGATTGACCGGGAAAAATTCGTGCAATACGGTCTTACCCGAAATACCATAGAATGGGCCAACGGAGCAGATATTGCTCCAGAATACCTCTATGAGCATAGTACCACTTGCTGAAAAAATCCCAAAGGCTACTGCCCCTGGGATTTTTGTTAGCAGGCCACCTGATGCGGCGGTTACTCCGTGACCTGGAGGGTGATGGGGTCGGCAGGGGGACGGCGGGCAAGGTGGTCGAGGAGCTGACGCAGGGTGGCGCGGCTGTCAGTAATCCGGCCCGGGGCTTGGCGACGGCCTACGAGGATGCAGCCGCCCGTGTCGGTGGAGACATTGCCCGTGTGGATGCGGATGCCCTCGAAGCAGGGCACGCCGCGCAGCAGGGGAAGCGTGCGGTGGAAGCGCGGGGAGTAAGTGAGCACCACGGGGTAACAGCCTGTGGGGATGGCCGTGCGGCCAAACACCTTCTGACCGGGCTGCATGGTCTCCGCCGTGAGGTGACGGTCAGTAGGCTCCAGGGTGTCGCAGAAGGGCTCCCCGTCGATGGCGAGGGTTCCCATGGTGTAGAGGAACCCCCGCTCGGTACGTTGCAGGATGAGATGCATTTTTTTAGGGATAAGGGATTAGGGGATTAGAGATAAGGGATTAGGGATTAGAAACAGCTGCTTACGCCCAGGGCAGTACCTATGGCTGTCATCAGTGAGGTGAGCAGATTCCAGATGAACTTGATTAACTTTTTCTTATTTTCAGGGGTCATGGGATTCAATTTAAAATTTAAAATTAATAATCAACGATTTACCATTTACAATGAACCATTTACAATGAACCATTTATAATGAATCATTACTGGCTGACTATTCTTCATGGGGCGTTTAGTGTAGGGGCGGACCGATGTGTCTGCCCCTACAGGTTATGAATTACGCAGACACGGAGTGATGGGTAAGGGAGCGTACCCCCTCGTGGTTTACTCGTAGCCAGGGAGGTCATCGCCACTGCCGCCGGAGCTGCTGCCGCCGCCGGTGTTGTCATTGCTGCCGCCAGTGTTGCCGCTGCTGCCAGAGCCGCTGCTGGTACCGCCCAGGATGCTGGTGGCCCGCTTCAGACTGGCCGACAGGGTGAGCTGGGCGTTGCTCAGGATACCCGTGGCACGGGCACGCAGCTTCACCCCCTCGATGTTGGTGGCTACGCTGAACTCCTCGGGTGTGGCGGAGCCCATGCGGTTCTTCAGGCCGATGGAGAAGATGGCCAGGTCGTCAATCTTCACGTTCTTGCCGGAGAGGATCTGCTCCTTGATGCACTTCACCATGGCCTTCATCACGCCGGTACACATGGCCTCGGAGAAGCCCGTGTTGTGTTCCTCCATGTGCTTGGCCAGGGCGGCCAGGTCCATCGTCTCGTCGGGCTGCGGATAGGCATACCATTTGCCGTAAGCCGAGCTCTGCTCATTCTTGTTCTGACGCAATACAAATTTTACCATACGCTGTAAAACAATTATTAGTTTGGTTATCTACACTGTAACCTACCCGGGTGGGCCCTACCCTTTGGATTACGATGCAAAGTTACGACATTCTATTTTGGCAGTGACGCTTACTGTGCATATTGCATGTAGCTGTGCAAAATGATAGAAAAAACTGGCTTAACCCAGCGGTTCGCCCAGGAAACGGACGATGATGGCCACCTGGCGCGGGGTGAAGAAGTGGGCGCGTGAGGGGTAGCCCGTAGGCTCCAGCGCCTGCAGGAGTCCATAGGCACGCTCAATTTGGCGGCGCAGGCGGTTGGCAGCCACCACAGGGTCGGCATCGGGAAAGTAGAGCTGCGCCAGCTCTGCCTTGCCGTAAGCCCGAAGAGGGAATATGTCCGTCATTTTTGTGATTAGGGATTAGCGATTAATGATTACGGATTAGGGATTAATGAATAGGGATTCATGGTGGCTCGTAGCTAATCAAACAGTTGCGGCTGGAGCCACATGCCGGCGCCGGACTTGAAGTCGCAGTCCACCGTGTCATGGTTGGCATCGAGCTTGCAGGGGCAGTATCGGCCGCACCTGGTCTGATAGACAAAGTAGAGCTGATGGCCCTTGGTGCCGTACTGCTTGAAGCGCACCTTGTCGATGGAGATGGTCACCACGCGGTGTTCGTCGTCGCGGTCCACGCAGAAGCAGTAGTCGGCCTTGTTGCCAAAGTCGGCGGTGCCGCTGATGTCCTCCATGGTGATGCGTCGCTTACGCCCGTCGAGCTGCATCTCCACCTTGCGCGGGTGGGCCACGAGGATGACGAGCACGTCGTGACTGCGGGCAAATTCGCGCAGAGCCCCCACCACGTGGCTATCCCAGGCGTTCTCCGAGCGGGTGGAGTTGTTCTCCTTCTCGATGAAGTTGTAGGGGTCGAGCACGAGGATGCGGATGCCGAACTTGCGCACCATGGTGCGGCAACGCTCCAGGATGATGTCCAGGTGCAGCTGGTCGAAGGGGAGGTCGAGCCAGCAGAGGCGGCGGTTCATCCAGCGCTTGCAGAGGGCATACTGTGCGGGCTGCACGCCCGAGGTACCCCGGTGTACGAAGTCGCGCCCCGTGAGCTTCTCGATCACCTTGCGGCTGTGGTCCAGCAGCCCGTTCTCCGGCGTCCAGAAGGCGGCATTCCAGCCCGTGCGCAGCATGAGGCGGAGCACCAGTTCATCGACCCACTCCGACTTGCCGTCGTTGGAGCGTCCGGTGACGAGGGCCAGCTGGCCGGTGCCGAAGTTGACCACAGCATCGAGGTTGGCCCATCCCGTGACGGCCCCCGGCTCCGGGCCGTTGGCATAGAAGGCGTCGAGCTCCGTCTCGAAGTCCTCCAGGCGGTTGATGTCCTTCAGGGGGACGAGCTGCGCTTCGGTGATGCGGCTGCGCAGGCTGTCGGCCCCGTGCTTCAGCAGCTCCTCGTTGGCGTCCTTACATCCCGCGCTGAACTGCACCCTGAGGCACACTTCAGGCCCGAAGCGGCGTATCAGCTCCTCGGCGGCCTGCTGCCCGGGGGCATCCATGTCCGTAGCGATATAGACGCGCTGCTTGTCGCTGAAGTAGAGGTCGTAGAAGCGGTTCATCCAGCCGGCGTTGCCGTTGGCCCCTGAGGGGATGCTGATCACGCTGCGGAACCCGGCGGCCAGGAAGGAGAGGGCATCCATCTCGCCCTCAGTGACGATGACCTCCTCCTCGCCCAGGCAGCTGTCGATGAGGTACGGGATGAGCTCGGCCCCCTGCACCATCTTGAAGTTCTTCTTCGCGTCGCGGAACTTCTGGTTGATGAGGAATCCCTGCTCCATGTAGTTGAAGACGATGCAGCGCTCGTCGCGTCCCGTCTGCGGCATCCGCTCCACCTGCTCGGTGACGGCGGCCTGGCGCAGCACGTCGAGGGGGATGCCGCGCACCTGGGTGAGGTAGCGGAGGGTGGTGGAGCTGAATACCTTGCTGTAGTCCTGGTCGGCCCCCTCGGGGAGCGGCTTGGGCTGCTTGGGGCGGCGGAAGGTGGAGGGAGCCTGGGCCAGCTGGCGGGCCTTGTCGCGTCGGGCCAGGTACTCCTCAGAGTCCATGCGCCACTGGGCACCGCAGTGGTGGCAGTAGCAGGAGCCGTTGTCGAGGTTGACGTAGAGCACCTTTTCGTGCCGGTGAGCCTCGGTCTTGCGCGAAGAGGAGCAGTGGGGACAGATGGCACGCAGGGCGTTCTGCCCATTCACGGGAGTGGCATGTTCACGGTCAATGCCATAGGATTTCAAATTGTAAGTCATAGGAGAAAACTAAAAACAATTAAACTAAAAACAATTAAACTATAAACTAAAAACTATAAACTATAAACTAAAAGCTAAAAATGGTCCTTCATCCATTGAGGTGCTGCATAATACATCCCTAACCATGCTGTTTACGGGGTGCAAACGGGCTGTTTAGAACTGCTCAGTGGCATACTTATCCTCCTGGGCATGGCGGCAACAGGTCCAGCAATGCTCCTCGTAGTCCCACTCCGACTGTTCGTCGGGACGCGGTGGGGCGTCGTCGGGCAAGGGGAAGCCGTGGTAAGAGCGGTGACCCGGGGCGCTGTTGCGGTCCTCGTGGCTGTAGGGGCTGCTGCCCTGCTGCGTCCGCTCGTACTCCTCCAGCGCCTTGCGGAGCTGAGCGCCCGTGGTGGCGTTGGTGACGTAGCGGGAGAAGTACTGCTTGGCACACTCTACATCGTGGATGCTCTCTGCTGTGCGGTTGACCACGACGTGCCTGCGGAACTCCTCCAGGGCCTGCGTCCAGCTGCGCAGAAGCAGCTGACTGAAGCCCGACTTCATCATGGTGAGTTCGGCCCACTCGTCCGCCATCTTCAGCTGCCGGATATACTCCCCAGCCCGCTCCTCCGGCGACCGGACCTCCCCCTCTCCTGCCCTCTGTTCTGCTGCTTCTCCTTCAAGAAGAATATTGTCTCTGTCTTTGTCTCTATTTATGCGCGCGGGAATTGGAGAGGCATCAGATTCAAATCGGATTGCAATCGGATTTAAATCAGATTCTGCTTCGGGACAGGATTCCTCATTCTCTGAACAAGAATCCTCATCCTCAACACTGGAATCCTCATCCTCAACACTGGAATCCTCATCCCCGAAACCGAGGAAATCAATCATCGAATAGATGTGCCCGTGCTTGTCCTTGCGGAACAGCTGAAAATCCTCCACCACCTGCATCACGGTCCTCTCCGTGGCCCCCTTCAACCTAAATTCTTTAAGCTGGATTACGGTCAGGCAACGGCTCCTACGATGGTACATCTCGAGCACAATCCTGAAGTAAACGCCCAACCCCAACATGCCCTTCCGGGCCATGAGCTCAGCCACACGGTCATCACTTACGAGATTGACGGGTAGCTTGACCCAGTCTATCATTCCTCTCTTTATCAAGCTTTTCATCTTCATAATTGATTACATATATACATTCTACACTCCTGCTTGCGGCATCTCCATTGACGGTAATGAGCTGCAAGCGGTTCCTTACTCTCTGAAAAGAAATCCCTAAGGATATCTCCTAATGTTTTTACTTTGTCCATAAAGCAATTCATTGATAGATTACGGCGCAAAGATGCAAGGTGATTTCGTGGTGATTTCAGGGTGATTCTGCAAAGAGGATAATCACCCTCGGCCGCAATAGGGGATTACTGCGACTAATAGAATATATAATATGCTATATATCAGAACAAATAAACATTCTGAAAGAAAACGAAAAAAATAATGGGATTTCCACGGGAAAAGTGAAGGTGATATGGTGCAAATCACCTTTCACCCCGATTCACGTGCTATTTTACCACCATGATGTAAGAATATCCCGTCACTTTTTCTGAGAATTTCTTCTTGATGGTCTCCCTTTCCACCTCACTGAATTGGCTGAATGTAGCCTTTAGGAAGTCTACCACCTTGTCACGCTCGACATCCTTTTTCCAACAATATTTCCATACAAGGTAGAAGGTATATCTCAGCTCTGTGGCCTTGAGGTTGGTCTGGATAGGAGGCTCGATTGGCTCGACTCTCCTTGATGTGACAAACCGACCTATCGCCTCTACCATCCGGTCGTAATCACCCTGCCGCATGACGGGCTTCGTGCTATCCTTCAGCTGGCGTTTCATGAAGAGGAGCAGCTTGATAGCCTCCTCCTTCAGTGAGGCCACCTTCGCGGGCGGAAGCTGTGCAGGGAGAATGTCAGCCCCGCGCTTAGACAGGCGGTCGCTGAGCCGCACCCCTTGAGCCAGATGCTCCTGCATGTAGGAGCCTAAGGAGGAGTCACACCGGCTGAGATACTCCTCGGTCAGCTGAGGCAACGCATCGTGATGCCGCGCAACCTGCTGGAGCAATGTCTCGCTGTACCGGTAGAGGTCGGATCGTTCGGTCCATCCGAGTGCCACCGCGACGAAGAACACGACCCAGCTCGTGACCATCGTGAGCTCCTCATCCTGAAACTCCCGGCCCAAATCCAGTGCCTCGTTACGCAGCTCACAGTTCAGGTCGTCCCATAGCCGGGCAACGGCTGCTTCGCGCTCGCCTGCAGGCAGCGCAATGACATCGTCCAAGCAGATGAAGGTGTTCAGCCACAGCTCCTCAGCCGTGAACCGGAACTTCTGCATAACAGCCTCCTGCGGACGGAAGCAATTGGTTATCAGCTGAAGCCAGGGGTTGTTGCGATAGTTCACCCTCAGTTCCCTGCTGCGGGGATATTCTAGTAGTCGTTCCATGATATGTAGATAATATTCAGCAGGTTAACAATACTCATCCGTACGGATGATATCCTCATGATTGTAAGTCACAATCTCGCGCCGTATGTCATCCAGCCGCCAAATGAGTTCGAAGGTGGGCTCTGGAGATTCTTCACCCACCACCCCATCACCATGCACGGACACGCCCTGCATGAAGTCCCGAATCAGCTCCTCCTTAATGGTCATGAAGGCATGTGAAGCGTGCTTGAACGACATCTTCTCAGAGTCGGCAAAGTGGTAGGTGATGTTGTAACCGTTCTGCGCGCTGAGCATAATCATCAGGCCAATCTGCTGATTGTATTCGCTGTCCGCCTCCAGTGGATTCTGCTTGCTGCCCACCAGCGTCAGCTTACCGCTCAGGGCTTTAGCCGTAACCGCCGTATTGACAATCGAGGTGAGCCACTGCCTCTGCTCCTCCGTGGCATCGATACCCATCACCCGCTTGGTATTGGGGAAATCCCACACAATGCGGGTGACCACATCGCGCCGTACAAAGAGGCGTTCCTTAATCTGCTTCGTGAAGGATTCGGCGCTGAATTTGTGCTTGATGACAATCTCGAATCCATAGTCGTGCAGCCGGTCATTGAAGGAGCGGCTCAGGTACTTTACGGCCTGATTGCTCTCCATATCGAACGCATCGTCCTTCTCAATGGCAATCTGGCACACGCCCCTGCGGTTATCCACCACGATGTAGCATCCCGGGTGCGTCACGATGCTCTCCTTCTGCTTCCCCTCGTAGTAAGTCATGTCGCGTTCGTTGCAAAGCACGAACGCAAAGACATCACCGTGTCTGTGCAGCTCCTTGACGATGAGCGGAACATCCTGCTTACGTTTTTTACCTATTACGGTCAATCTGTGTGTCATGACATGGTTGATAATCAGATGCGCCTTCTCTTCAGGCGTATCGTTCATATCAAACTTCAGGTCGTCGGAGCCTGCAAATTGAAGCTTCATGTTCCCGCGAGGTTTCACCTCGTAAGTGTAGATGGCATAGGTTTGTTCACTCATGATAGATTAGGTTTATTATATTATGTGGTGTAAAGATACAACAATATCCATCGATTATCCAAACAAAATCGCAAAAAAAATCAAATGGGGCAATCATTAGGCAAGTATAATAGAGAGATTGACAAGATTTCTTGCCTCTATCTCAAGAATAATTGTTATTTTTGCACATTGAATAATCTATAACCAAGAAGAAAGAGGCACAACAATAGGATAAGCAGTATGGAAGAACATTTCATTTACAATGACGTATGAAGATAGAAGACCAAAACATCGGATTGCCGAAGATAACACTATTACATCCCAAAAGATGTCCCAAAAGATGTCCCAAAAAGAGAGCAGCCTTCAGCGAGCCATTAAACGAGATCTCGCCGCCCTTCAATCGAAGGGTATAATTAAACGTGAAGGAGGGCGTAAAGACGGACACTGGGTAATATTAGCAAATGCAACATAACAGATTGTCTAACCATTATGATTAAGGAACAATGAACAACGAAAAGACTTTTGCAGCAAACATGGTGGCAAACAACCTTACCCCAGCTTATCCCACTCACCCGGGCGAAATCATCAAGGATGAAGTGGAATATCGTGGCATCTCCCAACGCCAACTGGCCAAGCAGATGGGCATCGCCAACTCTGCACTCAATGAAATCCTCAACGGTCATCGCCCCCTGACGGAGAAGACTGCACTGCTCTTTGAGGCAGCTCTCGGCATCAATGCTGAGCCTCTGCTCCATCTGCAAATGAAATATAACCTCCAGACCATGACCAAGGATAAATCCTTCATGCAGCGACTGGAGCTCATCCGTCGTACAGCAGCTGTGCTCTGACGCCCCCTGGCAGCATACAGCATCAAGGGAGATTTCATTTTTTCACCCCATCCGGGCTACAGAATCATTGATAGTATTTGCAAAATGCTTTATATCAATAATTTACACTTTAAACGGTAGAAAAGTGATGACGTAAATTCTGAGTAAGGCGAAAAAGATGAAGAATTAATGTATTTAACATTTATAAACCACAAAAGAGGTGTGAATGTGCAACTATGGAAGAATGTTATCTTGAATACTCAAATTTGTTTTGTAATTATATGTCATATCCCAATAAGATACATACCCCACAAAAAACTCAACCAAGTTAAAATAACGAGTCATTTTCGCATTTTCAAACCTTATAAAACCGAAATCTTGTTAAACATGCTCGATTTTTGAGATTTTTTCTCATATTATACATCCTATATCGAAAATTAATTGTATCTTTACACAAAAATATTGAGATATGCTAGTAAATTTCACAGTTAAGAATTATCGCTCTTTCAAACAGGAACGAACCTTTAGTATGGAGGCGAGTTCCATAAAGGAGCATAAAGAGTCTGTAATCAGCGAAGGTAAGTATAGTTTGCTTCCGTTGGCAGTCTTGTATGGTGCCAACTCTGGGGGCAAGAGTAACTTGATTCAGGCCATATCTACTATGCGTAGCATGGTTAGGCGTTCCGTCAGGCTTAATGAAGGTGATGCACTACCCTATGATCCTTTTGCATTGGATGAAAGCTCTGATTCCCAACCAACATTGTTTGAGATACAATTCATTAATGCAGAGGTGCTTTATCGCTATGGCTTCGAATACAACAAAACTGACATTATCTCAGAGTGGCTATACGAGAAACGGTTTGGAGAGAAAGAGTACGAGCTCTTCGTGCGTTCACGAGATATTATAGAGGTATCTCCTAAAAGATTTATAGAGGGTCAGGGAAAGGAAGACTTGACAAACTCAAATCGCCTCTTCCTGTCGCTTGTAGCTCAGCTGAAGGGCGAGAAGTCCAATTCCATATTGGGCTGGTTTGGAGAATGCAATGTACTTTCTGGAATCGACAGCGAAGGCTACGAGGCATTTACGCTCAGATTGTTTTTGGAACATCTGAATGGAGCTGACCAGGCACAGGAGTTCTTCAAGACCCTGCAACTGGGCTTTACCCGTTTTTCTGTCAAGAAGGTTGATATTCCAAAAGAGGCATTCGACAGTGCCCCAAGGTCGTTAAGGTCACAGTTCGAGAAGGACTTGGCGACAGGGAATGTAGTCGAGCCGATAACCACTCATCATGTATATGACGAAAAAGGGCTGGTAATCGGCGAGCGCAATTTCCACAAGAACCAGATGGAGTCAGAGGGGACGAAGAAAGTGATAGAGATTTCCGGCCCAATATTCGATACGCTGAACGAGGGCAAGACGCTGATTGTCGATGAACTGGATGCCAAGCTTCACCCACTGCTGACGCGCAACATCGTACTTCTGTTCATGGATCCAGAGAAGAATAGACACGGAGCACAGCTGATTTTCGCCACCCACGACACCAATCTGCTTGATTTGGAGATTATTCGTCGTGATCAGATTTGGTTTGCAGAGAAGGACAAGGTTGAGTCTACTGACATCTACTCGCTTGTGGAGTTCAAGGACGAGGACGGGAAAAAAGTGCGCAACGACCGTGACATCAAGCGCGACTATATTCGTGGCCGCTATGGTGCCATACCTTTCATTGGAAAATAAAGTGGTGCTATGGGATATTCGAGAAAAGAAGAAATCGCAAAGCTGAGGCGGGAACGTAAAGAAGCCAAGGCTGCCAAGAAACGCAAGGAGAACATCCGCGAAAAACTAGTGCGTTTCCTCATAGTCTGTGAAGGTACGAAGACAGAGCCGCACTACTTCAAGGCTCTTATCAATAATTTCATCTCAGCCGTTCGCGAGGTGACGATTGAGGGCGAGGGCCGGGCAACAGTTGCTCTGGTGGATAGAACGCAGGAAATAAAAACGGAACTGGAGCGGAAGAATGCCATGACTTTTGACCGCGTGTGGGTCGTTTTTGATAAGGATGACTTTGAAGACTTCAACGAAGCCATCAAAAAAGCCCATAAGTTGGGCTTCCACAGTGCTTGGACGAACGAAGCCTTTGAACTATGGTACTACCTGCACTTTGAATACCTTGATACAGGCATCAGCCGCTCTGACTATATTGAGAAACTCGAAGAATCTTTTAGAAACAGAATGGGTGACGAGACTTTTAAGTATCGGAAAGGCAACCCTGATATATACAGCCTACTCCAGCAGTATGGCCGCGAGAATCTGGCCAAGCGCTTTGCCCAGCAGCTACGTGCATTATACACTGGCACCGACTATGCAACCCATAAGCCTTGCACGATGGTTGACAAGTTAGTGGAGGAACTTGAGCACCCGGAATTATTGTTAATAAAGAAATAAAGGAGGATAGAAGATATGTGGGCAGATAATGAGACAAATGAAGACCTGTTGGGCTATCAAGTTCATGCAGACCTTCTGAAAGAGGTGGTTCTTGATTCAACCATGCTCCCAATTACCATAGGAATATTCGGTGATTGGGGTTCAGGGAAGAGCAGTCTGATGCTCTTGATGAAAGAGGGCATTGACCAATGGATGAAAGAAGAAGCCAATAAAAAGGAAAAAGTTGCTCAGATACAGTTTAACAGTTGGCAGTTTGAAAACTATGAAGACACTAAGCTCACACTGATAGAAACCGTACTGACAGCGATAGAAAAAGACCTAAAGAAGAAGCAAGGCGTCATTAAAATAGGAAACGAATCGCATATATACAATCCATATTCCGTCATGCGGGCCATAGAGGATGACTGGTATCGGAGCTATTTGGCTACCACGGGGGCTTACGACTCAGTGAATACATCATTGCCTATATCTGGGCACGCAACGAGTATGTCATCCACCGTGAATACGCTACGGGCAAGGGCTATGCAGACCTCGTGATGATACCCCGTCGCAACGTCAGCAAACTGCTACGACAAGGAGACCAAGCAGCATACCTGCAGGATAGAGCACACCTCCCGCTGACTGAAAGCCTCCCTACCCCCCTACAGCAATCAACCTATTGTGCACATCATTCCGTAAGGAACGTGGAGGCCGGAAGAGCGGCTCCATTCACCAGGTTGGCCTCCGTGTAGGGCTGCCAGGCGTAGCGCACCTGCACGGGGTGCGGCACCTCGTAGCTCCACACGATGACCCTGCTGCCCCTTATCTCCACCTGGGCGGGATGCCAGAGACCGTCAGCACCAGCCACCTCAAAGCCCTGCACAGGCTGCGCATCCCTGCCCTGAAGACCCTCTGCGTAGTCGAAGGTGATGATTACCCTGTCACCCTCCAGCTGCTTGGAGCGGTAGAGGGGGCCTGAGGGTATGCAGGGCCTGCCGTAAGTGCTGCTCAGCGCCCAGCGGGCCAGGCGTTGGCCCACGGGCTGCTTGTCGGTGGGGTGTACGTCGTAGCGGTCGCCCACGTCGTGGGTCACGGCCATACCGGTGTGTTGCGTCAGCTCCAGGAGCCTGCGCTGACTGTCACGGAACCAGGTCCACGAGGGGCGTTCAAGGCTGGAGAGCTGCACGTAGTAGAAGGGGAGCTGCGGGTTGTCCCAATAGGTACGCCAGGAGCGGAGCAGCAGCTGGAAGAGCTTGGTGTGCGTATCCCAGTTGTGGGCATTGCTCTCTCCCTGGTACCAGATGACCCCACTGAGGGGGTAGTGCCCCAGGATGCGGTCACTCGTCTCGAAGAGGTAACAGGGCTCGTAGGGGTGGCGCTGCAGCGGATTGGTGGCCTTAGCCACATTCTTCGAAGCGCGTTCACGCACCCAATCCTGTATGAAATCATTACTGCGCCAAAGACGGAGGATGGCAGGAAACTCAAACTCCAGCGTCTTACGGTCGATGAAGGCCTCCGTGCCTGCCCCACCCACGGCGTTGCAAATCAACCCCACGGGCAGCTGCAGCGAGTCGGCCAGCATACGGCCAAAGTAGTAGCCCACGGCAGAGAAGCGCTGTGCCGTGGCCGAGGTGCAGGGCTGCCAGCCGTCGTGACGGAAATAGTTGAGGTGACCCAGGCTGTCGAGCGCGGAAGGCTCCCACTCCACGTCCTGCGTCTCCCAACGCGGCTTGAGGTCGAGGAAGCGGATGAGCGGATGGGAAGCTGAGGGTACCACCTCCTTGGCCTGACGGTCCTGACCGAGCATGAAGGCCATGTTGGACTGGCCGGAGCAGAGCCATACCTCACCGGCCAGCACATCATCGAGCGTGATGCGCTTCACCCCGTCAGTGAGCTCCAGGGCATAAGGACCTCCGGCGGCCAGGGGCTGCAGCTCCACCTCCCACTCTCCGAGAGGCGATGCCACCGCCGTGAGTTGCTCAATGCAGCGGCTTGCAGCCTTCCCCCTTTTCCCACGACCCTTCACGGCACCCTTCCCAGGGCCCGGTGCTTGGCCCGGTTGCTGCAGGCCCGACACCGTAACCCTGACCTGGGCTCCGGCATTGGCCATGCCCCGGATGGTCAGCTTGCGGCCATGGGGCAACACCATGTGGCTGCTGTAGGCCTCGGGCAGACGAAGACCACCGAAGTCGCCTGTGAGCACGCTCTTCACATAAGCCGCCATCATGCCCAGCCCCTCCTTCACGGGATGGATCTGGTCCTCAATCAGGTGGGGGTAAGCGTAGAGCAGGCGGTGGAAGTCGATGAGCTCCACCCCCGTGTTACGCGCCACCTGCCCGATGGCCTCCTGCACCTGCCATTGCCAGTCGCGCGTGCCCGACTCAAAGCGGTAGTGGTGTACGCCCAGCGGCGAGAGGCGGGCTATGAGGATGCGGCAGAGGGGATTGGCCACCCGGAAGGAGTCAATCAGCGCCATGTAGTCGGGGATGAAGTCGTCACGGTAGAGCGGCCAGTCGCGCGGGTCGGTATCGTTCACGCCGAGGTGAATCACCACCACGTCACCCTGGAAGGCAAGTGCCTTGCGAAACTCCTCCGTCTCCACGTAGGGACGGTGTCCGCGGCGCAGCAGCGTCGTGCCCGAACGTCCGAAGTTGCCCACCTCGTATCCCTCGCCCAGCAACTCCTGCAGCTGTGCGGGATAAGCATCCGTCAGCGGGTTGGCCGTGCCATACCCGTAGGTGATGGAGTTACCTACGCAAGCCACCTTCACCTGCGCCGCTACCGGCGATAATACAAACACACAAGCAACCAACAGCACCACACGACGCAGCCGGTTAATCAGACACAAACCTTGCCTCGTAAACATATACTTTGTAAAAATAGTTATTCAATTATTCCAGGCAATCCACCTCTTCGAGTTCACCTGTTTCGGAGTCGATGATGAAGCCGCGCACCACCACGTCGCTCGGCACGAGCGGATGGGTCACGATGGTCTCCACCGTCTTGCGCACCGACTCGTGCGTGTCCTTGAAACCCTCCAACCAGTGGTGCAGGTCAATGCCGCACTTCTGGATGGTGTCCAGCGTCTGGTCGGTCACGCCACGGGCTATCATGGCGTGATGAAAGTGGTCGTAGCTCATGTGGCAGGCGCCGCAATGCGAGTGAGCCACCACCATAATCTCCTCCACACCCAGCTCGTAGATGGCCACAATGAGGCTTCGCATGGCCGAGTCGAAGGCTGAAATGACCAACCCACCGGCGTTCTTGATGAGCTTGGCGTCACCGTTCTTCAACCCTAACGCCGAGGGCAGCAGCTGCGTAAGGCGAGTGTCCATGCAGGAGAGCACAGCCAACTTCTTATCAGGATACTTATCCGTCAGGTATTTCTCGTAACCCTTCTTTTCCACGAAGGACTTGTTGTAAGCAATTATTTCGTCAATCATAGGTCAATATGAACATGTTTTCCGGTTACTATTTATCTGTTATTTCTGCACCGCATAGCGGATGCCGTGGGCTGCCTCACGTCCATCCAGGGTGGTGAGCGTGGCAGCAAACATCCACTTCACGAGGCGCACCTCGGGGGTATTAAACTGCCCCACAGGGAGCTTGAGCAGCAGCGTATTCCACCCCTTCTGCAGGGTGACGGGTATCGGCTGGCGCACGGCCAGGTTCTCGTTGCCCAAGGGGAGCTCGTTGTCGTGCTCCATCGTCTGGTTGCTCCAGTGGGGTGGTGCTATCTCCTGGCCATTAAGCCAGATGCGACTGCCTCGGTAGTCCCACGTGCCCTGCACGGGTGGGAAGTCCTTCTCTGAGCGGCTGTAGTTCTGCGTTTCGGCCAGGAGTCCCACCTGCTGCTCCTTGTCGGAATAGACCCAGGTATAGGCATAGGCGGTGTGGTTGGGCTCGGGGTGCTCATAGAATCCGGGGACGAAGGTGCCCCATACGTGACGCAGGTAGATGCCTGCACCGGTGGCTGTGCGTACCCCGTAGTCAGTACCTTCATAGCGGTAGGTGGCCTCCTCCAGGCGCTCGGGCAGCGGCTGGCTCTCAGGCGGGAAGATGGCCGCCAGGTCGCCCTTGTTGGGGAAGGCATCGGTGATGGCCCACACCTGGTCCGACTGCCGGACGTAGCAGTAGTCGGCAGGGTCGGCGTAGCGACTGAGGTGATGAATCAGGCGCTGTTCAAAGTCGGCAAAGGCCAGGAAATCCTTGCTGCCACGTGGCGGCATCATCGTGCCCAGGCCGTCGAAGTAGGCGTATCCCCCACCCCTCCAGGCCCTCTCAGCCAGGGCGAGCATGTTGGGATAGAGGTGGTTGTTGCGAATCATCTCCCCCTCGGTAGGCGAAAGGCGGTCATGCCACAGGGCCAGGATAGCTCCGGCAATGTCGTCGCTGCCCTGGGGCGTGTTGTAGATACGGCTTCCGTAGAGCGACACAAGGTCGGCAAAGGTATCGAAATGATTGAGGTAATGGAACTTACTGTCGATGGCGGGGATGCCTGGCTGGGCCTTGCCTCGGTAGCTCCAGAGGTGGGTCATATCAATCTCACCCACCTGGTAGCGCCAACCCGGGTTGTAGGAGATGACCTTCATCCCCTTGGAGCGCACCAGTGCCACCATCTCGGGCACGAAGTCGGGGTTGGTGAAGGCCACCTCGTCCGTACCCAGGTGGAAATAAGGTACGTCGTGGAAGAGGTCGCACGCTTCGGTGAGCAGTTCGCGCACGATGGGCACACCCTGCTCGCTCTGCATGGAGCAGCCGAAGGCGCGCTCAAAGGCGGCACTATGGCCCGGGACGTCAATCTCCGGAATCAGTGTCATCCCGTGAGCACGGCAGAACTCCACCAGCTCCCGGGCCTCCTCATGGGTATAATACTTACCCGGCATACGGAGGGTGATGGCGGGGTCGTTGAGCTGCGGATAGCGCTTGCTCTCCAGGCGCCAGGCCTGATTCTCCGTGAGGTGCCAATGGAAGACATTTACTTTGTAGCGGCTCAGCAGGGCAATCTCCTTCTTGAGCTCGGGCAGGGAGATGTAGCTCCGCCCCACGTCCTGGAGGAAGCCCCGGATGCGGAACGAGGGCCAATCCTCCACATGGCATCCCATAAAGCCGGCAAAGGCACCCTCGTCGTAGAGGGCCAGCTGAGCCAGCGTCTGCTTAGCCCAATAGACGCCCTGCTCGCTCATGGCCTGGATGCGGATGCCCTCAGGGGTGACGTCGAGGGTGTAGGCCTCGTCGTTCTGAAGGTTGTCAACGAGCTGGATGGAGGCATCCTCCACGAGCCGCAAGCTGTCGGAGCCACCTCCCAGGTGGAAACCACCTGTGGTGAAGCATCGGCCCGGGCCGAAGACGATGTGCTGCGGACGAGGCAACAGCGGCAACTGCTCCACCAGGGGCAATGCGCGGTCGAGCCCACGGCGGCTGAAGCAGGTCATCTGCGGCGAACGGATACCGGGCTTCTCTTCACCCTGCACGAGGATGAAGCCGTGGTCAGTCAGCACCATGCCGGCACCGGCACGTGCCAGCCGCTCCTCCTGAGCCATGCAGCTCCACACGCCCGTCCGGACGTTGTAACACTGCAGGAGGGGATTGAAGCGGTACCACTCCTTGGGGTGGAGCAGGTAGTCGGGCTGAGGATATTCACCCCGGATGGCCCGCTCGAAGATATCGGCATTCACCCCTCCGGCACAGAGCAGATGCTCCTCATCGAGCGCTACGGCACACCCACCGCCCACAAAGGCTTCGGGGGCTGCTATCTCCGTCCACTCCTTCTGAGCCACCTGATAGCGCCAAGCGGTGCGACGCACGCAGGGGGTCTCACCAGCCTTGTTGGAGAATCCTCCCAAGAGGTAGAGCTCCCCACCGAGGGCGGCGAGCACGGGCTGTACCCTCGGCCCATCAGGCAAGGTAGCCACCTGACTCCACCCCTCCTCAGGACGACTCAGCGGCAGGGCATAGAGGGCATCCGAAGGGGTGCCATCGGCTTGGCCACCCGCCACGTAAAGCACCTCGTCGAGCAGCGCAGCATAGGCGTTGTCGAGAGTGCAGGGCAGCGAAGGCAGCGGCTCGATGAGTGACTGCCCCTGCTCGATACGGAGGGCAAATACCTGACTGCTGGACCCCTCAGGAGTCTGACCACCAACGCAGAGCAGCTGTCCGCGCCACGTGGCAAAGGCTCCGTAGGCCAGAGGCTGAGGCAGACTCCCCACCCGCTGCCAGGTGAGCGAGTCAGGTCCGCTGAGCTTCAAACGGTAGATGCCGTCGTAGTAACGCTTCTTGCCCCCTTCAGAGGCGGGCTTGTCGGGGAAGTTGCAACCACCAGCCACGAGGAGCTGGCCATCGATCACACCGGTGAACATGGCGGATACACCCTGTTCGATACCCTTACTACCTTCATCGATGATGAGGGGAAGCGGCTGGGGCTCCATGCTGAACTCATCAGCCGCATAGGGATGGACCTCACTGCAGGCTTGGAAGCTGCAGGTAAGGCAAATGTGGGCCATGAAAATCATGGCCCACACGAAGGATTGTTGTACGGATTTCATGCAAGAAATGTCTTTACTGTTACTCCATATTGTCACTCTGGGGTTTGAGGAAGAGCAGCTGGAGGATGACGGCCACGGCCACCACAGCCCCCATGCAGGCAAAGCTTACACCCAGGTCCATGCCGCCGTCCTTCAGCTTACCGAGCAGCTGCGTGACGATGGCACCGAAGACCACGCCGGTCATGTTCATGATACCATAGGCCGTAGCACGGTACTTGCTCGACACGAACTGGCAGAGGATGGGCATGTTGTTGGTATCAAACATACCGTAGCCGATTCCGAAGAGCAGGCCGGCACTGACCACTCCCACGATGTCGTGGCTCGTACCCAGCAGCACGAGCGAGGGAATGGTGAGCGAGAGGCCGATGGCACTCGTATAGACGCGTCCACGGAGATTGACCTTCACCCAGCGGTCACTCATCACACCACCGATAATCACGCCGAGGAACGACGAGAAGGCGATGGTGATGGTGCTCATCGGACCGGCCTGCGACATGGGGATGTCGAGGCTGTTGGCGAAGAGCGTGGGGAGCCAGTTCTTCGTGGCCCATCCGGGGAGGCTGAGCACGGCAAAGTAGAAGAGGATTACACCAAAGGCCAGGCTGCTGAAGAGGATGGGGAATGCCTTCCAGATACTCTCCTTGGGCTGCTGAGCCGCCTTCTGAGCCGCCAGCTGAGCGGGTGAATCCACCTCACGTCCCCTACCCTTATCATGCAGGAAGGCAATGAGAATCAAGGAGTAAATCACGCCAATGAGACCAAATCCGAGGAAAGCCTCATGCCATGAGAAGGCAGCAGCCACCGTCGCACCAAAGCCTCCCACGGCCTGTCCGCAGTAGAGACCGGTCATGTGGATGCCCACGGCCAGGGAGCAGGACTTGCCCTGGTGATAGTCGGCGATGAGCGAGAGGGCCGCAGGCATGTAGAGCGCCTCGCTGATACCCATCACGGCACGCAGTACCAGAATCTGATTATAGGATTCGGCAAAGCCCATGGCCAGCGTCACCGACGACCAGACGAAGAGGCTGCCCACGATGAGCCACTTGCGGTTAAGCCGGTCACCAATCACTCCCGATACAGGGCTCATCACGGCATAGATCCAGAGGAACACCGACATCAGGAAGCCGAATGCCTCGGCATTCTGCAGCTCCACGATGTCATGTCCCATGGCCTCCTGCATCGTGGAGAGCATCTGTCGGTCCATGTAGTTGAGCAGCGCTACGACCCACAGCAGGCCGACCACTACCCAAGGATATGCTTTAGAGTTTTTCATGGTCATCTCATGTTTAGAAAGTGAATACTTGTCGCCACGTCAGTCCGCTTAGAACTTGTTGCAACGCTCGAAGAAGTTGATGGCCTCAAGCTGCTTGCGGAGCTCTACCTCCTCCTCGTCAGTCACGGTGCGGAAGGGCACGCGGTTAGGACCAAGGTCAAGGCCGATGAGCTTCATGATGCGCTTGCCACCCACGATGTTGCCACGGAAGTTGCAGATTACGTTGATCACCTCCTGCGAGAAGTTCTGCAGTTCGCGGGCCTTCTCCAGGTCGCCTGCCTTCCAGGCCTCGATGATGCCCACCAGGTTGCAGCCGTTGTAGTTGGTCGTACCGCCGATGCCACCCTGTGCACCGCCCTGAGCCAGGCTCGGCAGGATGGTCTCGTCCTGACCGTGGAGCATGTCGTACTTGCCGTTCTTGTAGAGGCGGCATTGGTTGTACTCATAGAGGCTCTCGAAGGTGTATTTGATGCCGGCAAAGTTGGGGATACGGCCATCCACGGCCTTCAGCAGGTCAAGCATGGGCAGGAAAGCGCCATTGAAGGCAGGGATGTGGTAGTAGTAGAAGGGAAGCTCAGGCGCAGCAGCACAGATGGCCTCACAGTACTTCACCAGCTCCTCGATGCGACCAATCTTCGGGAAGGGAGGCGCCATGGCACCGATGGCATCAGCCCCAATCTGGGCGGCATGAGCGGCCAGCTTGGCACTCTCGCGCAGACAGCAGCTGCCCACGTGGACAATCACCTTGAAGCCCTCAGGCCGTGCAGCCATCCAAGCCTCAGCCAGCTGCATACGCTCTTCGGTGGTGAGCATGTAGCCCTCGCCCGACGAACCGTTGATAAACACACCCTTCAGCCCGTTCTTGGCCAGCATGGCAGCATACGCGGGAATGGGTTCGAAATTCACGTCACCGTTTGCATGAAACGGAGTAAAAGGAGCATTGATAAGTCCGATAATTTTTTCCATATCAGTAAATTATAAAGTTAACTATACTAGATGTTCAATCTGTCGGCGTAAAAGTACGATACTTTTCTGACACCGCCAACTTTTTCTCCTATTTTCTTGCAAAAAGATTACTAAAAGGTGCCAAGCTTGTAGGAAGAAAAATCTGTTTACTACCCCAAACTTGGCACCATATCTAATCTAGCCTATTGAATTATGCCCTTAGTAAAAGCATTAACGAACAAATAGTTACTTGCCTTCGGCCTCGTTATAGCCCCAAGTCTGCTTCAGCTCAGGGTCAGCGGTCAGCGTAGCGACATTCACAGGCCACAGGAGCTTATGCTGTTCAGTTGCCTTGTCAAGTACAGGATGTGCAACTGCGCCATACACCTTGGGATAAGCAGCTTCAGCAGAAAAGACCAACGGCTGCTTGGCAGCATCCTGCAGACGGACTACGTCAAACCAACGACAACCTTCGCTCACAAACTCCTTGTCGCGCTCGTGGAGGATAGCCAGCTCATTCTCAGCAAACGAACCATCCACATAGGCCACTTCATTGCTGTAGTTGTCACCATAAGCACGTTGGCGAATCTGGTTAATGTACGTAGCACACTTGCCTGTCAGACTATTCTCCACCTCAGCACGCATCAGCAGTACATCGGCGTAACGGTACATGATGATATCAGAGTCAAACTGACGGATACCACTCTCGATATGGCCCTTCATCTTCAACATGCTGGAGCCAAACTTCGTCAGTGCCTCGTCCTGGTAATACTCCAGGAAGGTGGCTGCACGACGGCTGTCGGTGAGATCCATCGACTTAACGAGTGACTCCTTCCATTCATAGCGCACGATACCAGCTGTACCCAGTCCGAGGACATCTTCCATCCTGCTACCATCGGGAGCATAGTAAGAACCTACTACGATAGAGGGTGTATAGACAAAGTTCACACCCCAGTTGGAATACTCATTGAAGTCGCAAGGCATGGCCAGGATGATTTCGCTGTTCTTCTTCTTGTTGTATTCAAAGATATCAGCAAAGTTAGCCTGCAAACTGAATTTCCCGCTGTTGATAATCTTATCCAATGCCTCCTTGGCTACGTTGAGGTCCGAAGCACCTGTTGCCGTATGGGGCTTTTCGTAGTCATTGGTGGTCACCTTGGCCGACCAGAGATAAACCTGAGCCTTGAGGAACTGCGTCGTCAGTACATTCCAGGTGTAGCAGTCGAACGATGAACTGCTGCCGAAGCCCTCTTCCGAGGCCTTAATCTCATCCTTGATGAACTGCAGTACATCTTCTGCTGACGAGCGAGCCAGGTAGAGGCTCACTACATCGATGGTACCCGACATCACCTTTACGTCCTTCTCCAGAGGCACGCCACCAAAAGTACGGTAGAGCATGAAGTAGTAGTAAGCACGCAAGCCGTGAGCCTGAGCCAGGAAGGTATTGCGGCTAGCATCACTCAGGAAGGGACAGCCATTGGTAAGCTGTTCGATGAAGTGGTTCACCTGCAGCAAGCGGCTGTAGTAGCTGTTCCAGTTGCTGATACCTGTGCTAGAGGTGGTGAGGTTGCTCACGATGATGGCTGAAGAGTTGAGTGAGGTGTTGATGGAAGAGGTACCGTCCATCATCGCACCACCTCTGAGTTCTCCCAAGACCATCAGGGACTGATAGTCTGCTCTCAGATGTCCGTGCAGACCATACATAAAGGTCGTCACTTCCGACTCATTCTGCCAGAAGTTACCCGTGGCAGCGTAGTCAATTGGCGCCAGGTCCAAGTTGTCGCAGCTACTGAAGCCTAACAACAACGCACTGGCTATCATAGAGAAAATCTTTTTCATGTTCAAATGGTTTTTAGATGTTTAGAATGATACGTTAATACCAAAAATCAGCGTACGCGGCAGGGGATATCCACCCATTCCGTTTGATCCATATTCAGGCGAAGCCACTTTCTTGGCACCAGTGATGTAACCTAGGTTTTGGGCCGATACGTTGAGGACCACGTTCTCCATGGCGAGGTGCTTCACCCATACCTTCGGAAGGTTGTAGCTCAAGCTGATCTCACGGATGGCCAGGTAGCTGGCGTTATCTACGAAGAGGCTGTTGTTATTGCGGGCATAGTTGCGCTTACCCAGCTGGTCAGCCCATACGTACTTCGGATACTTTGCTCCGGGATTATCCTCTGTCCAGGTGTCAAACACTTCCTTAATGGTATTGTATGTACCCTGCATGTTACCCATGATCCACGGTGTTCTGCCATCGAAGATCTTGTGTCCCAGGGCATAGTCGAAACGTGCATCAAGGCGCAGGCCCTTCCAGGAGACATTGGTCGTGATACCACCCGTCCAGTGAGGTACGGCACTACCCAGCTTCACCAAGTCGTAGTTGTCAATGACACCGTCACCGTTGACATCCTTCCACTTCACATCACCCGGTTGGATGGGGAGACCCTTGGCCTTCTCTGCATCCGACAGGGCTGCCCAGGCATCGGGGCCATAGAGCGGCTTGTTGTTGGAGCCATTGTTACCGCTACTGATATCCTTGAGGTTGCCAGGAATCTCATCGTAGCTCTTATAAATACCCTCTGCGAGGAAACCGTAGATAGCACCGGGCTCCTGTCCTTCCTGATAGCCGCCTACCCAGATTTTCTCGTCACCGTTACCGGTATAGATTTGGAAGGCATTCTGCATGTTGTTTTGCAGACCGTTGTTAGGCAGTGAGATGACCTTATTCTTATTATAAGAGATGTTGAAGTTCAGGTTCCACTTCCAGTCCTTCTGATCGATAAGGCGCGTGGTGACTTCCATTTCGATACCTTGGTTCTGTACCTCACCGTTGTTTGACAGGATGCTGCTTACACCCGAATGCGAAGGCAGGGTAATATTGGCCAGCTTATCCTTGGTACGACGGTTATAGAAAGTCATGTTCAATGTATAGCGGTTATTGAAGAAGCCCAGGTCTAGACCGGCCTCAAAGGTGTAGGACTTTTCCCAACGCAGGTTCGGGTTGGGCAGTGTGGACATCAGTGTCGTACCCTGACCATTGTACTTGGTCTGCGGGCTATAGGCACCCTGTACGGTATAGTTGCCGATGTAGTTGGTATCGAGGTTACCATTGGCACCGTAGCTGAAGCGAACCTTCGAGAAGGAGATGACATCCCTGAACTGCTCCATGAACTCTTCCTTACCGAACACCCAACCAGCAGAGATACCGGGGAAGAAACCCCAACGGTTATCCTTGGCCAGACGGGAGTAACCATCACGACGGAGAACAGCTGATACCAGGTACTTGCTGTCATAATCGTAATCCACCTTACCGAAGAACGACATGATGCGGTTCTGGCTGTGCCAAGAGTCCATGAACCGACGCTCAGGGTCAGTCAGGTTCAAGTCTTGGAACGAATCGGTGGGAGCACCATAACCATAAGCCTGGAAGCCTTTCTGATTCTGGTCGTAGTACTCGAAACCAGCCATAGCATTCAGGTTGTGGTTCTTGTAGGAGCCATTGTAAGTAGCGATGATGTTGTACGTCTGATTGAGCGTACGGTTGTAGTAATCAGAAGTATAACGGTCACGATTCCATCTGTTTACACCCGTCATGTAGTCGTGGTTGAAGGCCTCTTGCTTGGTATCTTCATAGTACCAGCTACCGCTCAGCTTCAAGCTCAGACCCTTCAGGATATTGATGGTAAAGGCTTGTGTCATGGTGAACTTGTCGGTATTGTTGTCGCGCTCCAGAGCATCCATATAGGTCTTTACGTTGGCATCGCCCGTACCACGGTTACCGATCAGCCATTCGCCATCGGCATTGGTGCCACGGAACGTAGGCGGAACGGAGAAGACGCGGCTGAAGTAGTTGGCAGGATCAGTGCCACCCACGATGCCGTACCACGTGTTGTGCGAATAGTTAAGCGAAGAGGAAGAGGTCAACCACTCTCTCAGTTTATAGTCCGCATTGAAAGTCCAGGTGAAGCGCTTGTACCAGTTACCCGTAGCATTACCATCTGATTTGTAGTAACCCAGGCTGGAGTAGTACTTACCTCTGTCGTTACCACCAGAGAAATCAACGGTATAGTCCTGCGTGAGGGCTGGGCTCTCGATGTTCACATCCTCCATGTGGAACTCCTTGAAGATAAGCTTGTCACCATAGACGGGGTCAATCATAGTACGCCAGCCCTGCTGTAGCAAGAAAGCAAGGTCTTCAGTGTACTTCATAACACTCCAGTTGGCGTTATTCACTTTGTTACCATCGGCCACGGTGCCATCTGCATTGAAGTAGATGTTACCCGTACCGTAAGGCTGAGCACCCGACAAACTGCTCATGTTCGTCCAACCTGCCCAGTCACCCGTAGAAGTCTTGTAGGTTTGAGAAGCGTTCTGGTAGGCTTTTCGCATCCAGTAGATGTAGTCCTCAGCACCAAGGAACTCGTAGTTGTTCTGGAAGTAATTCAGACCGAACTTGGCCTTCACACCAATCTGTGTCGTCCCCTCCTTACCACGCTTGGTGGTCACCAGGATAACACCATTGGCTGCACGTGCACCA
Source organism: Bacteroides sp. (assembly GCA_051878775.1). Lineage (GTDB taxonomy): Bacteria > Bacteroidota > Bacteroidia > Bacteroidales > Bacteroidaceae > Bacteroides. The sequence goes on along the minus strand of JBJEKT010000223.1, from coordinate 41,187 downwards.
TAGATGGCTGTAGCACCGGCATCCTTCATCACCTCGATGGACTCAATGTCTGAAGGGTTGATGTCACTCATCGAGCGCTGTGCACCGTCGATGATAACGAGGGGCGAACCCGAACCGTCCAGGCTGGTACCACCACGCAGAATCAAGGTAGGCGTTGCACCCGGTCACCACTGGTCTGACGTACCTGCAGACCGGCTACAGCACCAGAAAGAGCCTGTGCCGGGTTGGCATGCACACCCGAGGCAATGGTCTCCTTATCCACCTTGGCAATTGAGTTGGTCACCTTCGAACGGAGCTGCTTACCACCATAAGCCGTGATGACCACTTCATCCAGGAGTTTGGTGTCTTCCTTCAAGGTGATGTTGAGTGGTTGACCGTTCCACGTCACTTCCTGCGTGGTATAACCCACAAATGATACTTGAATCACATCGCCCTTCTTTACATTACTCAGAGTAAAGTCACCATCAAGTCCAGTAATCGTACCATTGGTAGTACCTTTGACCACTACCGATGCACCGATGACAGTCTCTCCAGTAGCATCCTTTACCACGCCGGAACAAGTCCCGCTTTGCTGTACGACCCGCACGTCCAATGGTGCGTTACTCTCCAGGGCATTCGTTGCTCCCGTTGACGCAGCCAACAGGATAAGCAACATACTAACCGATTTGAATCGTTTTACCATAGTTTAAATTAATAATTAATACAGTTAACTGAGGAAAACGACATAAGTTCTGCCGGAACTTATATCCCTTTCACCTATTGTCGCTGCAAACATAAGCATATTTTTTTAATTTATCACACAGATAGGAAAATTTTTGTTTAATATATGTTCTAAAGCATGTTTTTTCTGTTTCTAAAATAGCAAAAACTGATAAAAAAGATGTAGAAATATCGCAAGATACGGTATCAAAGGGATATAAGTTCCGGCAGAACTATGGTATCTGAGCTGAAAAAATCATCACTTCTTGAACAGTTAACTCCTCGGCGCTGGAAGTTTAATTGTTCAGCCGTGAATGTTTAACTGTTCGGCGCTGGAAGTTTAACTCTTCGGCGACGTGGAATAAACCTCTCCCCGTGCGGTGACAGGCGACGCAGACGTTCCACACTTTCTCCTGATAAAAATGTTGCAGAAATCATCGTCCATACAAAATAATTCTGTAATTTTGCCCCCTGTAATCAGAATGATTATTGTTTGTCACCATGAATTGAGTGCTATGCAGGTACAACGATTTTCGATAATCTATCTAGAGACACTTACTTCTAATTTACATAAAGAATCATTCAATGAAAAACAAGAATCTACTGTTGGCAGCAACCTTCTGCCTTGCTGCCTTGGGGCTACAGGCCCAAACTCGCTTCGTGGATGCGATGGAATTTCCACTGCTCGGTAAAGCCACACAGCAGACGCTGACGCGCTATGAACGACTGCCCGACTCCTGCCAGACAGTGTCGCGTGAGAAGCTCTGGTACCTGGGACGCAACAGCGCCGGACTGGCCATCCGCTTCCGCAGCAACTCTACCCAGATCACGGCACGCTGGGAGACGCGCAACAACTTCCGCATGAACCACATGACGCCTACAGGCATCTGCGGTCTCGACCTCTACTGTCTGGATGGCGAACGTTGGCGCTTTGCCGGTAGCGGCCGTCCTTACGACAAGCTCTCCACCGCCACCATCGTGCGCAACATGACCCCCGAGATGCGAGAGTATCTCCTCTACCTGCCCCTCTATGATGGTCCCATCTCGCTGGAGATTGGCGTGGATTCACTCGCCCGCATTGAGCAACCGCAGGTGGCCCTGCCCCACCGCAAGAGACCCATTCTCTTCTATGGCTCCAGCATCCTGCAAGGCGGCTGCGCCACACGCCCGGGCATGGCGTACACCAACATCCTGGAGCGCCGACTACAGCGCGAGTGCATCAACAAGGGATTCAGCGGCAACGCACTGCTCGACATGGAGATAGCCGACCTCATCGCCTCGGTGGATGCGGCCATGTACATCCTCGACTTCCTGCCCAATGCCTCGGTGCAACAGATGGACGAACGAGCCGTGAAGTTCATCGGCAAGGTACGTGCTGCCCACCCCGATGCACCCATCCTGCTGGTGGAGGACCCACGATTCACCCACAGCTGGCTCGACCAGAAGATGGCCGAAGAGATACGGAGCAAGAACGCCAAAATCCATGAAATCCATGAGCAACTGAAGCAGCAGGGTGACCGCAACATCCACCTCCTCACCTCGGAACAGATGATTGGTACTGACGACGAAGCCTGTGTGGATGGCATCCACTTCACCGACCTGGGCTTCATGCGGTATGCTGACCTCCTGCAGCCCCTCATTGAGCAACTCACGGACCCAAACTAAAGCTATAACCGAAGAAATTACTTAATAAATCTAAAAACCTTTTTGTTTTCAAGATAAGGTTTGTACCTTTACATTTTGAAAGCAAAAAGGTTTATTTATTGACTTATTTTTCCAAATATCATGAAACAACTTTTATTGGGAGATGAGGCGGTGGCATTGGGAGCGCTGCATGCGGGACTTTCCGGCGTGTACGCTTACCCAGGAACCCCTTCAACGGAAATAACTGAATATATCCAACAGGCTCCACTGGCCCGCGAACGAAAAGTGCATGCCCGGTGGTGTACCAACGAAAAGACCGCCATGGAAGCAGCCCTCGGCATGTCGTATGCCGGCAAAAGAGCCATGGTCTGCATGAAGCATGTAGGCATGAATGTGTGTGCCGACGCCTTCGTAAACAGCGCCATTACCGGCGTGAACGGCGGACTGGTGGTGGTGGCGGCGGACGACCCCTCCATGCACTCCAGCCAGAATGAACAGGACAGCCGATTCTACGGACAGTTTGCGCTGATACCCATACTGGAACCCTCCAATCAGCAAGAGGCCTACGACATGATGGGGTTTGCCTTCGACCTGAGCGAACGACTCAAGGAGCCGGTACTGCTGCGCATCGTCACGCGCCTGGCTCACAGCCGTGCAGCCGTAGAGACTGCAGAGCAACCGCGCGAAACGAACCAGATGAATCCCTCCACCGACCAGTGGGTGCTGCTGCCAGGCATTGCCCGCAAGAAGTATGCGGCCCTGATTGAGAAGCAACCCCTCATGGAGCAGGAGGCCGCAGCCTCTCCCTTCAACCGCAGGGAGCCCAACCCCAAAAACGAAAGCCGAGGCGTCATAGCCTGCGGCATAGGCTATAACTATATTAAAGAGGTAGGGGGTGAGGAAACCGACCTGCTGAAGGTAAGCCACTACCCGCTGCCCGTGGATGCCATTCGCGCCCTGGCTGCCGAACATGATGCCATCCTCGTGGTGGAAGACGGACAGCCGGTGGTCGAGCAAGAGATAAAGCGACTACTGGGTGCGGGCTACCGTGTGGAGGGACGGCTCACGGGAGCACTGCCACGTACGGGAGAGCTCAATCCTGACCATGTGGCTGCCGCCCTGGGAAGACATTCGGCACAGGTGTATGAACCGGCCAAGCTGCTGGCAGCGCGTCCGCCTCAGCTGTGCCAGGGATGCGGACACCGCGATGTCTATGGCGCCCTGGTGGAGATCATCAATGCCTACCCCGACGCACGCGTCTTCGGCGACATCGGTTGCTATACCCTGGGAGCTCTCCCACCCTTCAAGGCGCTCTCCAGCTGTGTGGATATGGGAGCCTCCATCACCATGGCCAAAGGGGCAGCCGATGCCGGACTGCGCCCCGCCATCGCCGTGATTGGCGACTCAACCTTCACGCACAGCGGCATGACCGGCCTGCTGGATGCCATCAATGAAAATGCGCCCATCACGGTAATCATCAGCGACAACCTCACCACAGGAATGACAGGAGGTCAGGAGAGTGCCGGGCTGAACAAATACGAGGCCATCTGCCTGGGACTGGGCATGGACCCGGCTCACCTCCACGTGGTGACACCGCTGCCCAAGCATATCCCGGCCATAGCCCAGTTACTCAAGGAGGAGATAGCCTACGAAGGAGTAAGCGTCATCATCCCCCGGCGCGAATGCATCCAGACGGCAGCCCGTCATGCTCGTGAAGCCAAACAACACAAAGCGTAAAACAGATGAGGAGGAAAACATCATGAAAAAAGATATCATACTATGTGGCGTGGGTGGCCAGGGCATCCTCTCAATAGCCACCATCATCAGTGAGGCGGCCACCCTGGCTGGCCTCGAGCTGAAACAGGCAGAAGTACACGGCATGTCGCAACGCGGTGGCGATGTACAATCCAACCTGCGCCTCTCCACAGAAACCATCTACAGCGACCTCATCCCCCTGGGAAGCTGCGACCTGATTATCTCCATGGAACCTATGGAGGCCTTGCGCTACCTTCCCTACCTGAGCCGTGAGGGAGTGGTCGTGACCAGCAGCAAGCCCTTTGTCAACATCCCCAACTATCCCGACCAGGAGGCGCTCCAAGCTGAACTGAACTCCTTACCCCGGGTGGTGCAACTGGATATTGAGCAGGTGGCCCGTGAGGCGGGCAATCCCCGAGGTGCCAACGTGGTGCTGCTGGGCATGGCGGCACGCTACCTGGAGATTCTTGCCCCCGAGCAGCTGCGCCAGGCCATAGCCACTATCTTTGCCCGCAAGGGAGAAGCCGTAGTAGAAGCCAACTTAAAAGCATTTGAAGAAGGATATGGACATCAAGGAAAAATTGAATAACGAAGACCGCTTCGCCCAAAGCATCGGGGCTCAGCTGACCGAAGTGAGCGATGGATTTGCTCAGGCTGAACTGACGGTGGAAAGCCGTCACCTGAATGGAGCGGGAGTATGCCAGGGAGGCGTGTTCTACACCCTGGCCGACCTGGCATTTGCCGCCGTGGCCAATGGCAGGGGCATGCTTACACTGGGCATCAGTAACACCATCACCTTCATCCAGTCGGCCCAGTTGGGCGACCGACTGATAGCGGAATGTCATGAGGTGGTGGACCATCACCGGCTGCCCTATTGCGAGGTACGTGTGCGTAAAGCCGACGGTACAATCCTGGCTGTGATGACCGGCCTGGGATACCGACTGAACAAACCCCTCGTGTGATAAACCAATCAATATCTATATGACAAATAAATCATTACATAAATTTATATAATTACTATCATGATACACAATCCAGCCATTGAATGCATGTCGCGCGAAGAGATGCGCAAGCTTCAGACTGAGCGACTGAAAAATACCGTAAAAACCTGCTACGAGAAGGTACCTTTCTACCGGAAGAAATTCGATGAAATGGGCCTGAAGCCGGAGGATATCCAAACGCTCGACGACATTACGAAACTCCCTTTCACCACCAAATATGACCTGCGTGACGAATATCCCTTCGGTCTCAATGCAGTGCCTATGGAGCAGATAGTACGCATTCATGCCTCATCAGGTACCACGGGCAAGCCGGTGGTAGGCACCTACACCAGCAAAGACATCGAGAACTGGGCCGAAGGTGTGGCCCGCGTGATGGCTGTGGGAGATATAGGCCCAGGCGACGTGGTTCAGGTGTCGTATGGTTACGGACTCTTTACAGGTGGTCTGGGCGCTCACGATGGAGCCGGACTGCTGGGCGCTGTACAGCTGCCTACCTCGTCAGGCAACTCAGAGAAACAGGTGATGCTGATGAAGGACTTTGGCACCACGGCCCTCTGCTGCACCCCCTCGTATGCACTCCATCTGACGGAGGTCATGGCCAAGATGGACATCACCAAAGAGGACCTGAAGCTACGCGTAGGATTCTTCGGAGCAGAGCCCTGGACCTGGGGCATCCGCCGCGAACTGGAGGAGAAGATGGGCATCAAGGCTATCGACATCTATGGACTGACAGAAATGTCGGGACCTGGCGTAGGCGGCGAATGTGAATACCAGGACGGCACACACATCTGGGAGGATATGTTCTACCCCGAAATCATCAACCCCGAGACCCTGCAGCCTGTAGCTCCAGGTGAAGAGGGCGAACTGGTCTTCACCTCCCTCACCAAAGAGGCCATGCCTATCCTGCGCTACCGCACGCGTGACCTGACACACCTCATCTACGAGCCTTGCAAATGCGGTCGCACGGCAGTGCGTATCGGCAAAATACTGGGCCGCTCAGACGATATGCTCATCATTCGCGGCGTCAACGTATTCCCGTCGCAAATCGAATCAGTGCTCTCTGAATTCACAGTCTATACCCCGCAATATTTCATCACCGTGGACCGCCGGGACAACGAAGATACCTTCGACCTCGACGTGGAGCTGCGTGAAGAGTACTTCTCACCCAACCCTGCCAAGCAGATGCCTTTCATCAAGCCGCTCTACGACCGTCTGGTCAGCGTCTGTGGCATCAAGCCAAACATCCACATCCTGCCTCCGGGCACTATCGAGCGCTCCAATGGCAAGGCCAAACACGTGAACGACAAACGTACACACCTCATCAACTGGAAATGAGTGATGAGCAGGAACCACATCACTAATCACTAATCACTTAACGAAAGAAATGAAAATATTCAGTGATGCATTAGTGGAAGAGGCGGCCCGTGTAAACCACGTGGCCGACCTCTCACACGCCACCATCGGTGAGACCCTCCTGGTGGCACAATACCTGGAACAAAAGACGGGCATTCCCTTTATCCGCATGGACCAGGGATCACCCGGGCTGCCAGCCAACCGGCATGGCATCGAGGCCGAAAAGCGGGCTCTGGATGCCGGCATCGGTGCGCAGTACCCTCCAGCTGCCGGTATCGGTGAGCTGAAGGAGGCTGCCAGCCAGTTCGTCAAGGCGTTTATCAATATAGACATCTCTCCCCGTGCCTGCATCCCTACGGTAGGTAGCGTAGCGGGGTCATTCGGCGGTTTCATTGCCTGCTGCCAGCGCAAGAGCTTTCCGCAGATGGGCAAGGTACTGTTCATCGATCCTGGTTTCCCCATTCAGAAATCACAACTCCGCGTACTGGGCATCGAGTGGAGAGAGTTTGACATCTATCCTTACCGAGGCGAGGCCTTAAGGGCCAAGCTGGTCGAGGAACTGAACCAAGGCGACATAGCCGCCATCATCTACAGCAACCCCAACAATCCGGCCTGGATCTCCCTGGAAGAGGAGGAGCTGCAGATCATCGGTGAACTGGCCACGCAATACGACGTGATTGTGATGGAAGACCTGGCCTACTTCGCCATGGACAGCCGCCGCGACCTGAGCCACCCTTACCAACCACCCTACGTACGCACCGTGGCCCGCTATACGGACAACTACCTGCTGATGCTCTCCTCCTCCAAGATTTTCTCCTATGCCGGCCAACGCATGGCCCTGGTCTGCATCTCTGACCGACTCTTTGACCGCCAGTTCCCCGCCTTCGTGGAGCGCTATCACGACGAAGGGGTCTTCGGTCCCACCTTCATTGCCAGCATCCAGTACATGATTACCTCTGGCTGCACTGCCACCACGCAAATGGGTTATGCCCACATGCTGCGGCTCAGTTGTGAGGGGAAAATCAACTTTGTTGAGGATACGCGCGAATATGCTATCCGGGCAGAGAAGATGAAGAAAATCTTTTGCGACAACGGCTTCTGTATCACCTATCCGCACGATGTCAGCGAACCTATCGGCGACGGCTTCTTCTTCTCCCTATCCTACCCGGGGCTGAGCGGTTCTGAGCTGGTAAGAGAGCTGATAGGCTACGGCGTATCAAGCATCAATCTGGACACCACTGGCTCCAAGCAGCAAGGTGTCAGAGCCTGTACCTCACGCATGAGGGAGGAACTCTATCCCGTGTTGGAAGAACGGATGAAGCAGTTTAAAGCCGACCACTAAACTTTCTATATCATGACTATCACCTTATTACAACAAGATATCGTATGGGGTAATCCTGCCGCCAATCAGCAAGCTGTGGCACATCGGTTGGCAGCAGCCCCCAAGAGTGACCTCTACGTCTTGCCCGAGATGTGGAGTACAGGTTTCGTGACCCAGCCGGAAGGGGTAGCTGAACCCGACGGGGCATCGCTCCGCTGGATGATGCAGATGGCCAAACAGCTGGATGCAGCCATAGCCGGCAGTATCGCTACCGAAGAAGAGGGACGGTACTATAACCGGTTCTACTTTGTAAAACCTTCGGGCGAGGTGGCTCACTACGACAAGCATCACCTCTTCACCTACGGGGGTGAACAGCTGCGTTACACCGCCGGGCAAGAGAAGGTCATCGTAACGTGGCGTGGTGTTCGCTTCCTGCTGCAGGTGTGCTATGACCTGCGCTTCCCTATCTTTGCGCGTAATGCTGCTGAGGGGGCATCATCGTATGACGTAGCCCTCTATGTAGCCTCTTGGCCCACCTCCCGCCGCGAACCGTGGGACCTGCTGCTGCGCGCACGTGCCATTGAAAATCAGGCATACGTATGCGGCGTCAACCGCATAGGTCATGACCCCGCTTGCGAATACAATGGAGGCACCTGCTTCGTCGATGCCTATGGACATACGCTACAGGCTTGTCCTGACGGTGAAGAGTCACTCATCACCTGTACACTGGATTTGGAGAAACTCAGCACCTTCCGGCAGAAATTCCCCGTCTTGAGGGATAGAGACTAACAGAACGGCTCATCCGTAACAGCCTCCTTCTCCACGAAAGGAGCAAACGAGAGGGCCAGCAGGTGGGCCAGGTTATAGCAAGTGGCATCTGCCAAGCTCACCCGGCATGGGCCTATGGCATAATGCGTCATATACGGAGAGGCCACACTTCCTCCCTGGACATGAACAGATGAACCGATGGGAGGAAGTGTGGCCTTCATAAATCACATCATTGCGTGGTGTTAATCGATGTAGCGCTCGATGGTCTGAGCACGGTCAGGACCTACGGAGACAATCTTGATGGGCACACCGAGCTGCTCCTCCAGGAATGAGAGGTAGGCATTGAACTCCTCGGGGAACTCATCCTCACTCTGCATGGAGGTCATGTCCGTCTGCCAACCGGGGAGCTCCACATAGACCGGCTCCACACCCTCGTTGATGTCGAAGGGGAAGTAGTCTATCTCCTCGCCGTTGACACGATAGGCCACGCAGGCCTTTATGGTCTCAAAGGTGTCGAGCACGTCGCTCTTCATCATGATGAGTTTGGTCACGCCATCCACCATGATGGCATACTTCAGAGCCACGAGGTCAATCCAACCACAGCGGCGCTTACGCCCCGTGACAGAACCAAACTCATGACCCAAGGTGCAGATCTTGTCACCCGTCTCATCAAACAGCTCCGTGGGGAACGGACCAGCACCTACACGCGTGCAGTAGGCCTTGAAGATGCCATACACATCGCCAATCTTGTTGGGAGCTACACCCAGGCCGGTACATGCACCGGCACAGATGGTGTTGGAGGAGGTCACGAAGGGATACGAGCCGAAATCTACGTCGAGCATGGTGCCCTGAGCCCCTTCACAGAGCACACTCTTGCCGCTGCACAGCAGGTTGTTGACCTCGTGCTCACTGTCAGTGAGGTGGAACTTCTTGAGGTACTCAATGCCCTCAAACCAGGCCTTCTCAGCCTCCGTGAGGTCGTAGCTGTAGTTCAGGCTCTGGAGCGTCTGCTCATGGCGGGCCTTGGCTGCGGCATACTTCTTCTCAAAGTCGTGGAGGATATCACCCACGCGCAGACCGGTGCGGCTCACCTTGTCGGTATAGGTCGGGCCGATGCCCTTGCCTGTGGTGCCCACCTTGGCATCGCCCTTGGCAGCCTCGTAGGCGGCATCCAGCACGCGGTGGGTAGGCATGATCAGGTGCGCCTTCTTGGAGATGTGAAGCCGCTCCTGCAGCTGATGTCCAGATGCCTCGAGCGCCTCAGCTTCGGCCTTGAAAAGAGCCGGGTCAAGCACTACGCCATTGCCTATGATATTCACTTTATCCCCCTGGAAGATACCTGAGGGAATGGAGCGGAGTACATACTTCTGCCCCTCAAACTCCAGCGTATGGCCGGCGTTGGGTCCGCCCTGGAAACGGGCTACTACATCGTACTTCGGAGTAAGGACATCGACTACCTTGCCTTTGCCCTCATCGCCCCATTGCAATCCTAATAGAACATCTACTTTCATTTTTCTTTTTTCTTTATATTATCTTTAAGTTTTCGCTTATTGACCCGGTTGCACTTGGCGCACAGCCCGTAGAGGTAGAGTGAATAATGCGACAGGGTGAACTGCTTCAGCTTGGACTGCTCAATCAGCTCGCGCAGGACATCATCCTGCACCTCCTCCACCTTGCCGCACTGGGTGCAGATCTGGTGGTGATGGGTGTGGCTGAGATAGCAGCGCTCGTACTGCGAGCTGCCCCCGAACTGATGCTTCACCACCAGGTGGGCATCGAGCAGGAGCAGAATGGTGTTATAGAGCGTAGCCCTACTGACACGGAACTTCTCCTCTTCAGCCATGCGGGTGTAGAGGGTGTCCATATCGAAATGGGAGTCGAAGGAGTAGATGGCATCAAGTATAGCATAGCGTTCAGGCGTCTTGCGATGCCTGTGCAGGTTCAGATATTCCGTGAATATCTGCCGTACCGTCTCCTTGATGTTCTGACTATCCATAATACGCATTATTCTTATTCGCAATTCACAGCGTACAAAGTTAATTGTTTTTTGTGGAATGCAAGAAAGAAACTCTCTTTATTTAGCAAAAAATGGGTCAACTTCGCTTGCCACGAGCTGATAGAGCAGTTGTTCGGCCTCTTTTGGGGAGTTTTTCATGCACTCCACGCGCCGGCAGAGGGTGAATGCATGGGCATCACTGTGCTGCATGTAGCGGCGCAGCAGGGCCGAGGCAGCACTCCTGACCACATAGGGACCGCTCAAGAAAGCGGCTATCCCCTGGTCAAGCAGTTCGTTCTCCACACGCTCGGTGAGGTCACCCTTCTGCTGAAGCAGACGGGCCGCGGTGAGGAGTCCGCAGGCCTGGGTCATTTCATCCTCGGAGGCCATCCATTGCAGCGACTTCTGCGGCGCATAGGGCAGATGCTGGAAGAGGTACATACTGGCTATCTCGGCCATCTCCTGGGTAGGGATGCGCTCCACCCAGATATCAGCTATCTCGGGCAGGAAACTCTCCACGGGCTGAAGCATCGTGGCCAATATCTTGCATTCACGTATCTCTTCTTTCCAGAGAGCCTGAGCCAGGTGGTGCTCCTTGGGGAAGGTGGCAGCTATCTGCTTGAGGCGAGGCAATTCTACACCGAAGTTAATCTTGTAGAGCAGTCCCTTCTGACGCATACTCTGCGAGGCAACACCGTTCATGGCAAGCCTGAGCTGCTGCTTGACGGCTCTAAGTTGTTCGTGAAGCTGTCCGCCCTGCGGGTCAGGAGTTAGGGTATCCATGGGTAAGTTATTAATTATTGATTATTTAAAAAACAATGAATGATTGACGCAAAGCCCTCTCCACAGGAGGTCATTCGTTGACGTAGGGCAACGTGCTGTAGTCGCGGCTGTAGCGGAGCATCTGCTCGGCATAGCCTTCGTCGTAGGTCACGCGTACATCGGTTATTTTGCCCTGTGCATCGGTCACGGCCTCGTAGCGGGGATTGACAAAGCCCTTGTAAGGAGCCAGATTGAGTTTCTTGTAGCGGGCCAGCACCTCGGCATGGAGCGTGGGATCTACCTTGACGGCATAGGTCTCCACGAGGTGGCGTGCGGCGGCCAGGTCGCCTGTGGATTTGATGCGTTGTACCTCGGCCAGAAGCTCGCCAAAGAGGGTACGCAAGCGGGCATAGTCATTGACCACTACGTAGGTCTTGCCTTCGCGCTGTATCATCTCCACCACCTTGTCAGCCTCTCCGTGCTCATAGACCCAGCGGGCAATGAGCTGACGGTTGCGCATGTGAGCCTCTTCTACCTGATTGCCCGGCTCGATACGCACCAGCTGTGTCATGAGGCCGTTCATCAGATAGGTGTAGTATTCAGCCTTGTAGGCCTCGTCGTTGGGTGTCAGACCCAGTTCCACCAGCTTGGGATCAGCCACGTAGTAGAGTCCGAAGAGGTCGGCACGCGCCTCCTCAATGGTCGAACCGTAGGCCTTGAGTGCATCGGGGTCCACGCCGGGGAGCAGCTTGCCAGAGCCGTGACCCAGGCATTCGTGCAGGTCGGTATGCAGGTTGCCCGTGAGGTCGCCATAGGTATCTATCAGTCGCAGTTCTTCGGGGCTGGCTACAAACTCCTCGCTGAAGCCGTTGCCGTGAGCGGCCTTGTTGTAGGCATCGGTTATGTTGCCAATGGTCACCGACTTGGAGCCATGCACGCTGCGTATCCAGTTGGCGTTGGGCAGATTGATGCCGATGGCCGTGGCGGGATAGAGGTCACCAGCCAGGATGGCGGCAGTGATTACCTTGGCTGTCACACCTTTCACCTCTTCCTTCTTGAACTGCTTATCGACAGGCGAATGGTCTTCAAACCACTGGGCATTGGAGCTGATGAGCTCCGTGCGGCGCGTGGCCTCCAGGTCCTTGAAGTTGACGAGCGACTCCCAGCTTGCCTTCATGCCCAGGGGGTCGCCATAGCTTTCAGTAAAGCCATTGACAAAGTCGATGCGCGAATTGAGGTCCTTTACCCAGAGGATGGCATACTCATCGAAGGTCTTCAGGTCGCCCGTCTGATAGAAGGCAATGAGCTTCTCGATGACCTCCTTCTGCTCGGGTGTCTCTGCCACGCTCTCCGCCTTCTCCAGCCAATAGACAATCTTGGCGAGTGCCTCACCGTAGAGGCCACCCACCTTCCATACCTTCTCCTTCACCTGGCCCTCTTCCTTCACCAGACGGGAGTTGAGACCATAGGAGATGGGAGTGGCATCATTGGGATCCTTCATGGCCCCGTAATAGGCTTCTGCCTCAGCCTGGGTCACGCCCTCGTAGTAATTGCAAGCTGAGGTGAGCACCAGGTCTTCGCCATCGGCCTGGTTGACACGCTTAGGCATCACCGACGGATCGAAGATGACGGGGAAGAGCTCCTGGCAGAGCTGCTCCACCGGCTCTCCTTCGGCCAGGGGAAGTGCTGACGGGTCAATGCCGGCCAACGCCTCGCGCAGGAACTCGGGGGTAAAGCCGGGAGCGAACTTCTCGCAACCGTAGTGGTGATGGATGCCGTTAGAGAACCATACACGCTTCAGATAGACCTCCAGGGCCTTGAACGGGGCCGATGTCCTGTCACCCTCATAACCCGTATAGACCGCCTCAAGCAGCTTGCGTATGCGGAGGTTGTACTTACCATTCTGGTCAAAAAGGATATCACGCCCCTGCAGGGCTGCTTCGGTGAGATAATAGACTAGCTCCTTCTGCTGGAGCGAGAGGGATTCAAACCCAGGTACCCGGTAACGGAGTATCTGTAAATCGGCAAACTGTTCCACGTTATAATCAAATTTTTCTGCCTCAGAGGAGGCGTTGTTGACGTTGCCACCACATGCCACACACAGCGCGCAGGCAGCAACCCATGATGCTATTGAACTCTTCATGATGTAATCACATACTATATATTAAGGAATAGCGGATACATATGCATTGCACCAACGTTTTTCAGCAAGGTGATAAACTATTTTCATCACAGTGATATACTATTTTCATCACAATGAAAAGCTATTTTCATCCCGATGATAAGCAGTTTTCAACGCCATGATACGCCGGATAACAACGTAATGTCCTAACGGCAAAATACTGCATGCTGCAGCCCAAATGCGTCCGCAGCTTGCAGTATTCCAATGCACAATATGTGTAGGGTGACTTCCCGGTTATTTCTTCTTCTCCGCAAAGCGCTTGCGATAGCCGTTGGGTGTCTCGCCCAGGTTCTTGTAGAACGCTGCGTAGAACGACTGACGGTTGGCAAATCCCACCATCGTACTGATCTCCTCCACCGTCTTGTCAGCGTAGCGCTTATCGGTAAGCAGGTGCTGGGCCTCCTTGACACGGTACTCGTTGAGCAGGCAAGAGTAGTTCATGCCAAAGCGTGAGTTGACCACGGCCGACAGGTAGCGGGTATTGGTCTTCAGCTCGGCGGCCAGCTCCTTGGCAGAGAAGGTGGCGTCACGATACCGTTTCTGAATAACGACAATCTCCATAATTTTGTCATACAGCTCGTCTGCCAGCTCCGGACGAATCAGCGAACGATAAGCCGCATCCTTATTCTTTTTCTCACGCAAATTGTAAGGTCTCTTCTTTGATTCCTCACCCTGGTTTTTTTCTTCTATATCACTCATAGATTTAACTGGTTAGGGATAATTTAATAAAAATCATTCGCCCCATTCACCCGAATGGGCCTCACAAATGTCTGACTTTTTTTTTAATTACACAACTATTTCCCTGCTTTATTGAACAAAAAAAGGCGATTTTTGCCAAGATGAAGTTATTTTGAAGAAAAGAAAAGCGATTTTAACAACTATTATATCATTATTCCCTACCTTTGCAGCCGTTTTATTACCCTACCGCGTATGATGCAGCAAGTCCTGAAAAGATATTTCGGCTACGACCAGTTTCGTCCGATGCAGAAAGAGATTATAGCACATGTCCTCTCCCGCAGGGATGCACTCATCCTGATGCCTACGGGAGGAGGTAAGTCGATGTGCTACCAACTGCCGGCCCTGATGAGCAAGGGGACCACCCTGGTGGTGTCACCCCTCATCTCGCTCATGCGTGACCAGGTGGAGGCGCTCCGCTCCAACAACATCCCTGCCGCTGCACTCAACAGCAACAACGACGAGACCAGCAACGCCATCATCCGCCGCGAGTGCATCGAGGGACGCATCAAGCTGCTCTACATCTCACCTGAACGGCTGCTCCAGGAGGTGGACAGCCTGCTGCGCGACATGCACATCGACCTCTTTGCCATCGACGAGGCACACTGCATCTCGCAATGGGGTCACGACTTCCGCCCTGAATACACCCAGCTCGGCATACTCCGCGAGCAGTTTCCCGATGTACCCATGGTGGCCCTCACCGCTACGGCCGACAAGGTGACCCGCGAGGACATCGTCAAGCAGCTCCACCTCAAGGAGCCACGCATCTTCCTCTCCTCGTTCGACCGACCCAACCTCAGCCTCAGCGTGAGGCACGGACTGACGAAGAACGAGAAGACCAAAGCCATTGCCGAGTTCATCAAGCTGCGCCCCTTCAGCAGCGGCATCATCTACTGCCAAAGCCGCAGCAACACGGAGAAGCTGGCAGCCAAGCTGCAGGAGAAAGGCATCAACGCCACCTACTACCATGCCGGCATGAGTGCCGCAGAGCGCAACCGTACACAGGACGACTTCATCAACGACCGCATCCAGGTGGTCTGCGCCACGATAGCCTTCGGCATGGGCATCGACAAGAGTAACGTACGCTGGGTCATCCACTTCAACCTGCCCAAGAGCATCGAGTCCTTCTACCAGGAGATAGGACGTGCCGGACGCGATGGACTGCCGAGCGAGACCATCCTCTTCTATTCACTGGAGGACCTCATCGTGCTCCAGAAGTTTGCTGAGGAGAGCGGACAAGCCGAAATCAATCAGGAGCGCCTCAACCGCATGAAGGAATACGCCGAAGCCAGCATCTGCCGGCGGCGGATCCTGCTCAACTACTTCAGCGAAAGCCTGCCGCACGACTGCCACAACTGCGACATCTGCCTCAATCCCCCCCAGCGCTTTGACGGCACCCTCCTGGTGCAGAAAGCCCTGAGCGGCATCATGCGCTGTGAGCAGCACATCTCCATCCATACCCTGATCGACCTGCTCAAGGGCACGATGAGTGCCGAAATCAGGGCACACAGTTACGACAAGCTGAAGACCTTCGGCGTAGGTCGTGACGTGCCTGCACGCGACTGGAAGGACTACCTGCTGCAGATGCTCCAGCTGGGCTACTTCGAGATAGCCTACGACGAGGGCAATCATCTGAAGATTACCCCTGCAGGCATCGAGGTGCTCTACGGCCGGGCCACAGCCCAGCTCTCCACAATCATCCCTGAAGAGAAGCCGGAGAAGATAAACAGCAAGCGGGGAGCCAAGGAGAAACGAGAGGAAAAGGTGAAGAGAGGTAGGCTCAATCTCTTTGCCGGCGCACCCCTGCTTGACAAGGAGGAGAGCGAGCAGCTGTTTGAAGAGCTGCGTGCCCTGCGGCGTCAGTTATCCGAAGAGGAGCTGGTACCTCCCTACGTCATCATGTCCGACAAAGTGCTTCACCTGCTCTGCAGCTATCGCCCCACTACCATCGAGGCCTTCGGCGAAATCAACGGCATCGGCGAATACAAGAAGCGGAAATATGGCGAGATATTCACCAAGGTCATCAAGCGGTACGTGGAGTAAGCATCACATGCTGGATTACCCTGAGAGACTGATTACCTGCACCTGGCCAGCAACGGCTTCAGCTGAGCGAGCGGGATGCCCAGGGCCTGTGCCTGGTTGAAGTCACGCTTGGCCTGTAGCTTCTTGCCTAAAGCCAGGTAAATCTGTCCACGGAGCAGATAAGCCTCTGCCTGCGCAGCGTCGAGCTGGAGCGACTGATCCACATCCACCAAAGCCGCATCATACTGTTCACTCTCCCACTCCACCTCAGCCCGGGCCCGGTAAAGCAACGTGGCACGTGCCACATCGCCCTTGGCCTCGGTAATCAGGATATCGAGCAGGCGAATAGCCTGTTCCCTCTCCCCTTCGGCCTGAAGGAGCAGCGCCAACCCCAGCCGGGCATTGAAATGGTCGGCATGAAGCTGCAGCAGACGGTCGTAATCCGCCCTGGCAAATTTGTATTGACGTTGTACTTTATAGATGTAGGCCCTCATCAAGAGCGCCTCCTCATTCCCCTTCTCTATATCGAGCACCAGCGAGTAATCCACCCGAGCCAGCTCCAACCTTCCCATCTCCATATAGACCGATGCCCTTCCCATCAGGGCCGGGACATGATAGGGGGCCACATTGAGCGCAAAGGTATAGCTCTCCACGGACTCATCAAAGTGTTGCAACTGCCCCTGCAGCCTGCCCATGTTGGTATAGAGCCACACATTATGAGCATGAGCTGGGTCGCTCTTGACGGCTTGCCGAAGCATCTCCACCGCCCTTTCCAGGCTATCGGCCTCCACAGCCTGTATAGCCCGCTCCACCCATTCGTCGTAGCTCTGCCCTCTGGCAGAGGAAGCATACCCCTGGAGCATAAAAAAACAGACCAAAGTGAGGAGTCGCACTCCCCACCCTGGTCTGAAGTGATATCTCATGCTCATGCCTTGCGAATATAATCCACAATCCATGCGCCCACCTCCTTGGTGCCATACTTTTCGCCACCCTCTACTTGGATTTCGGGGGTACGTACGTTGGCATCGAGCGAGGCATCCACAGCCTGCCGCACCAATGCACCCTCGGCCTTGAGGTCGAAGTACTCAAAGAGCATAGCCACGGAAAGAATCTGTGCCAAGGGGTTGGCAATGTTCAGCCCCTTAGCCTGTGGCCAGGAGCCGTGGATAGGTTCAAACACCGGCGTGCTCTCACCCGTAGAGGCTGAAGGCAGCAGCCCCATCGAACCGCTGATGCAGGAGCCTTCGTCAGTGAGGATATCGCCGAACGTATTCTCGGTGACCATCACGTCGAAGAACTTAGGCTCTTGAATCATGCGCATGGCGGCATTATCCACATACATGTAGTCGGTCTTCACCTCAGGATATTGGGGAGCCATCTCCTGGGCAATCTGACGCCACAGGCGACTGCTGGCCAATACGTTGGCCTTATCTACCACCGTGAGGTGCTTGTTGCGCTTCATAGCGTATTCAAAGCCCACTTTCAGGATGCGTTCAATCTCGGGACGGGTGTACATGTTGGTGTCGTAGGCCTTGTCGTTGTCCTGATACTTCTCGCCGAAGTACATACCTCCGGTCAGTTCGCGGATACAGAGGAAGTCGGCTCCATCCACCAGCTCAGCACGCAGGGGCGACTTGTGGAGCAGGCACTTGAAGGTCTGTACGGGGCGGATGTTGGCAAACAAGCCCAACTTCTTGCGCATGGCCAGCAGGCCCTGTTCAGGACGCACCTTGGCAGTGGGATTGTTGTCAAACTTAGGGTCACCTACAGCTGAGAAGAGCACGGCATCTGCCTGCTTACACGCCTCAAAAGTAGCTTCAGGAAAGGGATCGCCCACCTCATCAATGGCATGAGCGCCACAGATGGCATACTGATAGCTCACCTTGTGTCCAAACTTCTCACATACGGCGGTCATTACATCTACACCTACGGCAGATATTTCGGGGCCGATACCGTCACCGGCCAACACGGCTATTTTAAAGTCCATGATGTTTTTTTTATTTAGTTGTTTTTTATTTTTTGGCTACAAAATTAGGTATTTCCGCTCAATGAGCCAACAGTCCTGCGGAAAAAGCGCTGTATATGCTGTCCAAGCATGACTTGCTGCATGAAGTAGGTCTTACTGCTCAGGTGTAACTCGACTCAATGAGGTTGAGCAACTTGATGGTAGCCTTCATGGCTGCCTCGGTCTGGTCGGCATCAAGCGCATGGGTACGGTAGCTCTTTCCCTCGAAAGTCCATTCGATGGTGGTCTGTACCAGTGCATCGGTCCGTCCACCCGGGGGAATAGAGACGTTGTAGTTGGCCAGCCAGGGGAACTTCCGTCCCAGCTTGTCGCGATAGATGTGCCGGATGGCCCGTACGAAGGCATCATACTGACCGTCGCCAGCCGCATTCTCCTCATACACCTGTCCGTTCACTTCCAGCCGCACGCAGGCCATGGGCTTGAGTCCGTAGGCCGTGCTGACCATGTAGCTCTGCAGCTTCACCTTCTCATCGATAGAGGTATGCTTCAGCACATCGCTTACGATGTAGGGCAGGTCCTCCTGCGTCACCAGTTCCTTCTTATCGCCCAGCTCGATGATGCGCTCAGTCACCCTCTTCATGGCCTCCTCGCTCAGCTGCAGGCCCAACTCCTCCAGGTTCTTACGGATGTTGGCCTTGCCACTGGCCTTGCCGAGAGCATATTCGCGTTTGCGGCCAAAGCGCTCGGGCAAGAGGTCGTTGCAGTAGAGGTTGTTCTTGTTGTCCCCATCGGCGTGGACTCCGGCTACCTGTGTAAAGACGCTGCTACCCACGATGGGCTTATTGGGCGGAATGGCAATGCCGCTGTAGCTCTCCACCAGGTGACTCACTTCATTCAGCTTCTCCTCATTGATGTGGGTAGAGGCGTGGAAGTGGTCCTTCAGGATGGCCTGCACACTGGCCAGTGGCGCATTGCCTGCCCGTTCACCCAGTCCGTTAATGGCCGTATGAAGACCCTTACAGCCACTCAACACTGCCGCCAGCACATTGCTCACAGCCAGGTCATAGTCGTTGTGGGCATGGAAGTCGAAGTGAACATTTGGATAGCGCTTCACCATCTTGCGCATGTAGCTGATGAGCTGCAAGGGGTTGAGCACACCCAGCGTGTCGGGCAGCATGATACGGCTGATACCGATACCCTGCAGTCCATCCATCAACTGGAATACATAGTCGGGCGAATCCTTCATGCCGTTGCTCCAGTCCTCCAGATAGACATTCACGCTGAACCCCATATCCAACGCCATACGCACATTGGCTCTGATATCGCTGAGATGCTGTTTAGGTGTTTTCTTAAGTTGCTGAGTACAATGTCGATATGACCCTTTGGTCAAGAGATTGATTACCTTTCCACCGGCATCATGAATCCACTGAAGCGACTTGCCATCGTCCACAAAGCCCAACACCTCTACCCTATCCAGGTAGCCGTGCTGACCGGCCCAGCGGCAGATACTGCTCACCGCCTCAAATTCTCCTTCCGACACCCGTGCTGAAGCCACCTCCACACGATCCACCTTCAGTTCCTCAAGCAACAGGCGGGCAATCATGAGCTTCTCATGCGGCACAAACGACACCCCGCTGGTCTGTTCCCCATCCCGCAGGGTGGTGTCCATTATCTCGATTTGCGGTTGATTACTATTCATAAAAAATTGTGGTCATCCGTAAAAATCCGGGTCATCTGCGTGCCATAGATTCGTAGGCCTCAATGCGCGACTTGTTCTCCACCAGGAAATCGATGTCATCCAGACCGTTCATCAAACAGTGCTTCTTGTAGGCGTTGATTTCGAAATGCTCGCTGCGACCCGTAGCTTTGTTGGTCACCGTCTGGGCAGGCAGGTTCACCTCCACCTCCATCTTGGGATTGGCCTCGATGCTGGCGAACAGTTCCTGCAAGAAATCCTCACTTACCACCACTGGCAATACGAAGTTGTTCAACTCATTGTTCTTGTGGATATCTGCAAAGAAGCTGCTGATAACCACGCGGAAGCCATAGCCAGCAATAGCCCAAGCGGCATGTTCGCGGCTTGAACCGGAACCGAAGTTCTTGCCTGCCACCAGTATCTGACCGCTATAGAGCGGATTGTTGAGCACAAAGTCGGGATTCAGGCTTCCATCGGCCTTGTAGCGCCAGTCACGAAAGAGATTGTCGCCAAAAAACTTCTCCTCACGTGTTGTGGCTTTCAGGAAGCGGGCGGGAATAATCTGGTCAGTGTCCACATTCTCCAGCGGAAGGGGCACACAGGTACTTGTTATGATGTCAAATTTCTGTTTCATATATTGTTATGGTTAGATATTGAAGTAGATGTTTAATCCTGCATCAAGGTACGAGGGTCAGTAATCACACCCGTTACAGCCGCTGCAGCTGCGGTCAAGGGGCTAGCCAGCAGGGTGCGCGCACCGGGACCTTGGCGTCCTTCGAAATTGCGGTTGCTGGTCGATACGGAGTACTTGCCTGCAGGAATCTTGTCATCATTCATGGCCAGACAGGCTGAGCACCCCGGCTGACGAATCTCAAATCCAGCCTCAGTAAGCACCTTATCAAGTCCCTCCTCACGAATCTGTGCATCCACCATCCATGAACCAGGTACGAGCCAAGCCACTACGTTATCAGCCTTTTTACGTCCCTTAGCAATTGAAGCAAAAGCGCGGAAGTCCTCGATACGGCCGTTGGTACAAGCTCCGAGGAAGACATAATCCACGGGCTTACCAAGCAAGGCCTCACCAGGCTGGAAACCCATATAGCCCAGCGACTTGCCAAACGAAGCCTGAGCAGCTTCACCCATTCCTTCAGTGGTGGGAATCTGCTGCGTGATGCCCATACCCATTCCCGGGTTGGTACCGTAGGTAATCATCGGTTCAATGTCAGCAGCATCGTAGCGCACCTCCTTGTCGAAGACGGCATCATCGTCACTCTTCAGTGTCTTCCAGTAAGCCACGGCCTGCTCCCATGCCTCACCCTTCGGCGCATATTCACGTCCCTTGATGTAAGCGAAAGTGGTCTCATCGGGGGCTACCATACCACCTCGGGCACCCATCTCTATGGAGAGGTTGCAGAGCGTCAAGCGTCCCTCCATGCTGAGGCTGCGCACAGCCTCACCTGCATACTCTACGAAGTAGCCCGTAGCACCGCTGGTGGTCATCTTCGACATCATGTAGAGGGCCAGGTCCTTGGCCGTCACGCCCTTGCCCAAGCGACCGTCCACGGTGATGCGCATGGTCTTGGGGCGCGTCTGCAGGATGCATTGCGAAGCCATCACCATCTCCACCTCACTGGTTCCGATACCAAAAGCCACAGCACCCATGGCACCGTGCGTGGAGGTGTGGGAGTCACCACAGACAATCGTCATGCCCGGCAGGGTGAGTCCGCGCTCAGGACCTACCACGTGGATGATGCCGTTCTTGGGGTTCATCATGCCAAAGTGGGTCAGGCCAAACTCCTCCGCATTGCGGGCGAGGGTATCCACCTGCGTCTTGCTCACAGGGTCGTCAATGGGCTTATCCTGGTCATGCGTAGGGGTGTTGTGGTCAGGCATACAGTAGATCTTCTCAGGACGGAAGCACTTCAGTCCACGCTTACGCATCCCTTCAAACGCCTGCGGACTGGTCACCTCGTGGCAATAGAGGCGGTCGATATAAAGCTGTGTGGGACCCTCTTCCACCTGCTGAACCACGTGGGCGTCCCAAATCTTGTCGAAAAGTGTATTCATGTCTTTTTAATTTAAACGTAAAATTAAAAAAAGATAATGAGGTATCTCTTTAGTTCTTAAACTTATTGATACAGTCGATATAGGCCTCTACCGAGGCGGCGATGATGTCGGTGTTGGCTCCAAAGCCATAATAGACGTGACCGTCGTACTCCACCTGCATATGCACCTTACCCATGTCGTCACTGCCCTTGCTGATGGCCTGGATGGTAAACTCCTTGAGCGTCATGTGGCGATCGATAATCTTCTTGAGCGCCTTGATGGCTGCATCCACTGGACCATTACCGCTGGCGCAGGCCTCAAACTTCTCACCAGAGATGCTCAAGCCCAGACTGGCAACCGACTTCACTCCCACTCCACTCGTCACCTGGAGATACTCCAGCTTGATGCGATGGTTCTGCGTACGGTCCGCACCAGCCAGGAGCAGGATATCATCGTCGTTGATGTCCTTCTTCTTGTCGGCCAACTTGAGGAACTCTTCATAGACCTTATCCAGTTTCTCCTGATCCAGCTGTACACCCAGCACGTGGAGTCGGTTCTTGAGGGCAGCACGTCCACTGCGTGCTGTCAATACGATGGAGTTATCATCAATACCCACATCGTGCGGGTCAATGATCTCGTAGGTCTGCACATTCTTCAGCACACCGTCCTGGTGGATGCCCGACGAATGGGCAAAGGCGTTGCGGCCCACAATGGCCTTGTTGGGCTGCACGGGCATATTCATCAGGCTCGATACCATGCGGCTCGTGGGATAAATCTTCTGCGTATTGATATTGGTCTCTATATCAATATCTTTGTGGCACTTGATAATCATAGCCACCTCTTCAAGCGAAGTGTTACCGGCCCGTTCACCGATGCCGTTGATGGTCACCTCCACCTGACGCGCACCATTGAGCACGCCAGCCATTGTGTTGGCCGTTGCCATGCCCAGGTCATTATGGCAGTGGGTGGAGATGATGGCGTTGTGAATGCCATTGACATGCTCCATCAGGTACTGAATCTTGGCTCCATACTCCGACGGCAGGCAGTAGCCTGTCGTATCAGGAATGTTGACCACCGTGGCTCCTGCCTTGATGACAGCCTCCACCACGCGGGCCAGGTACTCATTCTCCGTGCGGCCTGCATCCTCGGCATAGAATTCTACGTCATCCACAAACTGACGGGCATACTTCACGGCAGCTACAGCCCGCTCGATGATCTCCTCACGGTTGGAGTTGAACTTGTAGCGGATGTGCGAGTCGGATGTACCGATACCCGTATGGATGCGCTTGTGCTTGGCATAGCGCAGAGCCTCTACCGCTACATCGATATCCTTCTGCACCGCACGCGTCAGGGCACAGATGGTAGGCCATGTCACGGCCTTGGAAATCTCAATTACCGAATTAAAGTCGCCGGGACTCGAAATGGGGAATCCGGCCTCAATCACATCCACCCCGAGCAGTTCCAGCTGCTTGGCCACTTGAATCTTTTCTACGGTATTCAGCTGGCAGCCAGGCACCTGTTCACCATCGCGGAGGGTGGTGTCGAAAATAAAAAGTCTATCACTCATTGTTATTTCGTTTTTTAATTTGTATCTTATCTTTCATTCACTTCGCAAAATCAAAAAGCCTTTCACACAGGGAAGTGAGAAAGGCTTTCGTATATCCGATGTATTCCACATCTATTCACGCACGACACTCACTTCCACTAAATTTGCTTAGTAGAATAATAATGCCGCAAAGCAGAATATAGGTAGAATTCAAATCCATCATTTCTCGTCTTTTTTAAAAAACGGTGCAAAGGTAAGCAAAAAATCCTATCACACAAACAAAATCTCACTTTTTTCTTTCCTGAAATATCATTTTATAATCAAAAGGGAAAATGGACGATGAAAATATAAGAGATAAAGTGGAAGAAAAAAGAAAGGCACCCCATCAGTAATGACTGGGAATGCCTTTGTTCGTCTAGAGTAAAATAAGTCAGCTCCGAAAATTACTTCTTTTCGCAAGCCTTCTCACACTTCTTCTCGCACTTTGCAGAGTCACCCTTGCAGCAAGCCTTGGCAGAATCGCCCTTGCAGCAAGCCTTGGCAGAGTCACCCTTGCAGCAGCCTTCAGCAGCAGCACACTCTACGGCAGCTCCTTCAGCGGGAGCCTCAGCAGCCTTCTTGTTACCACACGACATTACAGAGAATGCAAACATAGCTGCAAAAGCAGCAACAAACATTTTCGTCTTCATACTTTCAAATTGCTTTAAACGTTCAAAAAAATTAAATTCCGCGCAAATATAGGCATTTCCTCCATAACCTCATGCTTTTCTGCCTAAAAAAACACAAAATTGGCTCTTAATGGAGGATTTCCCTGGAAAAATCTTCTGCATTATGGAAAAATGGCGTAACTTTGTACGCATTGTGAAACGCTGAATAACCTAATTATTACATTATAGTTACACCTTTATAAATATAGTTATGAGCTATACCTACAGACCTTCGTCGCTGCCCAATACCCGTGTGGATGCAGCCGACATCCTTCGTGGCATTGCCATCGGCGGCATTGTGATGCTACACTTCATCGAGCACATGAATTTCTACAAGTTTCCAGCGCTTTCCACGCTCGACCGTGTGGTTTGGGACTCCATGTTCTTCCTCTGTGGCGGCAAGATGTACGCCATCTTCTCGCTCCTCTTCGGACTGAGTTTCTTCATCCAGCACGACAACCAGGCCCAGAAAGGCAAGGACTTCCGCCTGCGCTTTGCCTGGCGCATGGCACTGCTCATGGGCTTCGGCCTGCTGGACCTGCTCTTCTTCAACGGCGATATCCTTACAGTCTATGCCGTGGGTGGCCTGTTGGTGCTTCCGCTCATCCGGCTGAGCAACAAGGTCCTGGGCTGGATAGCCCTCTTCCTGGCCCTGCAACCCATCGAGCTGCTCTATCTGGTATGGGGAGCCATCGACCCCTCCGTGCAACCGCTCGATCTGGGTTCGGGTAACCTGTTTGGCGCTTTGATTGAGCCGCAGAGCCACGGCACGCTCTGGGATGTGGCCGTGGCCGGCATCCAGTACGGCTTCCGCATCAATTTCTACTGGGCCATTGAGAATGGCCGCATGACGCAGACCCTCTTCCTCTTCCTGCTGGGTATCCTGATGGGCCGCAAGCGCTTCCTCTATCTGGAGGGAGACAATGCCCAGCGCTGGGTACGCGTGATGGTGGCTTCAGTCCTTGCCCTCTTCCTGATTCTGCCTGTGCAGCAGACGTTGCCCAGGTTGGTGGAAAACGCCTGCATGTCCCACTCGCTCCAGGTAATGCTCACCATGTGGCGCAATGCCTCCATGATGCTCTTCATCGTCTGCGCCGTGACGTGGACCTTCCATTGCACGATGTGGGGCAAGCGCCTCATCGCCATCGCACCCTACGGCAAGATGAGCCTCACGAACTACCTGGGTCAGTCGGTCATCGGGGGCTTCCTGTTCTATGGTTGGGGACTCGGCCTCTATCAGTACAGCGGCCATACCATGAGCCTGCTGCTCGGCGTCTGCTGCGTATTGCTGCAGTACCTCTTCTGCCGCTGGTGGCTCAGAAGCCACAGCCGAGGACCGCTGGAGATGCTTTGGAAACGACTGACGTGGATATGATATGAACCTTTCTCCTATATGATATGTATGAACTATTTTCTAATATTAAACCTATGAATAAAAAACAGTTGACAGCAATCTGCCGGCGCATCATGCCGGCCGTGGCCCTTTGTGCGGCCCTCACTCTATCGCCTGCCGCCCATGCGCAGGAACAGCAGAAACCCTTCGTAGTACCAGAGTTACAGACCTGGAACGGAGGAGAAGGCACCTTCACCCCTTCCCCCACAGCCCGAGTAACCTACTCAGGAGGCAACGAAGCGCAGATTACAGCCAGCCGCTTTGCGGCATCGTATGAGGAACTGACAGGCATGAAGCTCGCCGTAGTGAAAGGTAAGGCACGCCAGGGCGACTTCGCTTTCGTACTCCGCAAGAAGAAAGGAGAGGCCGACGAGAGCTACACCCTGCGCATCAACCAGCAGGTAGTGGCCGAGGCCCACGATCTCCGTGGCCTGCAGTGGGCGGCCAGCACGCTGCTCCAACTCACGCGTCAGCACGTAGCCCTGCCGCAGGGCGAAGCCACTGATGCACCCCGCTACGCCATGCGCGGCTTCATGATGGACTGCGGACGTAAGTTCATCCCCATGAGCTACATGCGCAGCCTGGTCAAGACGATGGGCTACTACAAGATGAACACCCTACAGGTACACCTCAATGACAACGGCTTCCGCCAGTTCTTCGGCAACGACTGGAGCAAGACGCAGTCGGCCTTCCGCCTGGAGTGCAACACCTATCCCGGCCTTGCCGCCAAGGATGGCTACTACACGAAGGCTGAATTCATCGCCCTGCAAGCTCTGGCCGACAGCTGCGGCGTGGAGATTATCCCCGAAATTGACATCCCTGCTCACTCGCTGGCCTTCACGCAGTACAAGCCCGTGATTGGTTCGCAAGAGTATGGCATGGACCATCTCGACCTCTTCAAGCCCGAGACCTACGAATTCTGCGATGGCCTCTTCCGCGAGTACCTGGAAGGCAAGAACCCTGTGTTCCGCGGTAAGCGCGTGCATATCGGCACCGACGAGTACTCCAACGCCAAGAAGGAGGTCGTGGAGAAGTTCCGCTACTTCACCGACCGCTACATCAAGTTCGTAGAGCAGTATGGCAAGCAGGCTGTGCTGTGGGGCTCACTCACCCATGCCAAGGGTGACACGCCTGTCAAGTCGGAGAACGTACTGATGCACAGCTGGTCAAACGACTATGCTAACCCACTTGAGATGAAGGAGCTGGGCTACCGACTCATCAGCATCCCCGACGGCTACGTCTATATCGTGCCCGCCGCCGGCTACTACTACGACTACCTCAACTGCAAGTACCTCTACGAGCATTGGACACCCGCTGTGGTGGGCCGACAGACTTTAGAAGAGGGTGACCCCTGTCTGGAAGGTGGTATGTTTGCCGTATGGAACGACCACTGTGGTAACGGTATCTCCGTGGCCGACATCCATGACCGCCTCTTCCCTGCCCTGCAGACCATGGCTGCCAAGTGCTGGAGCGGTTCGGCCGTAACCCTCCCCTATGCCCAATATGATGCCCAGCGTGCCGCCTTGGGCGAAGCACCGGGTGAGAACGAAGCCGGACGCGTAGCAGGTGGCTACACGCAGGCTGAAGTGAAGGCCGGTAGCATCCTCCCCATCGAGCAGGCCGGCTATGGCCACACCGTCAGCTTCACCATCGAGCTTCAGCCCGAAGAGAAGGGTACCGAACTCTTCCGTTCAGAGCGAGCCGTATTCTACCTCTCTGACCCCCGCACCGGTCGGCTCGGCTTTGCCCGCGATGGCTACTACAACACCTTCAACTACCGTCTGCCCTCTGAGGGCAAGGTGGAAATCAGCATCGAATGCACCAACCGCAACACCACGCTCTACGTAGATGGCAAGAAGCGCGAGGTACTGAACCCCATCACGATGGTAGCCTTCCAGGAGAAAGACCTCACCGACTTCCAGCCCGGCGAGAACGAATGGAAGCCTGTGATGTACAACCCGCGTGCCAAGATGTACTACCAGCGCACCCTCTCCTTCCCCCTGCGCCAAGCCGGCCAGTTCAAGAGCCGCATCCTCAATCTCCAGGTGAAGTAACAGCCTGAACTCATTTCAACCCTATAAACTAACGGGCGGCCCCACACGAGGCTGCCCGTTAGTTTATCTTCGTCTATGCATCCACCATCCAGGAATACACATAGTGCATTTACAAATTATATCTGTTACAATTCAAGTGGCAAAGATAATAGATCCTTGGATTTACAACAAGGGTGCCATATAAAGAGGTAGAAAGGTGACACCACCCTCTACCTTATAATCGGCCGCATGCAAGACAGTCGGAGTGGCCATATACTCTCCAAACTTCTTCATGCACTTCGTAAGGGAAGATAACGTGTAGTTCTTGCCGCTCTTGACCTCTATCGGGCAGATATTATGGCGACTGGTCACTCTGTCCTTTTGAAGCAGGAAGTCTATTTCCATCCGTTCTTCGGCCTCCTCTGATGACTTACTATAGAAAAAGAGCTTGTTGCCGCTAGCTGTCAACATCTGAGCCACGATATTCTCAATGAGCATTCCCTCGTTTACCTCCAGTTTATCAAAAAGCAGTTTCCGGTAAATCTCAGAAGACACAATGCCCTTTTCATCGAAAGCATGACTGACCAATAAGCCCGTATCGTTCATATAACATTTCAATGTCGTGCGGTCTTCGTTCATCTTAAGTCCAATGTTCGGCTCTGTCGAGTTGTAGCAGATATTGACAACTCTCGCATCCTTCAGCCAGAAGAAAGCATCGTCCCAATCACGGTATTTTGCACCTGGCTTCAGGGCAGAAAGACGGAATTTCTTTTCGTGCTTGGACAACTGAGGAGGAACCTGATCGAAGATTGACACCACCTTATCGGCTATCTCAGCAGCATAATGAAAGATGTCATTACGATAGATAGCCAGCACATCGCGTTTGGCAACATCTACGGCATCAAAATCCTTTGTCTCAATATACTTTTTGACAGCTTGCGGCATTCCTCCTACTATCATATAGAGACGGAAAGCATCCATGGCTTGACGATGGAAAGCTTGTCCCATCGGTTTCCGCTCTGCATACATCTGCCGTATCAAGTCCATCAGCATGTCGCTGCCGGTAGCCCAGAGGAACTCTTCAAAGTCCATCGGGTACATTTGTATTGAACGTTCTTCCGAAGGGAGTACGATACCTTGTGTATTTTTCTTAATGCTTACCAAGGAGCCTGTCTCAATATAGTCATACCTTCTGTCAGCCACCAGAAACTTGATGGCAGCTCTCGCTCTAGGACATAGCTGTATCTCGTCGAGAATAATCAGCGACTTGCGTTCATAGAGCCTCACTTTGTAGTGCTGACTCAGATAGAGGAACAGCGTATCAAGGTCTTCCAGGTAGCGGTCGAACCAGTCTCTGACCATTTGGGGGGCCTTATTGAAATCGATAAGGATATATGACTCATATTCATTCCTGGCAAACTCCTCTACGATATAGCTCTTTCCGATGCGTCGCGCTCCCTCTACAAGAAGTGCTACCTCACCGTTTCTATTCTTCTTCCAATCAAGGAGTTGCTTATATATTTTGCGCTTCATACCAATGTTATTTGCACCTTTTTGAGATTTTTGGCCTGCCATATAATACACCTTTTTGAGATTTTTTACGATGCAAATATACACCTTTTTGAGATTTCTTGCAATAGTTATTTGAGATTTTCTTCTATTCTATCGGTAGCAAATTTAATACACTATCTCACATTACAAATACTGCTCTGTATATTCTAACTTAAAAGTATACCACCCCTAATTATTAAAAAGAAGAGATAACACCTATGGGACAACAGGCGCGGACATTTGTCCGAGCATGTCCGGACGTTTGTCCGCATAGGTCTGGACAGTTTTCCAGACCTGTGCGGAACAACTGTATCTCTAATAGTAAGGATGTATCGCATGAATAACCGAAAAGAGAATAACCCATCAAAAGCACCCTCAAAAAGGGTATGAAATGAGAGATAAAACGTGTTGTTGCCACCCTTGTTGCCACCCGTAATACGTTGTATATCAATCAGTGTTGCAACATGACAACAAAATGACTCAAAAAAATCTTTTGTAGAGCATAGGATTCTACCTATGTATGGCATCTATACTACCAGTCGCTATCATTGTCACAACCATCATCTCCATAACCAGAATCATAGGGACTGTCATTATGGTCCTCCCCATACCTATAATCAGAATGGTCTGACGAACGGTCATACGTAGAATGCGAATCATTACGCTTTGCTTTTTTCACGCCGTTAATCACTGTGCTTGCAATGAAGAAATCAAAAAGTCCCATACGTTTCAGGTTTTATGTTCAACTTACGTGTACAAAATTAAGGCATTCTATCCAATAAACAAACTTTCTTGGTGGAATTTTCTCAGTCGGCATCAGTTTCCCTGTTCTTGCTCTTGCAATAGAACAAGTGCGTTAAAAGGTAAACAATGTCCTATTGTCTATATTTTTCTTTCGCACTCATGGAGGGCGCTCCTCAACAGCCAATCTAACGTTCCTCTATACTTACACTAAAGTAACTAGGGGGTGAACTCGATATGAACTCGATATGAACTCGATATGAAGTCGATGAAATAGTAGAGATTCATCGAGTTCATATCGACTTCATATGGGCTTCACTTTAGCCTTGCAACAGAGTTACCATAGAGTTACCTTAGAGGTTCTTTAGAATTACTTGTTAAGATTTATAACCCTACGATAAAACTATAGGAAGATTTGCTTGTCATCATTGACTATTGCTGTCCGAAAAGGCCGACGGGCACAAAGAAATGATGCTTTGTCAATCCTGGTGACAATTTGTCCACTATGCAGACATTTTGTCCACGTCAATGTTTGCACATGTATAAATTCTGCGCCTGAATGTGCAACGGGGGTTAAACGTCACGCTTCATCTCCGGCCTAGTGGGGGATAGGCACAGCTTTTGCCCAACCATGGGTGTATTGCGAAAGCAATCAAGATAGAAGTTAAACAATTAAATTATAGGAGATTAAAATGATGACACCCGTAAGAAGAAACAATCAAGAATGGTTACCGAGTATCTTTAGTGATTTCTTTGACAACGACTGGATGACGAAAGCTAACGCTACAACACCGGCCGTGAATGTCATCGAAAACGAGACGGATTACAAAGTGGAAGTGGCTGCTCCAGGTATGACCAAGGAGGACTTCTGCGTACATTTGGCCGATGAAGACCAGCTTGTCATCTCGATGGAGAAGAAAAACGAGACGAAGGATAACAACAACAAGTACCTGCGACGCGAGTTCTCTTACTCTAAGTTCCAGCAGACACTGATTCTGCCTGATGACGTGGAGAAGGAGCACATCAGTGCCGCCGTCAACGATGGCGTGCTGACCATTGACCTGCCGAAGAAGCAAAAGACTCAGGACGAGAAAGCCAAGGAGTGCAAGGTAATCGAAATCAAATAAGCATTCCAGACGTTCTTTGAGAAAAGGGGATTGGCCACCAGAAGGCTGGTCCCCTTTTTTTCACTGAAACAAATCATCCAACGTCAGCTCATTCTGTACGGTATGCCAACCTTCATTGTGTTCAAGGCCATCGGCTGTAATCATGGTCAGGTTGAGGGACTTATCTGTCGAAGTCAGGCTTCTGAAGGCCTCGCGTCGCTCCACGAGGCGGTGAGCATACTCCTGCGAAATGGCATATTTACCGCTGACATACTTCATCTCACACAGATTGATTGTCTTGTCGCCACGGTCGATAATCAGGTCTATCTGACCTCCACGATGGTTCTTCCCCTCCTTGTCAATGAAGGCCTGCCAAGAGAAGGAGCAGACATTAGCCAATATGCCCGAGATGCCTAAGGCTGACTTAATCTGCTGGATATGGTGAAGGCATACCTGCTCAAACGCATACCCCTCCCACGGGGAGATGTCCATCTGACGGTGGCTCCAATAATCTACGTCACCCCCATTGTACGTCCTGACGTGACGCAGGTAAAACAAGGTATAAAGGTCAGTCAGCTGATACATCATATCACGTTCGCTCCTGCCGAAAGCTGAATAGCGACGGATGAAGTCGCAGTTGCAGAGATCGGCCAGCACCTCTGAAAAGAATCCCGTGTCTTCACACTTCAGTTCATTGAGACAAAGTTCTGCAGTTGCTCCTTGCGAGTACCTTCATAGATACCCGTCATGTAGAAATCGTATTGGCCACCGAAAAGTTTGTCGATAAGGAATGTCTTACCGATGCGTCGTCTCCCATACACGGCTGCCAATTCAGCCTTAGGGCTGTCATAGAGTTCACCCAATAAGCGAATCTCCTGCTTGCGTCCAATGATTCTGTTCTCTGTCATACCATCACTATTGTCTGGGTGAAAAGATAATCGTTTTTTTGATATGTAATAGGAAAAATCGCGTTAAACTACTACGGTAACTCCTTTTTTTCACCCCTTAGCGTAGTGGTTCAAACATAAAAGGCTATCTTTGCCGATGAATTTTTAAACCATAGCAGAAGCATTGCATGAAGGATATGACAGACAAGATAAAGGAAAAGAAAGAGGAGATGTATCCGAAGAGGGTCGTTGTCATGGGGGCTACCTCGGGGATTGGACAGGAGGTGGCACTGCTGCTCGCACGGCAGGGATGGCACGTGGGCGTGGCTGGCAGACGGGAGGAGATACTGCGCAGGATGGTCGCTGAGCACGAGGGCATCGTGGCGTACGAGGTGATTGATGTGACGGCTGCTGACGCTGCTGAGGGATTGCATCGTCTTATCGGTAAACTGGGGAGCATGGAGCTCTACTTCCATAGCTCGGGCATCGGCTACCAGAACACACCGCTTGAGGCGGAGAAGGAGCTGCGCACCGTGGAAACCAACTGCCTAGGTATGACGCGGCTCGTGGGCGAGGCGTTCCGCTACTTTGAGGCGCATCCCGAAAGGGAGGGACAACTGGCCGTCATCAGCTCCATCGCACGTACCAAAGGACTTGGGGCGGCTCCGGCCTACTCTGCCTCCAAAAGGTTTACAAGCCACTACCTGGAGTGCCTCTGCCAGCTGGCGCACATCAAGCGCCTGCACCACATCCACATCACCGACATCCGCCCGGGGTTCGTTCGCACACCGCTCATCGAAGGCAGCCACTTCCCCATGCAGCTGGATGCCGCGCAGGTGGCTGTAGCTATTGTTCGTGCCATAGAACGCCGTCAATCCGTGGTCACCATCAACGGGCTCTACCGGCTGCTGGTCTTCTTCTGGCAGCTGATTCCCCGCTGGCTCTGGGTACGGCTGCGCATCTGCTGAAGAGTTTTTCCGCCCCTACAGGTACGGGACTCCATTCAACTAAATTGCATGAGAACCAGGTCATTTGACAAAACTCTTCGTGGCCCACTTCATGGAATGCCAACGATGGATAAAGATCAGCCCACGGATATTCTCGTCCAACATAAAGCTTATCCACATGCCTATCAACCCATACCCCCAATGGATGCCGAACAGGTAGCTGAGCAGTACTGATACCAGCCATTGCACGGTGATGCCCACATAAAACTGATAATTCACATCACCCGTAGCACGCAGGGCCTGGGTAGCCCAGATGTTGATGGCACGCCCCACCTCCAGTACGACGTCAATCCACAAAATAATCTTACCCATCTCGATGATAGCCGGATTGTCCGTGAGCCACTCCAATACCCAGCCTCCGCAAAGGGCCAATCCCAAGGAGAGCACAACGGACACCATGATAGCCAGACGCCGGGTGTAGCACCCCAGCAGATAGGCTGCGGTCACCTTCTTCTCTCCCACCAGATGTCCGATAAGTATGGCCCCTCCCTGCCCTACGGCGATGGAAAAAATATAGACAAAGAATATCATGTTCCAACAATACGTACGGGTAGCAAGCGCTTCGTTGCCCAACATGTTGATGAAAAAGGTTATCACCACCTGTGACCCGCTATAGCTGATTTCCTCGCCCGCTGCAGGAGTACCCACCTTCAACAGGTTTTTGAGTTCAATCCACGGGAAGGGCCGGAACAACCTCAACGGAAAGGAGGGTATGTGCTTGCGAAACAGGATGACAAGCAGGATCACCATGCTCACACCACGGGCTATGCTGGTGGATATGGCAGCCCCTTCTACCCCCAAGGCCGGCATACCGAATTTACCGAAAATCAGCGTATAGTTGCCCAGGATATTGAGGATATTGACCACCACAGTGACCATCATGGGATAGATAACCTTGTCCGCACTGCGCAGTGAGGCACTGATGGCCAACGAGATGGCCTGGAAAAAGGCAAACAACCCCACTATGCGCATATAGCTCACCCCCTCAGTGAGCAGTTCGGGACGAAGCCCCATCAGCTGCAGCATCCCTGTGCAACACCCATAGAGCAACGCACTGATCAACAAGCCACAGACCCCATTCAGCACGATAGCCACACCCGTGGCCTGCACCATTCGCTCTTTGAGTCCTGCACCAAGATACTGTGAACAGAGCACCGTCGTGCCGAAACTAATGACCTGGAAGACCAGTACGGCCAGGTTGACCAACTGATTCACCACCCCCACTGCGGCCACCGAGTTGTCCGAGTACTGGCTCAACATCACCGTGTCCACGGCACCCAGCATCATGACAAGCGAAGTCTCAATAAAAATAGGAAGAACCAGTTTGCCAAGCTGTCCCTTCATCCCTTTATTCTTTATCAGCCAAATCATACAGATAGCATTCTTTTGTTTTCAGCCGGCAAAGGTACAAAAAGCCCCGCAGATTGCATCGAGCAAAATACGGGGCTATACAATTTTTTGATTTACATCAACTACATCATCCACTCTTTTCCACGGAGGAAGAGGCGCTCTACCAGCGGCGTGGTGTAGGCATACGGGATGTAATCCAGCGAGGGAATGGGCTTGGTGAGGAAGAAGTTGGCCACCTTGCCCACGGCTATGGAGCCGTACTCCTCGCTCAGCCCCATGGCGTAGGCGGCGTTGAGCGTGGCCGCATTCAGCGCCTCCTCGGGCAGCAGACGCATCTTGATGCAGGCCAGGGAGACCACAAACTTCATGTCGCCCGAGGGGGTGGAACCCGGGTTGTAATCGCTTGCCACGGCCACACCCAGTCCAGCATCAATCATCCGTCGGGCCGGTGCGAAGGGCATGTTGAGGAAGAAGGAGGTGCCAGGCAGGGCGGTAGGCATCGTCCGGCTGCCCCGCAGGGTCTCCAGCTGCTCATCGGCCATGCGCTCCAGGTGATCCACCGAGAGGGCCTGATGCTCCACGCCCACCACCACACCACCCGACGAGGCCAGTTCGTCGGCATGAATCTTAGGCTGCATCCCCCACTTGGCTCCAGCCTCCAGGATGCGTGCGGTCTCTTCGGGTGTAAAGAATCCTTTATCACAGAAGACGTCGATATAGTCGGCCAACTGCTGCCGGCCCACCTCGGGTATCATCTCGTTCACCACCTTATCGACATACTCAGTCTGACTGTAGCCTCTGCCCACGGCATGGGCGCCAAGGAAGGTGGAGACGATACGCACGGGCAGGCTCTCCTTCAGGCGGCGGATGACGCGGAGCATCTTCAGCTCGTCGGCCGTATTGAGCCCATAGCCGCTCTTTATCTCGATGCAACCTGTACCCTTGTGCATCATCTCGTGGGCACGCTCCAGGGCCTGGCGGTAGAGCTCCTCCTCGGAGGTCTGATGGAGGCGGTCGGCGGAGTTGAGTATTCCCCCACCCCGCTTTGCAATCTCCTCGTAGCTCAAACCACGGATTTTATCCACAAACTCCCCCTCCCGGCTGCCGGCATAGACAATGTGGGTATGGGGGTCGCACCAGCAGGGCAGCACGTAGCCGCCCCGGGCATCCACCTCCACGTCCACCTGTCCAGTCGTAGCGCCCATCTGGCCCTGTGCCATGTGCCAATCGGCCATCGTTCCAAAGCCGGCTATCCGCTCATCCTCTACGAGCAACCAGGCATTCTCCAGACGCTCCAAGTGGGCCATTTCCTTCCCTTGCAGGCGCAGTTTACCGTGGTGATCCACCCCAGCCAGGCATCCGATATTGTATATCCATGTACGCATCATCCGTTCCTCCTTTCTGCTCAGCGCAAGAAGTCAATCGACTTCTGAATGTAGGGATACATGACTTCATCATTTATAATGAAAGGCACCTCCTTGCGGTAAGCCTTGAAGATTTCCTGAATGGCGGGCGAGGACTTGAGCGGGCGGCGGAACTCCAGCGCCTGGGCGGCATTGAAGAGCTCGATGGCCAGCACGCGCTCGGTGTTGAGCACCACCTTATAGAGCTTGATGGCGGCATTGGCTCCCATGCTGACGTGGTCCTCCTGCCCCTGGCACGAGGGGATGCTATCCACTGAGGCAGGGTTACAGAGGCTCTTGTTCAGACTCACGATGCTGGCGGCGGTATATTGCGTAATCATGAAGCCGCTGTTCACGCCCGGATTGGCCACCAGGAAGCTGGGCAGGCCACGGGTGCCGGAGACGAGCTTGTAGATGCGACGCTCGGAGATGTTGGCCAGCTCACTCAGCGCGATAGCCAGGAAGTCCATGGGCAGGGCGATGGGCTCGCCGTGGAAGTTGCCGGCGGAGATGATGAGGTCTTCGTCGGGACAGACGGTGGGATTGTCGGTGGCGGAGTTGATTTCGGTATCAATCACCTTCTCCACGTAGCCGATGGTATCCTTAGCCGCACCATGTACCTGCGGCACGCAGCGGAAAGAGTACGGGTCCTGCACGTACGACTTGGGCTGCTCCATGATTTCGCTGCCGGCCAGCAGCTCGCGCAGACGGGCCGCAGTGGCTATCTGTCCCTTGTGGGGACGCACCTGATGCACCGCATCAGCAAAGGGCTCCAACAGACCGCAATAGGCATCGAGTGACATGGCTGCAATCCGGTCGGCCCACTCACTCAGCCGGTGACTTTGCAGCAGGGCCCACACGGCAAAGGCACTCATATTCTGCGTGCCATTGAGTAGGGCGAGTCCCTCCTTCGAAGCCAGCTGAATGGGCTGCCAACCCATCGTCTTGAGCAGTTGCTTGCCCGTGATGACCTCCCCTTGGTACTCCACCTCACCCATGCCGATGAGGGGCAGAGAGAGGTGGGCCAGCGGCACCAGGTCGCCCGAGGCACCGAGCGAACCCTGCATATAGACCACGGGGTAGATGTCATTGTTGAAGAAGTCGATGAGCCGCTCCACGGTGTCGAGCTTGCAGCCTGAATAGCCGTAGCTCAACGACTGTATCTTGAGCAGCAGCATAATCTTCACAATCTCGTTGGGTACACGGTCGCCCGTGCCGCAGGCATGCGACATCATCAGGTTAATCTGCAGATGGGCCAGGTGGTCCTGACCGATGGAAACATTGCAGAGCGAACCGAAGCCCGTGGTCACGCCATAGACGGGGCGTTCGTTGTCGGCAATCTTCTTGTCGAGGTATTCGCGGCAATGCACGATGCGCTGACGGGCCTCTTCGCTCAGCTCCAAGTGCAGGCGCTGTTCGATAATTTCACCAATCCGCTGGATGGTGAGGTGTTCGGATGATATTTGATGGTTTTTCATTTTTTGTTACAAGCTACAAGCTACAAGTTTATAGTATGTTTAGTATCTCTTCATCTACCAGGTTGGGGAGGGTGACTTGCAGGCCCGGGGTGCGCTCCATCTCACGCTGGATGGCGTGCATGGAGCCTTCGTTGCGAGCCCAACTGCGGCGGGCAATGCCGTTGTTGACGTCCCAGAAGAGCATCTCGCGGATGCGGCGGTCGCTCTCCTCGCTGCCGTCAATCACCATGCCAAAGCCTCCATTGATTACCTCGCCCCAGCCTACGCCGCCTCCGTTGTGGATGGATACCCACGTGGCACCACGGAAGGAGTCACCGATGACGTTCTGCACGGCCATGTCGGCACAGTACTGCGAGCCGTCGTAGATGTTGCTGGTCTCACGGAAAGGCGAGTCGGTGCCCGACACGTCGTGGTGGTCACGTCCCAGCACCACGGGACGGCTGATTTCGCCGCGCCGGATGGCCTCGTTGAAGGCCAGGGCAATTTTGGTGCGTCCTTCGGCATCGGCATAGAGGATACGGGCTTGCGAGCCTACCACCAGGCGGTTCTTTCCCGCCTCCTTAATCCAGTGGATGTTATCCTCCATCTGGCCGTGTATCTCCTCAGGCGCCTCCTTCAGGATCTGCTCCATCACCTCGGCCGCCAGGCGGTCCGTGGTGGCCAGGTCGTTGGCGTCACCCGACGTGCATACCCAGCGGAAGGGTCCGAAGCCGTAATCAAAGAACATCGGTCCCATGATGTCCTGCACGTAGGAGGGATAGCGGAAGTTGCCGTCGGCCCCCAGGATGTCAGCTCCGGCACGCTGCGACTGCAGCAGGAAGGCGTTGCCGTAGTCAAAGAAGTACATCCCCTGGGCCGTGAGTCGGTTGATGGCAGCCACCTGTCGGCGAAGCGACTCCTGCACCTTCTCACGGAAGCGCTCAGGCTGCTCGGCCATCAGTTGCTTCGACTCCTCCAGCGTGAGGCCCACGGGGTAGTAGCCTCCCGCCCAAGGGTTGTGAAGCGAGGTCTGGTCACTGCCCAAATCGACAGGCACCTGCTCGTCAGCCAGCCGTTCCCAGAGATCCACCACGTTGCCCACGTAGGCCATCGAGAGGGTCTGCTTGCTGGCCACTGCCTCACGGATGGCAGGCAGCAATTCAT
This sequence comes from Bacteroides sp., assembly GCA_051878775.1. Lineage (GTDB taxonomy): Bacteria > Bacteroidota > Bacteroidia > Bacteroidales > Bacteroidaceae > Bacteroides. The sequence goes on along the minus strand of JBJEKT010000223.1, from coordinate 2,896 downwards.
CCAGGTTGTCGTGGAGCTGGTCCACCCACCCTTGGTCAAAACGCTTCTGCGCCGCCTTGGGATTGATTTCAGCCACCACACTTACCACACCTGCTATGTTACCAGCTTTAGGCTGAGCGCCCGACATACCTCCCAGACCTGACGATACGAAGAGCATCCCGCGGATATCCTTCCGTCCGGGCTCCTTCTTCAGCTGTTTGCGTGCCGCATTGAGCACGGTGATGGTAGTGCCGTGTACGATGCCCTGCGGCCCGATGTACATGTAGGAGCCAGCGGTCATCTGTCCGTATTGACTCACCCCCAGCGCATTCATCCGCTCCCAGTCGTCCGGCTTGGAGTAGTTGGGTATCACCATGCCGTTGGTCACCACCACACGCGGCGCTCCCCGGTGGGAGGGAAAGAGACCGAGCGGATGCCCGGAGTACATCACCAGCGTCTGTTCGTCAGTCATCTCGCTGAGGTACTTCATTGTAAGGCGGTATTGTGCCCAGTTCTGGAACACTGCCCCGTTACCACCGTAGGTAATCAACTCGTGCGGATGCTGCGCCACGGCGGGGTCCAGGTTATTCTGAATCATCATCATGATGGCCGCCGCCTGTTGCGACCGGTGAGGATAGGCATCCATGGGACGGGCGTACATCGCATAGTCGGGACGCAAGCGGTACATGTAGATGCGTCCGTAGGACTCCAGTTCCTGTGCAAATTCAGGAGCCAGCTCCTGATGCAGCTTCTTGGGAAAGTATCTCAGCGCGTTGCGGAGCGCCAAGCGCTTCTCCTCAGGCGTGAGAATCTCCTTACGCCGAGGTGCATGGTTAATCTCGGTATCGTAGGGCTTCACCTGAGGCAGCACCTCAGGAATCCCCACACGGATTTCCGCAGCAAATTGTTCGTTGGTCATGGTAATAGTATCAATAAGTTAGTAAGCTAAAAAATTTTTAGTTTTTAGTTTTTATCTTTTAGTTTTTAGTTTAAAATAACCTGTTCTACGAGGGCAATGATTTCTGCTTCCTCCTGCTTGGCTGAGGCAATGAGCTGTTCGGCTTCCTGGATGAGCTGAGCGGCCTTCTCCTTATCCTTAAGCGAGGAGGCGTTGATCTTCACGTTCAGGCCGGCACCAATCACGGCGGCACGGGCAGCCAATACACCCACTCCGGCATCCGATACACTGTTGGGGTTACCCTGCTCCACCATCGCGCGGCAGAGGGCAAAGACCTTCGTAGCCACCTTCATGGTCTGCAGCGGTACCTGGGCGGCAAAGAGCGTACCAGCCTGGATAGCAGCCGAGCGCAGTCGCTTCTCCTCGTCCGTTCCCTTGGGCATCCCGAAGGCAGCCATGATGCGATTGAAAGCCTCCGTATCTTCATCCACCAGATGGAGCAGCTCCTGCTGGAGCTTCATGCCCTGTTCAGCCCAACGGGCAAACTCCTCCCAGCGCTCATCCCAACCAGGTTTATGGGAAGAGAGGTTAGCCACCATCGTGCCAAGCGCAGCGCCCATGGCCCCCATGTAGGCCGATACCGAGCCACCCCCCGGGGCAGGTGACTCACGCGCCGTCTCGTCAGCAAATCCCTTCACGGTGAGATCAACCAGCCGCTCCTTCTTTTCGTCCGCATCAAGCAGATACTCCACCACCTTCTCCTCGGGGCAGAAAGGCTTCAGGTCATCCAGACCCATCGACTTAACCGCGATGTTGAGCATGTCCTGTTTCGGAATGCCAGCCGAGCGGTGCTGCTTATCCAGAAAATAGTGGCCTGCTTCGAGCAGCGTACGTTCCGGCACGAGGCCAACAATCTCCGTGCCCGTCACGCGCAAGCCACGGTTCTGCGCACAGCGGCACACTTCATCGAAAGCCACGTGCAGCGGGGTCTGGTTGATGTCGGTTATGTTCATCGACACCTGGGCTATTCCATACTCCTGGATATACCAACCTATGGCCTTGGTACCTTTGAGCGTGCCTGGCAGCATCACGGGGTTGCCAGCTTCATCCATGACGGGCTTGCCGATGATGGGGTTACCCTCACGCTTGGGACGTCCCTTCTCACGTACGTCGAAAGCAATGGCATTGGCACGGCGGGTGGAGGTGGTATTGAGATTAAAGTTGACGGCAATGAGGAAGTCGCGGGCCCCCACGGCAGTACATCCAGTGCGGGCCACCCCTTCATCAAACGGACGGGCTCCGTAATCAGGAGCTTTCTCCGGCGTGGCCAGCTTTTCGGGAAGCGCTTCATACTCCCCTTCACGACAAACGGCCAGATTCTTGCGTTCCGGGTTGAAGGCAGCTGCCTCATAGCAGTAGCATGGTATTTGTAATTCGTCAGCAATGCGTTCAGCCAGCTTACGGGCCAGCTCAGCACACTCCTCCAACGTAATGCCGCTCACAGGCACGAGAGGCAGCACATCGGTGGCCCCCATCCGTGGATGCGCACCGTGGTGCCCACGCATATCAATCAGTTCACCGGCCTTCTTCACGCTCAGGAACGCAGCTTCCACCACAGCCTCCGGATTGCCCACAAAGGTCACTACGGTGCGGTTGGTAGCTTCACCCGGATCCACATCGAGTAGCTTCACGCCCTCACACTGCTTAATGACATCGGTAATCTGGCGTATCACGCCCATGTCACGTCCCTCGCTGAAGTTGGGGACACATTCTATAATTCGCTTTGACTGCATCATAGGTTAGATTATGTTTTTACATGATTAAGATACTAAGTTTGCAGACAAAGGTAAGCAGAATCACTGAGAAAACCAAGTAAATCACGTTAAAAAGTGACATTTTGATAATAAAACATGACGTAGAGGGTAAAAAAAGAGCCTCACAGCGGAATTTGCTGCAAGGCTCGTGGATTGAAAACGGCGACTACCTACTCTCCCACTGTTACGCAGTACCATCGGCGTG
>JBJEKT010000222.1:0-4707 GCA_051878775.1 Bacteroides sp. | reverse complement strand
GGGAGGCATCGAGGCAGCCCGTCTGCACCACCAGGTCATCATGACCCCTGGACACAGCTGCTACTTCGACTTCTACCAGCAGGAGCCCATAGATGCGCCGATGGCTATCAAGGGCTACCTCCCCCTGGACAGTGTCTATGCCTACAATCCCCTGCCCTCGCAGCTCACCTCCGAGGAGCAGCGCTACATCATCGGCGTACAAGCCAACATCTGGGGGGAGTATATCCAGACACCCCAATACTTTGAATATATGGCCTTCCCCCGCCTGCTGGCCATGAGTGAGGTGCAATGGACTGCACCTGAGAGAAAAGACTTTACTGACTTTGCCCGACGGCTCGATGCCCACTTCCCCCGACTGGAGGCCAGCGGTATCGCGGCCTGCCGTGACTTCTACCAGCCCCGCATGGAAGGCAGGTGGAATGAGGCAAAGCAGCAGTTTGAGGTGCAACTCAGCTCACTCTGCCCCAACGTGGAGATCCGCTATGCCCTCGGCGACTCGCTGCTTACGGCCTCCTCGCCCCTCTACCAAGGCCCCATTGCCTTGACTGAAGAGCAGCCCCTCTATGCCGCCCTGTTCCGCAAGGGGAAGCCATTGGGCGAGGTGCGCTGCCGTCGCTTTGCCGTCAACAAGGCCACGGGCCGCCCCTACCGTTGCACACCTGCCGCAGAATGGGAAAAGCTGCACCCGGGCAGAGGGCTGACCGACGGCTGGCGTGCCACTCCGCGCGACATGCGCCACTGGGTCTCCTTCTGCCACGACACCGTGAGGATTGTGCTCGACCTGCAGCAACCGCAGGAGGTGAGCCACGTGACGTTAGCCACACTGTGGCGGCCGTGGAACACCATCTGGCCAGCCCGACAGGTCAGCGTAGCACTCGCCAATGAGGAATCCAGCGAGGGAAGCCACGACGCCGAAGCAGCCCACTACACCCAGGTAGCTACCCTGCTACCCGAGTACGACTTCAGCTTGACCGAAGGGACACGCTTCCCCGTCAGCCTCAGCTTCCCCACTCAGCAGGCCCGCTACATCCGCCTCACCCTGCTCGGGGGAGGCCCTGTCCCCGAGGGATGGTTTGACGAAGGCAGACTGCCCGAGCTGGCCATCGATGAGATAGAGATATTATAAGGAACACGTATTAAACCAAAGAAGAATGAAAAGAACAAACCTGTTATGCCTTCTGGCACTGCTTTGCGGCCTCCACCTGTCGGCCCAACAACCTACGTTGCGTTTTGCGGAAGGCAAGTTCCGTATCGCCCAGTTTACGGACATGCACTGGATGCCTGGCTCACCGAAGTGCGACACCACCGCAGCCACCATCCGTGCCGTGATACGTGCGGAGCGGCCGCAGCTGGCCGTGCTGAGCGGCGATGTGGTGACTGGCGACCCGGCCACCGAAGGCTGGAAGCAGGTCATCGCCCTCTTCGAGGAGGAACAGATGCCCTTTGCCGTAACCATGGGCAACCACGATGCCGAGTACTTAACCAAAGACTCCATCTATACCCTACTGATAAAGAGCCCCTGGTTTGTAGGTGAAAAAGGTCCGAAGGAGATTGGCGGACTGGGCAACTGTGCCCTGCCCGTACAGAGCACAAAGGGCCAGACCGAAGCACTGCTCTATCTGATTGACTCCAACGACTACCAGCCCCGCAAGCTACTGGGCCACTACGACTGGGTACACTTCGACCAGATAGCTTGGTACCGCACGGAGAGCCAGCGCTGGACAGCGGCCAACGGAGGGAAGCCTCTCCCCGCCGTCGCCTTCTTCCATATCCCACTTACCGAATACGATGCCGTGGCCCGGCACAAGGAGTGCTTCGGTCATTTCCTGGAGGGAGCCGTAGCCTCCCCCGACATCAACAGCGGCCTCTTTGCCGCCATGGTGGATAAGCAGGAGATGATGGCAGCCTTCTGCGGCCACGACCACGACAACGACTTCATCGGACTGCACCTCGGCATGGCTTTAGGATATGGCCGCGTGACAGGTGCCGAAGCCTACGGCGACCTGAAGCGCGGAGCACGCATCATTGAGCTCTACGAAGGTCAGCGCCGTTTCGATACCTGGATTGCCACCCCCGAAGGACGTGAAGCGGCGTGGTACTACCCTTCGGCACTCAACGGCGTGGAGGAACGTACCATGAGCTACCTGCCTGCCCTGCAGCACCCGGCTGTGGAGCTCAAGCCCGGCGTGGCTTATACCTATTACGAAGGAAAATGCAAGAAGATAGAGCAGATAGCCACGTGCCAGGTGGTGAAACAAGGCGTGATGCCCCTGCCCTCCATCGCCGAGGCCGCTGCCCAGGACCACTTTGCCTACGAATACCGTGCGCTGATTCATATCCCCAAGCGTGGGGTTTATCGCTTCTACACCTACAGCGATGACGGCAGTGTGCTGCTGATTGACGGCACAAAGGTGGTGGACAACGATGGCGGTCACAGCGCCCGCCGAGCCGAGGGCAAAGTAGCACTCGAAGCAGGACTCCACGAGCTCCTCATCCGCTACTTTGAGGACTATATGGGCCAGGCGCTCGAGGTGGGTTACTCCTCCCGTGACATCCAGGAGACTCCCCTCCCCGCCTCCATCCTCTTCCAGCCTTAACCACAGGCTCATGCATCTCCTTCCATCAGGGTTCGTTTTATTGAAACGATCACGCCGCCCTGTTGCCTGATGCAGTAAGATTTTGAGAAAACTTGTGCTGAATAGGCTAAAGCACAAGTTTTCTTTTGCTTTTTCTCTCGGCTTGCACTATCTTTGTCGCCCATAATATGTTCCAAAAGAGAAGCCCATGAGCAAGACCAACGCACCGAACTTCCAACCCGACCCGCAGAACCGCGAGTTCCAGGACGCACTCAACCTGGTGAAATATACCCGGCAGAGCATCTTCCTCACCGGCAAGGCCGGCACGGGGAAGAGTACCTTCCTGCGCTACGTCTGCAAGGAGACGCGGAAGAAACACGTCGTGCTGGCTCCCACGGGCATCGCAGCCATCAACGCCGGCGGCAGCACGCTCCACAGCTTTTTCAAGCTCCCCTTCCACCCCCTGCTGCCCGACGACCCCAACCTAAGCCTGCAACGCGGACGCATCCACTCCTTCTTTAAATACAGCAAGGCCCACCGCCAACTCATCGAGAAACTGGAACTCATCATCATCGATGAAATCTCCATGGTCCGTGCCGACATCATCGACACCGTGGACCGCATCCTGCGTGTCTATAGCCACAACCTGCGCGAACCCTTCGGCGGCAAGCAGCTGCTCCTGGTGGGCGACGTCTTCCAACTGGAACCCGTGGTAAAGGCCGACGAACGCGAAATCCTGTCCCGAAGCTACCCTACTCCCTTCTTCTTCTCGGCCCGCGTCTTCAGCGAGATGAAGCCGGTAAGCATTGAGCTCCAGAAGGTCTATCGTCAATCAGACAGCCGCTTCATCCAGGTGCTCGACCACCTGCGCGGCAATACAGCTACCGCCTCCGACCTGCAGTTGCTCAACAGCCGGTGCAATGCCAAACCACCCACAGCTGCCGACGAGGAGCTCTGCATCACGCTGGCCACACGACGCGACCAGGTGGATTACATCAACGAACAGCGCCTCAACGCCCTGCCTGGCGAGGAGATGAGCTTCACCGGACGCATCGAGGGGGACTTCCCTGAGAGCAGCCTCCCCACCTCCACAGAGCTGGTGCTGAAGCCCGGCGCACAAATCATCTTTATCAAGAACGACTTTGAGCGGCGCTGGGTGAACGGCACACTAGGCACCGTGATGGGATTTGACGCCGATGAGGGAACGCTCTACCTGATGACAGACGACGGCCACGAGGTGGATGTGAAGCGAGAAACGTGGCGCAACATCCGATATACCTATAATGAAGCGAAGAAGGAGGTAGAGGAGGAGGTGCTGGGCACCTTCACGCAATTCCCCGTCCGCCTGGCCTGGGCCATCACGGTACACAAGAGCCAGGGACTGACCTTCAGCCGGGCAGTCATCGACTTCACCGGAGGAGTCTTTGCCGGCGGACAGACCTACGTGGCACTGAGCCGTTGCACCTCGCTCGAAGGAATGTGGCTGAAGCGCCCTATACAGCGAGCCGACATCTTCGTGAAGCCAGAGATAGTGCAGTTTGCCGCACAGTTCAACGACCGCCAGGCCATCGACCGGGCCATGAAGGAGGCTCAGGCCGACATGCTCTATGCCTCAGCCTCACGAGCCTTTGACCAGGGCGACTTCGATACCTGCCTGACCGACCTCTTCCGCGCCATGCACGCCCGTTACGACCTGGAGCGTCCCTCGGCCTTACGTCTGATGCGCCGCAAGCTGGGCCTCATCACCACGCTGCGCGGCCAGGTGGAGGCGCTTAAGCAGCAACTGCAAGAGCAGAAAGCCAAGGAGCAGGAGCGCGACAAGGCCTTGAAGCGCTACGCCGACGAGTACGTACAGATGGGTGACGAGTGCCAGAAGCACCAGATGCTGGAGGCCGCCATGCGCAACTACGACAAGGCTATAGCCCTCTGTCCCGCCCACAAGCAGGCCTGGATACGCATCCGCAAGCTGGAGAAAAAGATGAGGAAATGAGGCGTAACAGACGTTAGAGAAATAAAAGTTGGCAAAAAGTTTGCACCTTTCAAAATTAGTGCTTACCTTTGCACCCGCAAACGAGAGATGGTGTCATAGCTCAGTTGGTAGAGCAAAGGACTGAAAATCCTTGTGTCCCCG
>JBJEKT010000221.1:0-67169 GCA_051878775.1 Bacteroides sp. | reverse complement strand
ACAATGCCGGTTACTCCTTCCTGGGCCGTATGTTTGCCATGGGACAGGTGCAAGGCATTTTGGCAACCGTCGATCGCGAGCTGGGGTTGGAGTATAAGCAACCCGGATTCTACGAGAGCTAATGCAGTGTTTTTTTAATCCAAATCAATTTTGACTATGAACAATTTATTTGATATCAAGGGGTACGTAGTGGTCATCACTGGCGGTACCGGTATATTAGGACGTGCCATTGCACGTTATCTGGCTCAGCAAGGGGCGAAAGTCATCATCCTGGGTCGTAAGGAAGAGGTGGGAAAAGCCATTGTAGAGGCCATTCATCAAGAGGGGGGCTGCTGCGAGTTCATGAGATGCGACGTGCTCGACAGGGAGATGGTCGAGGCAGTATGCAAGGCAGTAGTAGAAAAATACGGCAAGGTGGACACCCAGCTCAATGCGGCTGGTGGCAACATGCCTGGGGCCACGATAGGTCCCAATCAGACCTTCTTCGACCTGGATCCGGCGCAGTACCAAAAGGTGCTTGACCTGAACCTGACGGGGACGGTGATTCCTACCCAGGTCTTTCTGAGACCCATGGTAGCTGCAGGCAAGGGAAGTATCATCAATTTCTCCTCTATGGCGGCTTTCCGCCCGTTGACGCGGGTATGCGGTTATGCATCGGCCAAAGCGGGTATCTCTAACTTTACGCAGTATATGGCTGCTGAGTGTGCGCGTAAGTTTGGTGAAGGCATCCGTGTGAATGCCATTGCTCCAGGCTTCTTCCTGACGGAGCAGAACCGCTCCTTGCTCACCAATCCCGATGGCAGTTATACGCAGCGGGGAGAGGACGTCATTCGTCAGACACCTTTCGGCAGGATGGGTGAACCCGAGGAGCTCTGTGGCACCATCCACTATCTGATGGCCGATGCATCTCGTTTCGTTACGGGTACGGTGGCTGTGGTGGATGGCGGATTCAACGTGTTTGCCATGTAAATAGGAAGAATCCCATTTAAACGTAGACGTCACCTTGGATGCTGGCTTCTCTGCCTTCACCACATGTACACAAGCTACGGCTGCATGCAGTGTTGCGAAACGTTTCATCATCTTGTAGAAGTAAACGCTGCAAAAGAACGAACGTGGTTAGCTTATAAAGAAACTGTGCCGTGATGAATCACGGCACAGTCAAACCATATAATATGCATTAGATTCAGGTTTAGGTACGAAGAGTGTTAGTGCTATTTTTTTTCTTACTATATCTGTTTTAAAGTGTTTTTTGGTTTCAGTGATTTATCAGGTGCCGATGGCTAGGTTGAAGATGTAATGTCTGCCAGCTACCAGGAGAATGGGCTTGATGTCAATCTCCTTTGTATAAAGTACAGAATCCACACCTTTGTATGATACTTGTATAGTAGTTAGCACCTGGTTGGGAATGAGATAAAAAGCTTTGCTGTGGTCGGAGAGGTTTATTACATCACCTGCTTGGATATCTCTCCGTTGTATGTGATATTGGATATACGTTCAGAAGGTGTGATAGCATAGAGGTCGAGCGAGGTGCAGCTGATCCAATAATGTGGGGAGTTGAAAACGAGCAGGTCGTCCGTACCAATCTTTTGAGCCACGTCTGTAAAATAGAGTTTTGTGTATCTGACGACTATCGTGACTTCATGCGCATGATTAGGAGCAATTAGGACTCATATAGGAGCTTACCCACGTATTCACCGGTTTGGGTATCGAGGAAGGTCTTTACCTTGGCGATGTCGCCTTCGCTCATCTTGCGCATTCATGCTTGCTTCATCCTGTTCTTTCTTAGGCCGTATCCTATTCCTCTTTATACAGCCCTTCGCGCGAGAGCTGGTGGTTGAGGTTGGCTATACCGAGAGCCACTACGGCGGTTACGATGGCTGTATGCTCTTGGTATTCAGGAATCTGCTTGTTGAAGATGTCGCGCTCCGTATGCCATATCTCATCGTAGCTGAAGTGATAGCCTTTGACGTCCTTCTCCATGAAGTTGAGCGTGGGGATGCCCCTCATGGCGAACACGCTGGCATCAGTACCACCCAGCTGCGTGGGCTTTCTACGGGGTTGAGCCAGCTCGACTTTGAAGGGTATCTCGGGGTTGAGCGTCTCCAGCACCTGACATACCGACTTGAAGTCGTCGTACATGGCTTGGGGCACACGGATGCCTACAGCAGGGGTGGGGCCTCCATCGCGATTGAAGAGGTTGGATATCTTGTCCAGCTCCTTGGCATGGGTCTTAGCGAAGGCTTGTGCGCCCTGTAAACCGAACTCCTCGCCGGCAAAGGCCACGAAGAGGATGGTACGCTTGGGCTTGGCTCCACTTTGGGCAATCAGGCGGGCGGCCTCCATCATGGGACCTATGCCTGTGCCGCAATCCACTGCACCTGTGCCTGCATCGTAGGAGTCGAGATGGCCGCTTACAATCACGTACTCATCGGGGTACTTGCTCCCCTTGATGCTGGCCACTACGTTGTGGTACTTCACAGGTCCCAGCTTGAAGTAGTTGCGGATGTCAAACTCCAACCAGAAGTCGCGACGCTCCTTGGTCATCTGGTAAATCTCATCGAACTGATGCTCGTCGAGCTTGATGTCGGCCACCTGGGGTAGGTTGTAGAAGTTGCATCCTGCTTCGGCCAGCATGGGGCGGTCGTAGAGCGCACGCAGGGGCACTGATGCCCGCTGGATAAAGCCCAATACACCGGCATCGACCATCTCTTTATAGAACAAGCCAGGGTACTCCTTCAGGGGTTGCGGTTTGTAGGCGGTTCGTTTCTCCCACGACTCGCGGCGCAGGGAGTCGTTGACGGCCATGATTTTCAGGTTCTCTTGTTTGATGCGCTGACGGATGGAGTCAGCAGCTGCCGTATGGCCAACGGGCCATCCGCTGTTCTGTCCGCTCACCAGCACCCAGGCCCCTTTGAGGCGGTGCTTCATGCGGATGAACTCCTCTTCCGTCTTGGGCTCAATCAGCACATGGCCGCGCTGAATGCCTTTCGTGCCCGAGGTATATGATGGGGTGACAAAGTGGAGCGTCATCTCCCGGTTGCCCCCAATGAGCCGTCCCCACCATCCTCCTCGGTTGAAGCCTACCGGTAGCTCGCCCGCCTCTTCCAGGTGGGCTTCGATGCCCCATTGTCTGTATTGGTCGAGCATCCAGGCAGCAGCATTGTCGTAAGCATCCGAGCCGATGGGGCGTCCGCCAAAGCGGTTGGTCAGCACGTCGAGGTGCTCCATGACGCGGTTATTTTGCTGTCCCTCAGTGATGATGCGTCTGATTACTTCATTTTGCGCTGAGGCCGTAAAGTGGAAGAGCAGGGTTGTTCCCAAGAGGAGCACACCGCGCACGGAGATGGGAGGAAACTTCATCTTGTTTTCTGTTTGATTAGTGTTGCTTGATAAGGTTCATAAATTCTTCACGCGTTTTGGCTTGGTTGAAGGCGCCGGTGAAGTCGCTGGTGGTGGTGATGGAGTTCTGCTTTTCCACACCGCGCATCTGCATGCACATGTGCTTGGCTTCCACTACCACCATGACGCCCAGTGGGTTGAGCGTCTCCTGGATGCACTCCTTTATCTGCAGTGTCATCCGCTCCTGCACCTGCAGGCGGTGAGAGAAGATGTCCACCACACGGGCTATCTTGCTGAGGCCCGTGATGTAGCCATTGGGGATGTAAGCCACGTGCGCTTTACCGTAGAAGGGGAGCATATGGTGCTCACAGAGGGAAAAGAAGTCGATGTCTTTTACAATGACCATCTGGCTGTACTCCTCCTTGAACTTGGCTGAGCGTAATACCTCGTGGGGGTCCATGGAGTAACCTCTGGTCAGTTGAAGCATGGCTTTGGCTACCCGTTCGGGGGTCTTGATGAGCCCTTCGCGTGTGGGGTCTTCGCCCAGGAGGGTGAGGATGCGGTGGTAGTGCTCCTTGAGTTCGTCGAGGGCAGGTGATTGGATCTCTTCTTTTCCTATCATGATTTATGGGATGTAAATGGTTGTTTTCTTAGAGTGGGATAATGATTTGGTCACGTACGATGGAGGCTTCCTTGAACTGACCAGAGCTGCGCAGCTTGCGCATGATGGCATCGGCCTCCTCAATGCTGCGGTAGTCACCTACGCGGCAGAGCCAGCGGGGTGGGGCAAAGGTGGCATAGACGGTGAGCTCGGGGAAGAGCTCCTTGACCTTCTGTGCCTGCTGTTGTGCAGCTTGCTTGGCGGTGCGGGTGTTGTTGCCGGCATAGACCTGTACGCGGTAACCGGTGGTCTTCAGTATGCGTTGCAATCCGTCGGCAGAGGTGGAGATTGTGGCATTGCCGGCATGTGAGCCAATCAGGGCTGTGATGCGTGCATCCTGGTGGATGCTGACCTTACCCTGCCCAGCTACATCACGTTCCAGGCTTTTTATGATGTCCTTCTGAGCCATTGCGGCGGGTGAGGTGCAGGCAAAACATACAATCCAGAACCAAATTTGTTTCATAAGGATGGTGTTGATGGATAAGTGAAGGTACAAGCTGACGGATGGCGTGTGTCATCCGCCAGCTTGCTCCTCAAGTGATTTCAATTATTTGAATGCGTCGATGATGCCCTTGAAGTCAGCTACCTTCAGTGCAGCACCACCAATCAGGCCGCCATCCACATCAGGGTTAGCGAACAACTCCTTGGCGTTAGAAGGCTTGCAGCTGCCACCGTAGAGGATAGAGCAGTTGTCAGCCACTTCCTGGCCATACTTCTCAGCTACAGCCGAGCGGATGAAGGCGTGAATCTCCTGAGCCTGGGCGGGAGTAGCGGTTTTGCCGGTACCGATGGCCCATACGGGTTCGTAAGCCAGGATAATCTTGCCAAAGTCCTCAGCAGATAGTGAGAATACGGATGCCAGCTGAGCGGCAACCACCTCGTTCTGCTTGCCAGCTTCGCGCTCTTCGAGAACCTCGCCGATGCAGAAGATGGGGGTCAAGCCGTTGGCCAGAGCCAGCTTCACCTTCTCTTCCAGGATTTCTACCGTCTCGTGATAATAAGCACGACGCTCAGAGTGACCCAGGATGACGTACTTAGCACCCGTAGAAGCCACCATGGCAGCTGATACCTCACCCGTGTAAGCACCAGATACCTTGTCAGCGCAGTTTTCTGCACCTACACCAATCACGGCAGCATCTACCAGCGGAGTGACAGAAGCCAGGTGGATGAAGGGTGTGCAGATGATGACGTCGCAATTGGGCTTGTCGGCTGCCAATGCCTCGTTCAACTCTTTTGCCAGTTCAATACCCTCCTGGAGGGTCTTGTTCATTTTCCAGTTTCCTGCAACAATGTTCTTTCTCATTTCATTTAATCATTAAAGGGTTAATAAATTATTGTATGGTGTCTGTCTCTTTCTCTTTAACGGTTGGATTTTGGGGTTTGCGCCTACGTATCCAGAGGATATCAAGGAGTATGACGAATAGCAGGGGAACCACAAACCAGAGCAGTACGTAGCCAATGGTCCGCCAATCGCTCCGTATTTGTAACTCTCCCAAGGGAATCTGCTCCAGGCGGTCGGTGAGCATATATTCATCAGGTAGGGTGGCATTGCTCCACTTGTTGTATATGGTGCCTTCTTTGAGCATAATCAACCCGGGATTGGAGCGAATCATGGTCTTGAGCGTAACCTCGTCCATCATGGCGAACGGGTATTCACCGCCAGTGCGCTCACACCACATTTCGACCTCTGCTTCTGATGAAGCGGTCAAAGCGATAAAGCCGTACTGATGTTCTATACAGTAGTCGTATATTTCATTGATTAGGTCGATGTTGCTGTCATCGGCTGTCTCTATATGGGGGGCAACCAACAGGAAGGTATAACCAGGAGCGGAAAGGATGCTGTCAGTTATCTCTTCACCATCCGTCATGCGCTGTATGCTGAAGTCGTGGATAGCAGGTTGGTAACCCTTTTGTTTCAGAATGGACTCCGTGGAGATGTAGGTCCATGTGGAGTCGGGATAGTTATCCAGTGTGAAGGTGCGACGTTCACCATCTTTCTCAAGGACAAAGCGGCTCTCCCACACATCGGGGGCGGCTCCTTCGGGGATGGCCATTGCCTGAGGTATGTTGACTCCGATGCGGTAGGGACGGAAGTCGATGATAGGGAGGTTGCGCAGGCAGTGGGCAGACAGCATCAGGCCGAACAGCATGGTGTATAAGGAGATGATCCAGTCAGATTTTGGTGTAATCAGACGCTTCATCTGGCGATTCCATCTGAAGGTAATCACAGCCATGCCCCACAATATGAGGTTCTTCAGGAAAGTCTCTGCATTGGTCAGTATCAGGGCATCACCGAAGCAACCACAGTCGCTCACTGGGTCGGCAATCCACAGGTAGAGCGTGAGGGGAGTCATGATGCTCATCAGTATCAAGGCAATGGTTGAAGCAATCTTACGTCGGATACCAATGACTAAATAGATCCCGATGCCAAACTCTACGGTAGCCAACAGAATGGCTGCCAACAGGATGAGCCAATCGTAGAAAAAGTCTGCCATGCCAAAAGCTTTCAGGTACTCTTCCAGTTTGATGTTGGTGCCCATGGGGTCCACCGCTTTGACAAATCCGGAAAATACCAGGACAGCTCCCAGCAGGAAGCGGCAGGCATAACAGCCTACCCTGGCAATCATATTTCTATCAATCTTCTCCAAATTCAATCTTTATCAATCCAAAAACGGCATAGTTAATCATGTCCATATAGTTGGCATCCACCCCTTCGCTCACCAGGGTTTGACCGTGGTGAGATTCAATCTGCTTGGTGCGGTTGATTTTCTGCAGTATGAGGTCGGTGTAGGAACTGATGCGCATACTGCGCCATGCCTCATCGTAATCGTGATTCTTGGCCAGCATCAGCTCCAGTGCCTGCTTGGCATACTTGTCGTAAAGGGCCATGGCTTCATCGTTATCCATGTCGGCTCGATCGACAAATCCTTTCTCTATCTGAATGAGTCCCACGATGCCGTAGTTGACTATGGCGATGAACTCGGAACGGATACCTTCGTTGACCATCGCTACCCCTTTGATTTCGATGCTGCGTATGCGCTTGGCCTTGATGAGCAGTTGGTCGGTTACCGACGAGGGGCGCAGAATGCGCCATGCCGGGCCGTAGTCGTGCAGTTTCTTGGCAAACAAATCCCGGCAGAGGACGATGATTTGTTCAAATTGTAGCTTGGTTTCTTTCATAATTTCTATTAAATAGACGGCAAAGTTAGTTATAATTGGGGATATAAAGAAAGAGGACACTCTAAATTATATTAAAGTGCCCTCTATCAATGGATTTTTAAGTCGTTTTTATGAGCAGCGAAGCACCTGACCCAGTCGCAGTATGGTGGTTCGCTTGATATGATTCAACTTGCAGAGTTGCTCCACGGTAGTACCTTGCTTGCGTGCAATGCGAGCCAGGGTGTCACCTTTCTTGACTTTGTAGTACAAGCCTTCACCTTGAGCCACCTGACCAGCGGTCTTGCCTTTGCCCGTCTTATGTTTGGAGAAGGTGTAAGCGTCAGCCAAGATATCCTGCTTCTCGAAATCAAACATCAAAGCGGGATTCATGGGAATGCCAAGGAAGCGCGTCTCAAAGTGGAGGTGGGAACCGGTGGAACGACCCGTGTTGCCACCTAAACCAATCACTTCGCCCGACTTGACGAGTTGATTCTCATCTACAAGTTGCTTTGAAAGGTGTCCATACACTGTCTCCAAGCCATTGTCGTGACGAATCACGATGTATTTGCCATATCCTCTGCGACCTTGGTTCTTTACAATGCGCACCTTGCCGTCAAAAGCTGCACGGATGGTGTCACCTACATAGACTTTGATGTCCAATCCGTAGTGCATTCTGCGCCGACGGGGACGGTAGCCAAAGATATCGGTGATTTTCGTATTCGTGGTCGGCATGGTAAAGCCTGTCAAGTCGAAGGTGTAGCTTTCAGGAACGATGGCGTCTTTGTAGGCTTGCACGTGTTCGTTCGTCCAATTGGGATAGATATCTAACCCGGGGTAGAGCGACTGCTCTGCTCGGATCTGTTTTTGAAGCGCCAAGGAATCAACGCTCTTTAATTTTCTGTCTATGGGGGCCTGACGGGCAATCAAGTCCTGGGCAAAAGCCTGCGCTCCCACCAAGATGGTTGCCACTAATAACATACCTATTTTAATCCAATGCTGTATCATTCTTGCTCAAATTTTCGTTCAAAGGTAGATATTATTCTTTAATATAAGGTCCACCGATTGACTTTTTTTAATACTCTTGGTGCTCTTTGAAATAGAATACTGACTTAATCTATTGATACATATAGATTTATCAATAATATGTTTTACAACATAAAATTGAAGAAAATAAGTAATTTAACACTTTGGTTTAGCTGATTGCCGACCAATTTGTCATGCCTTTACGCATGGATTTCAGCTGTTGCCAGAGCAAGGCTTGGTGGGGAGAGATGCCTTCTGGGTCGCTGTCCATGACGCGTTGGGCGGCTTCCCTCGCTAATTGGATAATTTGTCCATCGCGAGCCAGGTTGGCAATCTTCAGGTCGAAGGCCATGCCGCTTTGTTGTGTACCTTCCAGGTCACCGGGGCCTCGCAATTTTAAGTCTGCCTCAGCTATCTCAAAACCGTCGTTAGTACGTACCATGATGTCGATACGCTTGCGCGTTTCGTCGGTGAGTTTTTGTTTGGTCACCAGGATGCAGTAGCTCTGGTCGGCGCCACGCCCTACACGGCCTCGGAGCTGATGCAGTTGAGAAAGGCCGAACCGCTCTGCATTTTCCACCACCATGACGGTGGCGTTTGGGACATTCACACCAACTTCAATGACCGTGGTAGCCACCATGATTTGAGCTGCTCCACTGACAAACATTTGCATTTGTTCTTCCTTCTCGGCTGGTTTCATCTTGCCATGTACTTTGCAGATTTGACAATCAGGAAAAGCCTCGCAGATGTGGAGGTAGCCCTCCTCGAGGTTTTTCAGGTCTATCTTCTCGCTTTCAGTGATGAGCGGATAGACAAAGTAAACTTGTCGGCCTTCTATAATCTGTTTGCGTATGGATTGGAAAAGCGCATCGCGCCGGCTCTCCAGCTGGTGGATGGTGGTCACAGGTTTGCGACCAGGGGGAAGCTGGTCGATGATGGATACATCGAGGTCGCCGTAGATGGTCATGGCTAAAGTGCGAGGAATCGGTGTGGCCGTCATAACCAGTACATGAGGTGGCTGTACGTTCTTTTTCCATAACTTGGAGCGTTGCTCCACGCCAAAGCGGTGCTGCTCGTCGATGACTACAAAGCCTAATGAGGCAAATTGGACATGCTCTTCAATCACCGCATGAGTGCCTATGAGGAGTTGCACTTCGCCTTTTGATACCCCTCCGAGAATCGCCTCGCGACGCTTTCCCTTGATGGAGCCGGTGAGCAACTCCACATGTATATTCATGCCGAAGAGCAGCGAGCGGATGGTTTCAAAGTGCTGATTGGCCAAAATCTCGGTCGGGGCCATGAGGCAGGCCTGGTAGCCGTTGTCAAGGGCTATGAGCATGCTCATCAGGGCTACAAGGGTTTTGCCGCTTCCTACATCGCCTTGCAGCAACCGGTTCATCTGTTTCCCCGAACCCAGGTCACGACGTATTTCACGGATAACTCGTTTCTGTGCCTCGGTGAGTTCAAAGGGGAGGTTCTGGTGATAAAAGGTGTTGAAAATGGTTCCAATCTTGTTGAATACGAATCCTCGGAAGTGGCGTTGACGGTCGTGGGCGTAGTGAAGGATATTGAGTTGGACGTAGAAGAGTTCTTCAAACTTCAGCCGCAGTTCGGCCCGTTTGAGCATCTCGGCATTCTGTGGAAAATGGATATTCTTGATGGCATCAGTGAGTGACATCAAATGGTGTTCAGCAATCAGCTCGGGAGTAAGTGTCTCGGGCAGTGGCTCCGTCATCTGCTGAATCACGGATCTCATCATTTTCTCGATGTTTTGTGAATGGAGGTTCATGCGCTTCATTCGTTCGGTGGTCATATAGAACGGACGAAGACCTATGGCAGAGAGTTGTAACTCTTCAGCAGGTTCTATCTCAGGATGAGCTACCTGGATGCGTTGGTTGAAGACCGACGGTCTGCCGAATACTATGTAGGGCTTGAATACCTTTAGGCTCTTCTGCACATATTTAGCACCTTGAAACCAAATCAGGTCGATGATACCTGTACCGTCGCTGAAGTGGGCTATCAGCCTACTCTGTCGCCCTTCGCCGGCCTGTTCAACACCCAGAATCTCGCCTTTGATTTGGATAAAGGGCATGTTGGCATCAAGCTCGTTGATGGCATAAATCCGGCTTCTATCCACATGCTTATAGGGATAATAGGAGAGCAAATCACGCAAGGAGAAGATGCCCAACTCCTTGTTGAGGGTAGCTGCCCGTTGGGGACCTACGCCACTTAAGAACTTGATGTCGCGCTTCTCCAGTTCAAACATCGGCAAGCAGTGCTTCGGCTATTTTCAAGTCGAAAGGTGTAGTAATCTTTATGTTCTCACGGTTGCCTTCCACCAGGGTGATTTGCCGCCCCAGCGCCTCCACCACCGAAGCGTCGTCGGTGAAGAAAGGGGTGAAGGGTTGTTCGTAGGCCGCCTTGAGGAGCGTCACGTTGAATACCTGGGGTGTCTGTACCAGCTTGTAGGCATTGCGGTCAACGGTAAGGCTCCCTTCCGCAGTCAGCTCACGCACGGTATCTACAATGGGTATTACGGGGAGGACGGCCTGCCGGGTGACTGCCGCAGTGAAACAACGTTCCAGAACCTCCTTGCTCACGAATGGACGTACTCCATCGTGAATGGCCACTACACCATCCTCCGTAATTTGTGCCAAACCATTCTTCACCGAGTGGAAACGTGTCTCCCCACCGTCAGCCAACAGATAGGGGAGGGAGAACGCATGCTCCTCACACAGCTTGTGCCACAGGGGCTGGTGGTCGTGCGGTAGAACCAATATCAACTGCATCGCTTCATCGAAACGATGGAAGGCCTCCAGTGTATGCATCAGGATAGGCCTTCCACCGATGCAGAGGAACTGCTTGGGCAACTCGCTACCCATACGCAACCCCTTGCCTCCTGCCACGATTACGGCGTATCTCTTCATGCCACGGCCTACTTAATGGTTATAGCACATAGCCTCCTTCAGCTCTTTCTCTTTGGCTTCGCCTGCCAGGTGTCTAACGAGGGCAAAAGCGAAGGGAAGGGCTGCAGCAGGACCTTTACCAGTGATGATGTTGCCATCGTGCTCAACCATAGCAGCTGTATAGATGGCACCATCGAGAAGGTGCTCGAAGCCGGGGTAGCAGGTGGCTTTTTTGGCTTTTAGCAGGCCCAGTTGACCCAGAACCATCGGTGCGGCACAGATGGCAGCCAGGGTGACTCCCTTTTCGGCAGCCGTGCAGAGGGCTCGTTTCAGGTCCTCACATTCGCCAAGGGTTTGTGCTCCAGGCATACCGCCAGGGAGCAGCAGTAGTGAGGCGTCATAAAAATCACAATTCTCTATGTTTTTGTCGCAAAAGACAGATATCTGATGCGCACCTTTTACAATCTCATTGTTCATGACGGACACCATCTCAACGTCGAATCCAGCCCGACGGAGCACGTCAACAGAGGCAAAGGCTTCAATCTCTTCAAAGCCATCTGCAAAAAATACATATACCTTTTTCATCTCTCTTGGATTTATTTTAAATTAAAATAATAGGTTATCGTACCTGTTTGGTTACTCTTTCCGTCGATGCGATTGAAGCGTGCTTTCCGGGCAGCATCCTCTGCTGCTTTACGCAGGGCGGCATTGACGGTGTTAGTGGACTTATGTATCGAGGTAGAGACAACCATTCCGTCTGGGTTGACCACGATGCTGACTACAACTTTCCCCTCATCGGCTACATTGTATGCAGGCTTGGGTAATCCGCCGGGGCCTAATGAACGTCCCTCCAGTGAGAAACTACCATATCCGCCCGTACCTTGTAGGGCACCTTGGTCACTATTCCCTGTGGGGACGCCTTGTTGCCCTTCGCCTTTTGAGCTGCCTTGGTTGTCCATCTGAGCCCCTTTGCCAAAGGCGCCGGCTACCCTTTTGCGGGTGGCTTCTTCTGCTTCACGCTTTTTGCGGGCAGCCTCTTCTTCCGCGCGTTTCCGTTCAGCTTCTGCACGTTCAGCTGCCGAAGGTTGCGGGGCAGGTGTGGGGGAAGGCTTCTTCTCCTCTTGTTTAGGGGTTGGCTTTACAGGCACACTCTCTTCCTCCTCCTGCGTAATCAGCGGTGTATCGTCGGGTGCAGGTGGGGCAGGTTGGGAAGGGGCTTCTGTAGTAGAGGCCACCTCTACGGGTACAAGCCGGCTCTCACCGCCTGCTTCGGGAACTTGTCCCAACAGTACGGGCATACCTCCCTCTTCCGCAGGTTGGGGAATGGAGAATCCTGCCAGCAACAAGCCGATGATGAGAATTAGATGGACGGCTAGTGCACCCATCCAGCCCATTAGCTTGCCTCTTCGTTTGATATCAATTTTTTGTTTGTTCATTTGCTGGGCGGCCGTGTGGCCAGTACCATTTTGAATTTATTCTCGTTGGCTATGTTCAGCACATTCACTATCTCTCGGTAGGGCACTGACTCGTCAGCATAGAGGGCTACATACATCTCGGGCTCCCGCTCCGCGCACTGTTGCAGGAAGGGGGTGAGCTCCTCCACGTTGATCTGCTTCTCTTTGTCGTTGCCGAAGGCCACATAGAGCTGTAGCTCCTTGTTGATGATGACGCGGGTCAATGGTTTGGCCGACGTTTGCTGCTTACCTTGTGGAAGCAGAACTTTAATGGCGTTGGGCGAGACCATGGTTGAGGTAATCATGAAGAATATCAGCAGCAGGAAGATGAGGTCGGTCATCGATGCCATGCTGAAGGCGGGGGATATTTTAGCTCTGCGTTTCAACATCCTACGGTCCTCCTATTGTTTCTCCTTGGGTTCGTAGAGCAGGTCCATGAAGGCCATGGTCTTGGCTTCCATCTTGTTGATGACGCCATCAATCAGCGTGACCAGGTAGTTGTAGGAGAACATGGCGATGATGCCCACAATCAGTCCTCCTACGGTGGTGATCATAGCTTCGTAGATTCCTCCCGAGAGGGTGGTGATATCAATGTTGTTTCCTGCGTTAGCCATGTTCCAGAAGGCGCGTACCATGCCGATGACGGTACCTAGAAAACCAATCATAGGTGCTCCACTCGAGATGGTGGCCATGATAGTGAGTCCTTTCTCAAGCTTGGCCACCTCCATGTTGCCAACGTTCTCGATAGCGGCTTGGATATCGCTGATAGGTTTGTCCAGGCGGCTGATGCCTTTCTCTATCATGCGTGCAGAGGGGGTCTGAACACCTCGGCAATAACCTATGGCGGCTTTGGTCTCACCGCTGGCTATGTAGTCTTTGATGCGCTCCATGAAGAGCGGGTCTTCTTGTCCGGCCTTACGGATGACGTAGTTTCTCTCAAAGAGAATGTAGAAGCAGACAACGGATAAGATGGCCAGTACTACCATTATCCATCCACCTTTTGATGCCATCTCCAACAGGTTCATCTCGTTGCTTTCCGTACCGGTGGTCAATACGGGGAGCTCCTGGGCTACAGCTCCAGCAGCTGCTTGTAGCAGTGTGTGTAAAGTAATCATTAAATCAGACAGTTTTTATATTCATGAATCGTACGTTCCAGTCCCAGATAGAGGGCATCGCTGATCAAGGCATGCCCAATTGAAACTTCATCTAACCAGGGGATCTGTTCGTGGAAGAAGCGGAGGTTCACGAGACTCAGATCATGGCCAGCGTTGAGGCCTAGCCCCAGCTTACGAGCCATCTTGGATGCCTCGACAAAGGGGGCAATGGCTACCTCACGGTCTTGTGCGTAGGCTGAGGCATAAGGCTCGGTGTATAGCTCTACGCGGTCGGCACCTGCTTTGGCAGCATACTCGATGGCTTCGTTGTCGGCAGCTACGAATACGGATGTACGGATTCTTGCTCCCTTAAAGGTTTCAAGCACTTCGCTCAAGAAGCTGAGGTTCGCCTTTGTGTCCCAGCCGGCATTCGAGGTGAGCTGCGTGGGGCTGTCGGGTACAAGGGTGACCTGATGAGGTTTCACCTTCACGACCAGGTCAATGAACTCGGGCGAAGGGTAACCTTCAATATTGAACTCCGTGCGAAGCAGAGGACGTAAATCGAATACATCACTGCGGCGGATATGCCGTTCATCGGGACGTGGATGAACCGTAATACCCTCTGCACCAAACTTCTCACAATCCAGGGCCACTTTCACCACATTGGGTACATTGCCTCCTCGGGCATTGCGAAGGGTGGCCACCTTATTAATATTAACGCTTAATCTTGTCATTTGTTCTTCTCGCTATTTGCGGCAAAAATACAAAATATCGCAATAACTTGATTGTTTTCTGAGAAAAATAACTCATCTTTGCATTCTGAAAGATGTGAAAGCCTATGAAATTTGTCCTTTTTGGTAACGTTTACCAAGCTAAGAAGTCGCAACATGCCTTGCATTTATGTAAACTATTGCAGCGTTACGGGGCTGAGATATGCATGAGTAGCGACTTTTATCGTTTTTTGACCGAAGAGCAACAGTTTTGCCTTCCTCCTGTGTCGCTTCTCGATGAAGAAGGGGGACAGGCCGACATGGCTATTAGCCTGGGGGGGGATGGCACCTTCCTGAAAGCTGCTACCCAGGTAGGCAACAGGCAAATTCCTATCCTCGGCATCAATACGGGGCGTTTGGGTTTCCTTGCTGACGTGCTGCCCGAGGAGATGGAGCAAGTGGTGGAGGAGATCATGCACGGTCATTACCGTGTGGAGGAACGTAGCGTGTTGCAGGTCACTTCGCCTACGGGGGTCATTCACTTAAGCCCTTTCGGCTTGAATGAAATAGCTGTGCTCAAGCACGACTCATCGTCAATGATAAGTATCCATACCGCCATCAATGGCGAGCAACTCACCACTTATCAAGCTGACGGACTTGTGGTGGCTACCCCCACGGGTTCGACAGCTTACTCCTTGAGTGTGGGAGGGCCAATCATTGTGCCTCACAGCCGAACCTTTGCCATAACGCCAGTGGCACCCCATAGCTTGAATGTACGTCCATTGGTGATTGATGATGATGCGGAGATTACGCTGCGCATTGAGAGCCGGAGCCATAACTACCTCGTCTCAGTGGATGGTAGGAGTGAGTCACTTTCTGAGGAAACGCAACTTCTTATCCGCAAGGCTCCTTACAGCGTGCATGTGGTAAAACGCTTCGACCACCATTTCTTTAACACGTTGCGTAACAAAATGATGTGGGGGGCTGATGCAAGATGATTGACCGCGCTACCGTTGACCGCATTATGGATGCCGCTCAAATCTATGAGGTGGTATCTGACTTTGTAACCCTCCATAAACGTGGTGTGAACTACGTGGGGCTCTGTCCGTTTCATGACGATACGACCCCTTCGTTCTCCGTTTCGCCTGCTAAGGGACTCTGCAAATGCTTTGCATGCGGCAAGGGTGGAAATGCCGTTCATTTCATCATGGAGCATGAGCAGATTGGTTTTGCCGATGCCTTGCGCTACCTAGCCAAGAAGTACAATATCCCCATTAAGGAACGTGAACTTACGGTCGAGGAGAAAACGGCCCAGAGTGAGCGCGACAGTTTGTTCGTGCTTAATCAATTTGCCCGTGACTACTTCTGTAAAACACTTCAAGAGTCGGTGGAGGGACGCAGTGTGGGCTTGGCTTACCTGCGTAGCCGTGGCATCCGCGATGACATCATCAAGAAATTCCAATTGGGCTACTGTCCTAAGTCGGGTCGTGGCTTGTGTGATGAGGCACTGCGACAATCCTATAAGCGTGAATACCTGGTGAAGACAGGCCTTTGCTATGAGAAGGAGGACGGGAGCGTGCGTGATCGCTTCTGGGGGCGCGTCATTTTTCCTGTGCATACGCTGAGTGGTAAGGTGGTAGCCTTTGGCGGACGCGTACTCTCATCAGCTACCAAGGGTGTAGCCGCTAAGTATGTCAACTCGCCTGAGTCGGAGATTTACCATAAGAGTAACGAACTCTATGGTATCTATCTGGCTAAGCAGGACATTGTCAAGCAGGACCGATGCTACCTAGTGGAGGGTTATACCGATGTGATTTCCATGCATCAGAGTGGGGTTTGCAATGTGGTAGCCTCTTCGGGTACGGCGTTGACTCATGGACAGATTCGCATGGTGCATCGATTTACGCAGAACATGACCGTGCTCTACGATGGAGATGCAGCAGGTATTAAGGCTTCTTTGCGAGGCATTGACATGCTACTTGAGGAGGGCATGAATATTAAGGTGTGCCTCTTGCCCGATGGCGATGATCCTGACTCGTTTGCCCGCAAGCATAACGCAGAGGATTTTCGCCGTTTCATTACCAACCACGAGCAGGACTTTATTCGTTTCAAGACCAGCTTGCTGCTGAACGAGGCAGCCGATGATCCTCAAAGTCGCGTGAAGCTTATCAGCAGTGTGGTGCAGAGCATAGCTGTTATACCTGATGCCATCAATCGCGATGTCTATATCCGCGAGTGTTCACAGATGCTCGGTGTGGACAATCGTCTGCTGGTGAGTGAGGTGGCCAAACGGCGGGAGAAGAAGGCCGAGATGGATGCTGAGCAACGTGCGCGTGAGGCTGCCAAAGCTCAAAATCCGCAATCCACACTCACTGGGGGGACTCAACAGGAGAACGTGACGACGAATGATGTCCCCGCAGGAACAATTGCTGAAAACCCCGTTTCTGCGAATCAGGGTGGAGTAGCACTGGCTAATCCTGATGGTCAGTCTGCCATTAACGTAGGTGATGAAGCCTCTTTCAGTGAGAACTTCGGGCAGATTTCTCCCTTACCTGAATCACTCATTACCGTGCAGCAGCGCAACCAGTCGGAGTTCTACCGTTACGAGCGTCAGCTCATCCAATTGGTGGTACGCTATGGGGAAAGGAGGATGTTTGAAGGAATGACCGATGAAGAGGGCTGCGAATTACCCCCGCTCTCCGTGATTGACTATATCATCAGCGAGCTACAGCAAGATGAACTTACGTTTCACAATGAAATTCATCGTCGTATCCTCGGTGAGGCTGCAGCACATCAGACCGACCCGGGCTTCGTGGCAGAACATTACTTCATTAACCACCTTGATCCCCATATTAGTAAGGTGTGTGCCGAACTGCTCAGTGATCGCTATCAGCTCAGCAAGTACCATTCGCGGGCACAGAAAATCTTGACTGATGAGGAGCGGCTGGACGAGTTGGTGCCTCAGATTATGATGAGCTTCAAGCTGGCCATTGTGGGTGAGGAGATTAAGCAGCATTTGCGCACACTGCAGGACCCTGCAGTGGCGGCTGACAAAGGACGGTGTAGCCAGATTATGGCGCGTTGTGGTGAGCTGATGAAGTTGCAGATGCTGCTGGCCAAGAATGCTGGTGAGCGCATCTTGCTGCGATGAGGCTTCAATCGTAGGGTACCACTTCCACTGTGCCGTCGGGCATTCGTCGCTTGATGGTGCTCGGGAACTGACGGGTCAGGAAGTCGTGGAAAATACCCTCCTTCAGCTGTCTAGCCAGTTGGCGTGAATGGCGACGGTAATCTCTTTGTAGGCTGTCAATGACCTGGGTCAGTCTCTCTTGCTCTGCTTTATTACCCTGCTTGACTGCTTCACGCAGCCTTATACGATAGGGAATGACACGTTCGGTGTGAGCCATGGTATATTCCTTCCACTGCTGTAGTGAGTTATTCTGAGGAGTACCTCCCCCATGGCTTATGGAGTCGATGTTCACCTCGATGCGACCAGGTTCAGCCACTACCAGCAGCTCTTCCACTCCCGTCCGGAAATGGTAGTCGATGCGGATTATCTTCATCTCACCGGGATTTACATGGAAGGCAAATCGGCCTCCCTTTATGACGACTGAATCTACTGTTTCAGCTACGGCAGGTCCCTGTTGCGGTACGAGAAATATCTTTTTCCCCTCAAACTTGGGATTAACTGTGCCGTAGATGTGGCATTGCCCATCGTTGTCGTTTACTGTATGGCAGGCTCCTGCAAGGAGGGATAGGAATGCTAATGTACCAAGGAGTTGATTCTTTTTCATGTTCTTTATATGCGTTGAGTGTTCTTGCTAATATCTTGGTTAAGGTGGACTACTCTGGCTTATTCTTGACTTTGACTTGGCGACGTTCACCATGGAAAAGTTGGTGGAATGCCTCACGTTGGTCTAATATGACAGGAGTAAGGGTAAAGTCGGGGCAGTTAAATGAGTCGGCCTCCTTTTTGTAGTAGAGCAGTGGTCGGCGTTGGGGCAGTAGTACGGGTTTGGAGGCACGCCCCTCGCCATCGATGTGGGAGAGATAGGCCCAGCTCTGCAGACCATTTTCGCGTTTGCTGGAGAAGATGAACCAATGGCTGTTGCTGCTCCAGTTGTGATAACTCTCTGAATAGGAGCTGTTCACTTCGTTCATGCAGCGCAAAGTTCCGTTTTGCAGGTCGAAGAGGTAGAGGTCAGACGTTTCACGGCATACGGGGAAGTTACCTCGGTCGGCAGCGCAGAGCATCAGCCAACGGCCATCGTATGAGGGACGAGCTAGTACGTAGCTGCAACTGTCCTTGGGTCCGTTGAGTAGTGTATCAACCTGCTGGCCAAAGTTACCAGTAGTGGCGTCAAAATCGATGGCGCAGAGGCTGCATTTTACCTTCTCGTATTCCATCGGCACGTTGCAGGGTAGAGAGGAACTGAAGTAGATACGGCTACCATCAGCAGCGAAGGCGGGAAAGATTTCCAGCGATTCGGTGGAGAGCTGTTCGGGGCGTAGCAGTTCGTCGCGCTCCGTGTCGAGTACCACTATGTCGCTGAACTTATGATACACCTCGATACGCCCCTCGGGACGGACGAAAAAACTCTGGTGCACGGAATTGGTGGCGTAGGCACAGTAGCGTCCTTCAGGATGCCAGTAGGCGTAGCTACCTGCAGCTTTGGTCTCGGAGGTGTGGGTATCGTACCACAGTTGCTTACCCTCTTTTTGCACCAGTGTGCCTCCTTTGGCCCCGCGTACTTGCAGTGTCAGCTGCTCAGGATTGGTACGGTTGGCTGTATGGCAATTGAAGCAACGTCCAGGCAGGGCCGTTTCGCTCATCAGCTTCACTTCGTGGTAGCTGCTCAGCTCACGCTGGCAGATGCTGATGTTGCCTCCCACTTCATATCCAGGCTGAATACGTCTGTAGGTCAGTCCGTAGTCGGGTAAGGGGTCGCTGCTCACCGTGATTTCAAATGGCTTGTAGCTGATCCATCGCTCTCCTTTGGCATACACCTTCACGTGCAGAGTGCCTCCTCGGTTCTGCCGTGTCAGTTTGTGCCATTCTTCGGGGTCAAAATTGGCAAACACCCCTTGGGTATGGAGGGTGCCCCCCTTGCTGCCCGTGATGGTGACATCTACCTTGCGACATCCCTTCATCATGACGTCAAAGTTGAGCGGTGCGAGTTCAGCTGGAATTGTTACGCCGATATAGTCGGGATAGATGGGGGGGAGGCAATCCGCTTCGGTGGCGTGCTCCACGCGCTCAGTGCATGACGTGGTAAGGAGTAAGGTGAGGAGAAATAGTATCTGTTTCATACCTATTAAATATTATATGAAGAGTGAATCAGTTTGTTTGTCCTTGTTTGGGTTGCTGAAGGCGTTTGACGTATTGCCCGTAAGGAGACTCATGGGCACTCTTCTTTTGCTGGGCATACTCCAGTGCATCACGGTAGCTGGCGGGCATCTGATTGAGGCCGCTGTATTGCTGTACCCAGGGCATACTTTGCATCAGCATGGGCACATCGCCATTGAGTAGCAACTGAGCCATGTGGTAGTACAACGCCAGCAGGTTATCAGGGTTGCTCACAAAGAGTAGCCCCAACATCTTGTGGCGTTCGTCGTAGTTGTAGAGGAAGTTCTCCTTGAAGCGCAGTTTGCGCAGATGACCGTAGAGAGGGTGCTGGTCGATAAGGTTGTCAAGGCCGATGAGGCGCAGGCACTCCTTTGCCCATGAACGATAGAACAGACTCTGCTCTAGCCATTGCAGCTCCTTGGCTGCTGCCGTATGGTTGCCGTTAATGAGGTGGCATTCGGCCATGCGCTTTGTAAAGCGTCCGCTTCGTTTGTAGGTCAGGATGGACTGCTGCAGGTCGGTGGTGTAGCGCAGGGCTTCGTTGATCATGCCCAGCTGGAAGAAGGCTTCAGCAGTAGGCAGGTCGCTTACATTGTCTCTCATCATGGGCATCAGCAGTGCTTCGGGACCATCTTGATAGAACTCAAACATGCGGTGAGGAAGCTGGCCTGTCATGCCTAGGGCCAGGTTGGCGCATTGTGAGGTGAACGGGGTGGGTACAGCACGATGCTCCACACGGCGTAGTACCTCCTCCCATTGTCCATGGCGTACCAGCATGTCCAGCCGTAGTATCTCCATCTCGTTGCGGTCGGGGCGACAGAAAAGAAGGAGGATTCCGAGGGCTAGTGGATAGGGTAGGAGCAAAAGGGGAACATGTATTGACGTAGTTACCAGGCGGAAATAGATGGCGGGGAGAAGAAACAGGGCCGTGAGCAGGTGAGCTGCCCAGGGTGTTTGCAGGGCATCAGTGCGGTAATGTATGCCGGCCAATATCACTTGCCATGGCCATTGCGTCAGACCATAGGCAGCTGCTGCTACGATGAGGCTCAGGTAAGGGATGCCCCATGCCATACGCCGTCCTATCGTGAGTAAACGCCACGCAGCGTAAAGCCAGGCCACCGGGCCTACCATCCAGTAGAGTACGGGGAGTCGTAACAGGTCTGTCCACGGACTACTCTTGCCTGTTAACCAAATGGTTGCGAGCACGAGGAGGAGTGCCATGGGGAGGGCAGGAGTCCAGCGTACGTGGCAGGTCATAAGCGTTAGAGCCACCGTGAGCAGCAGGGGTGCCACGCCGTAGTGGGGGCGTAGTTGGGCGAGTAACCTGCTGAGCAATATGAAGATCAGCGTGCTTTGTATGGACATCCAGAGGGCACCGAGGGTGGGGTAGTAGGAGAACTGTATGCCTGCTTCAGCCAGATAGTCAGCCATTCCGCCAGGCAGTGAGAGTGCTTGGAGCAGGTGGTCGAAGGTAAAAAGGAAGAGTTGGTTCTGCTCGTGGTAGTTAAGCAGTCCCGGTGCTTCCAGTTGCCAAAAGAGGAAAGTCCCCACAGCCGTGAGCAGCATCAAGAGGAGTCTGTATCGTGTCTGTTGCATCTTGGTCTTGTAAAAAAAAAGACCGCCAAGTGTGGAAGCCACTTTAGCAGTCAATAAGAAATTTTCGTTGTAGCGGGACCCGGGATTGAACCGGGGACCTCATGATTATGAATCATGCGCTCTAACCAGCTGAGCTATCCCGCCAGGTGTTTTTTGATTTCGGGTGCAAAGATACGGCTTATTTTTATACTGCCAAAATTTTCTGCAAAAAAAATGCATTCTTTGTCGAAAATATGCTGAAATAAGGAATTTGATAAATTATTCGCCTGAAAATTTGGCCATGTCGAAAAAAGTCCATATTTTGGCCCGCAAATATAATAATATGCTATGGACAAACAGAGATTACATCTGGAGTATGCTCTCAATGCTACATCGAAAACAATACTTTGGAATGCCATCAGCACTCCTATGGGGCTAGAAGGTTGGTTTGCTGATAAGGTGGATTCTGATGGCAGGCAGGTAACCTTTCATTGGGGAAAGAGTGAGATGCGCAAGGCCGAAGTGGGGGCCATGAGGGCCTATTCGTTCATCCGTTTCCATTGGCTCGATGACGGCATCAGCCGCGGTCAGTTCGAACTCAAGATGTCGTATAGTGAGCTCACCACTGACTTTGTGCTCGAGGTGACTGACTACTGCTATGCCGAAGATGTGGACGACCTCTGCGAAATTTGGGATAAATCGGTCAAAACCTTGAGGCAGACCTGTGGCTTCTGATTAAGTCTTCTAGGATTCTTTTGTGCCGTTAGGAAATCTTTGCGGATAAAAATTTCCATAACTCCCGATTTTGTACTACCTTTGTCGCTCCATTGGAATAGTGGCAATTCAACATGTTGAGAATAAAAAAGTTAGATATATTCATATTGAAGAGTTTCTGTCTGCTCTTCACAGGGACATTTTTTATATGTCTCTTTATCTTCATGATGCAGTTTCTGTGGAGGTATGTAGACGAAATGGTGGGCAAGGGTCTGGAGATGACCGTGCTTGCCCAGTTCTTCTTCTATTCGGGCCTCACGCTCGTGCCCGCCTCGTTGCCATTGGCTGTGCTGCTGGCGGCTCTCATCACTTTCGGTAACTTCGGTGAACGCTTTGAATTGCTGGCCATGAAGGCAGCTGGCATCTCCCTGCTCAACATCATGCGTCCGCTCATTGTCTTCATTGCCTTCGTCTGCTGCATGTCGTTCTACTTTCAGAACGTCATAGGACCCAAGGCGCAGTCGAAGCTCTGGACTTTGCTGCTCTCCATGAAGCAGAAGTCGCCCGAGGTGGACATTCCCGAGGGCGTATTCTACGATGAAATAGACGGCTATAACCTTTACGTCAGGCATAAAGATCGCAAGACAGGTATGCTCTACGATGTACTCATCTACAACTTTGATAAGGGTTTTGAGAACGCGCAGGTCATCAAGGCCGACTCTGGCCGTCTGGAGATGACGGCCGACAAGCAGCACCTCTACCTTCATCTCTATAGTGGTGAGCAGTTTGAGA
The DNA here is from genome assembly GCA_051878775.1 of Bacteroides sp. Taxonomy (GTDB): domain Bacteria; phylum Bacteroidota; class Bacteroidia; order Bacteroidales; family Bacteroidaceae; genus Bacteroides. The sequence goes on along the minus strand of JBJEKT010000221.1, from coordinate 44,395 downwards.
ACCTCAAGTCGCAGAACATGAACCAGCGTAACGTGCCTTACCGCCGTGAGGCCTTTATGGAAAAACATGCCATTATCGAGTTTGACTCCGACTTCAACATGATGGATGAGGGAATCATGAGTAACCAGTCCAACAGTAAGGACATGCGTATGCTGCAAGCCAGTATAGACTCTATCTCCCACCGCAACGACAGTGTGGGCCGTAGTTACTACAATGATGCATTGGGCAATGTCTATCGTATCGGTAATCCGCCCAGTCGCAGCGACTCAATCAAACTGCAGAAGGAGACCATCGGCCCAGTGAATATAGACAGTGTCTATCGCTCAGGCACACTGCAAGACCGGCAACGCTGGCTCTCGGCAGCCCGTAACCGTGCCGAGAGTACCTCTAACGATTGGAATTTCAAGAGCCTTAACCTCACGCAATCTGACTACTCCTTACGCCGCCATCAGACGGCTTGGCACGAGAAGATTACCCTCTCCTTGGCTTGTATGATTTTCTTTTTCATTGGCGCCCCTTTGGGTGGCATCATCCGTAAGGGTGGTCTCGGTATGCCCGTGGTGGTGTCGGTACTTATCTTCATTATCTACTACATTATTAATAATACCGGCTATAAGATGGCTCGTGACGGGCAGTGGGTGGTATGGATGGGCATGTGGACCAGTACAGCCGTACTGGCTCCGCTCGGCGCTTTCCTGACCTACAAGTCGAATAACGACTCCGTGGTGCTCAATGCCGATGCCTACGCCAACTGGTTCAAGCGGGTAATGGGCATACGCTCAGTGCGTCACCTCTTCCGCAAGGAGGTAATCATCGACGATCCTGACTACCTCCGTTTGCCAGCCGACCTGGAGAAGCTGAGCAACCAGTGTAAGGACTATGCCGAGAGCCGCCGTCTCAAGCGGGCCCCTCACTACGTCAGGATGTGGCTTAACACCGCGATTGATGAGGAGATGGTAGGTATCAATGAGCAGATGGAAGCACTCATCGAGGAGATGGCCAATACCCGCTCGGTGCATCTGCTCAACCGCCTCAACAACTATCCCATCATCCCTGTCCATGCCCACGTACGTCCCTTCCACACCTGGTGGCTCAACCTGTTCTGCGGCCTCTGCATCCCTGTGGGCATCTTCTTCTATGTAAGGATCTGGATTTTCCGCATCCGGCTCAGCAAGGACCTGGAGCGCATCATAGCCACCAACAACGAGATTATTCAACTGATTCCCCAACTAGATAAAAATAACAATTAAACCCGATATGGAAAAGGTACTATTGAACAGCATTGAAGAGGCCATTGAAGATTTCAAGGCCGGCAATTTCGTCATCGTCGTGGACGATGAGGATCGTGAAAACGAAGGCGATTTTATTATCGCTGCCGAAAAGATCACCCCTGAGAAGGTCAACTTCATGTTGAAACATGCGCGCGGCGTGCTCTGTGCACCTATCACCCTGTCTCGCTGCAGAGAGCTCGACCTGCCTCATCAGGTGATGGATAACACCTCGGTGCTCGGCACTCCCTTCACCGTCACTATCGACAAGCTGGAGGGTTGCTCTACCGGTGTATCGGCTACTGACCGTGCTGCCACCATCCGAGCCCTGGCAGACCCCACCTCCACACCGGCCACCTTTGGCCGTCCCGGTCACATCAATCCGCTCTATGCCCAGGACAAGGGCGTGCTGCGTCGTGCAGGGCATACAGAGGCTGCAGTTGACCTGGCTCGTTTGGCTGGACTCTATCCGGCTGCTGCTCTGATGGAAATCATGAGCGATGACGGCACCATGGCGCGTCTGCCTGAGCTACGTCGCATTGCTGACCAGTATAACCTCAAGCTCGTCTCCATTGCTGACCTTATCGCTTATCGTCTAAAGCAAGAATCCATCGTGGAGAAGGGCGTAGAGGTGGACATGCCTACTGACTATGGTCATTTCCGCCTTATCCCCTTCCGTCAGGTGGCTACGGGGTTGGAACATGTGGCGCTCTTCAAGGGTGAATGGACGGCTGATGAGCCTATCCTGGTGCGTATGCACTCCTCTTGCGCCACGGGCGACATCTTCGGCTCCATGCGTTGCGACTGTGGCGAGCAGCTCCATCGCGCCATGCAGATGATAGACGAAGCCGGCAAGGGCGTGCTGGTCTATCTCAACCAGGAGGGACGCGGTATCGGACTGATGGACAAAATCAAAGCCTACAAGTTGCAGGAAGATGGCATGGATACGGTAGATGCTAACCTTCATCTGGGACACCTGGCCGATGAACGTGACTATGGCGTTGGGGCGCAGATCCTGCGAGAACTGGGCGTACATAAGATGCGTCTGCTCACCAACAACCCCGTGAAGCGCGTGGGCCTGGAAGCCTACGGCCTGGAGATCATGGAGAACGTGCCTATAGAGACCACGCCCAATAGCTACAACGAACGCTACCTCCGCACCAAGAAGGAGCGTATGGGTCATATGCTGCACTTCAACAAATAATATACAATTTAATGTTCGCGCGTACATTAATATATGGTTCTGCAGTCGGCTTGTGGAGAGCGAACTGACCAACCCTGGAGAGTTAACTTCTCAGCCCTGAAGAGTTAACTCCCCAGCTGTGAACAGTTAACTCTTCAGCCGTGAACATTTAACTGATTAGAATTAGACAATAAACTTCTTACAATAACATTCCTATGAATACATTATCCAATCGTCTGAACAGTCTGTCGCCATCGGCTACCCTGGCCATGTCGCAGAAGAGTGCCGAACTCAAGGCACAAGGTGTAGATGTCATCAACCTGAGTGTGGGTGAACCTGATTTCAACACACCCGAGCATATCAAGGAGGCTGCTAAAAAGGCCATCGACGAGAACTGGTCACGTTACTCTCCCGTGGCAGGTTATCCCTCATTGCGCAACGCTATCGTAGCCAAGCTGAAGCAGGAGAATGGACTTGACTATACCGCTGCACAGATCTCGTGTGCTAACGGTGCCAAGCAGTCAGTCTGCAACACCATCCTCACGCTGGTCAATCCAGGTGATGAGGTCATCGTTCCCGCCCCTTTCTGGGTGAGCTATCCCGAGATGGTGAAGCTGGCCGAGGGTACTCCTGTCATCGTAGCCGCAGGTATTGAACAGGACTTCAAGATTACCCCCGAACAGCTTGAAGCTGCCATAACCCCCAAGACCAAGGCGCTGATTCTCTGCTCTCCCTCCAATCCCACGGGTTCGGTCTATAGCAAGGAGGAGCTGGCTGCATTGGCTGCAGTACTGGTTCGTCACGAGCAGGTTTATGTCATCGCTGATGAGATTTATGAGCATATCAACTACATTGGTCGTCACGAGAGCATCGCTCAGTTCCCGGAGTTGAAGGAGCGTGTGGTGATTGTCAACGGTGTATCCAAGGCCTACGCCATGACTGGCTGGCGCATCGGATTCATTGCTGGACCTGAGTGGATTGTGAAGGGTGTCAACAAGCTGCAGGGTCAATATACTTCAGGCCCCTGTTCGGTATCGCAGAAGGCAGCCGAAGCCGCTTATACCGGTTCGCAGGAACCAGTGGAAGAGATGCGTAAAGCCTTTGAGCGTCGTCGTGACCTGATTGTCCGTCTGGCCAAGGAGGTGCCTGGGTTTGAGGTTAACGTGCCTCAGGGAGCCTTCTATCTCTTTCCTAAGTGCAGCTCGTTCTATGGCAAGTCGGCTCATAGCCGCACCATCAATAACTCCGACGAGCTGGCCATGTATCTGCTCGAGGAGGGTCATGTGGCTTGCGTAGGTGGTACCTCGTTTGGTGCTCCTGAGTGCATCCGCATGAGCTACGCTACGAGTGATGAGAACATTGTAGAGGCCATCCGCCGCATCAAGGAGGCCCTGGCCGAACTGAAATAAACTCCTGATATTTTTATGGGAGCAGCAAAATGGATTGGGGGCATCATCGGTTTCATGGCCGGTGGCCCTATCGGTGCTTTGGCCGGTTATGCCCTCGGCTCCATCTTCGAATCGAGCAGTGACGCTCCCTCGTGGGACTATTCCCGTGAGGGCGATGATACCGGCAGTAGGGGATACAGTGCCGCTGAAGGACAGCGTAACAGCTTCCTCTTCTCGCTGCTGGTCATGGCCTCGTACATCATCAAGGCCGATGGCAAGGTGATGCATAGCGAGATGGAGTATGTGCGTCAGTTCCTGCGTCAGAACTTTGGTCCCGTAGCCGCTCAGCAGGGGGAGCAGATCCTGCTCAACCTCTTTGAGCAGCGTAAGCGGATGGACCAAAACAACCCGATGGCTTTCCGTCAGACCATACGTGACTGCGGTGCACAGATTGCTGACAACCTCACCCCCGAGCAGCGCCTGCAGCTACTGGCCTTCCTGGCTGAGATAGCCAAGGCGGATGGCTCCGTCTGTCAAGCCGAGATTGAAGCCCTCAAAGAGGTGGCCTCCGCCATGCGACTGAGCGAGCAGGAGGCTCTCTCGATGCTCAACCTGGGTGGAAACAGTCTCGAAGGGGCCTACAAGGTACTTGAAGTGGCTCCCACGGCCACCGACGACGAGGTGAAAGCTGCTTACCGCCGCATGGCGCTCAAACATCATCCCGACCGTGTGGCCACGCTCGGTGAAGACGTGAAACGTGCTGCTGAAGAGAAGTTTCAGCAAATCAATAATGCCAAGGAGATGATTTACAAGGCCCGGGGCATGAAGTAATCTCTTCACCTTTACTTGAAAGATTCTATTGAAAACCGACTTTATAAACATTATCTTTTTATGAAAAAGAGACTGATAACCTTCTGTCTGGGCATGGCAGCCTTGACAAGCTATGCCATCACCCCCCTGTGGATGCGTGATGTGCGCATCTCCCCCGATGGGACACAAATCGCTTTCTGCTACAAAGGCGATATCTATAAAGTGGCCGCCATTGGTGGTGAAGCACAGCGTCTCACCACCCAGGATTCTTACGAAAGTAACCCTGTGTGGAGCCCTGACGGTAAGCAGATTGCCTTTGCTAGCGACCGCTACGGTAACTTTGATATCTTCGTCATGCCCGCAGAAGGTGGAGCGGCCACACGCCTCACCACCCACTCCAGCAGTGAACTACCCTGGAGTTTCTCTCCCGATGGACGTGATATCTACTTCTCCGCTGCCATCCAGGATCCTGCCAGCAGTGCCCTTTTCCCCTCAGGAGCCATGACAGAACTCTATAAGGTGCCCGTCATGGGCGGACGTACGCAGCAAGTGCTGGCTACACCCGCCGAGATGGTCTGCTTCAGTGCTGACGGCAGCCGTCTCTATTACCAGGATCGTAAGGGGGGCGAGGACGAATGGCGCAAGCATCACACCTCCTCGATAACGCGTGACATCTGGGTGGTCGATACAGCCACAGGTCGTCACACCAACCTTACCCAGCGTCCGGGCGAAGACCGGAACCCCGTGCTTAGCCCTGATGGCAAGCAGCTTTATGTCCTCAGCGAGCGCAACGGAGGTACCTTCAACGTCTATGCCCTCGATGTGGCTAATCCCTTGAAGGCAGAGGCTGTGACCCACTTCACCACCCATCCCGTACGCTTCCTCTCCATGGGGGGCAACGGACAGCTTTGCTATACCTACGATGGTGAAATCTATACCCAGCATCCTGGTAATGAGCCTAAGAAGGTGGCCATCAATGTGACCAGCGATGAAGCTCCCTCCTTTGCCAACCTTCGCTTGAGTCGTGGAGCTACTGATGCGGTACCCTCACCCGACGGCAAGCAAGTGGCTTTCATCCTCCGGGGAGAAGTGTTTGTTACCTCCGTGGATTACAATACCACCAAGCAGATTACCCATACCGCAGCTGCCGAGAGTAGCATCACCTGGGGAGCTGACAACCGTACTTTGGCCTATTGCAGCGAACGCGACGGTAAGGTACAGCTCGTCGTGGCACGTATTGCCCGTAAGGAGGACCCCAACTTTGCCAACGCTACGCTGATTGACGAGGAGATTCTCCTCCCCTCAGCCGATGTGGAGCGCATGATGCCCACCTTCAGTCCCGATGGCAAGGAACTGGCCTTCATCGAGGACCGTTTCCGCCTCATGGTGCTCAACTTGGAGAGCGGCCTTGTGCGTCAGGTCACCGATGGCTCCACCTGGTACGACACCGGCGGTGAGTTTTCCTATCGCTGGAGCCCCGATGGCAAGTGGTTTACCCTGGAATTCATTGGCAATCGCCGCGACCCATACAGCGATATAGGTTTGGTAAGCGCCCAGGGTGGTGAAATCACCAACCTCACTGGCAGTGGCTATATGCACGGCCATCCCCGCTTCGTGATGGAGGGCAATGCCATTCTCTTCAGCAGCGAACGCTATGGTATGCGTTCTCATGCTTCGTGGGGCTCGCTTGATGATGCCCTGCTCGTCTTCCTCAACCAGGATGCCTACGACAAGTACCGTTTGAGTAAGGAGGACTACGAACTGCTCAAAGAGCTGGAGAAGGCCAACAAGAAGGTGGAAGAATCGAAAGATAAGAAGGGTGCCGACAAAAAGAAGGGTGCCAAGAAAGGGGATGCCAAGAAGGGCGCTGATGAGGAGAGCCCTGAGGTGAAGCCCATCAAGGTGGAGTTGGAGGGTATTCAGGACCGCATGGTACGCCTCACCCCCAATTCCTCACACATGACCGACGCCCTCCTCTCGCCCGACGGGGAGAACCTCTACTACCTCGCCTCGTTTGAAGGCGGATACGACCTCTGGAAGATGGATTTGCGCAAACGTGAAACCAAGTTGATACATAAGCTCGATGCCGGATGGGCTTCGTTGGAGCTTGATGCCAAGGGAGAGAAAATGTTTATCCTCGGCGGAAACATAGCTAAGCGCATGGATCTCAAGTCGGACAAACTCGACAACATCAGCTATCAGGCCGACCTCAAGATGGACCTGGCTGCCGAACGCGAGTACATGTTCAATCACGTCTATCGCCAGGAGCAGAAGCGCTTCTACAACCTCACTATGCATGGGGTGGATTGGGATGCCATGAGTGCGGCTTACCGTAAGTTCCTGCCCCATATCAACAACAACTATGACTTTGCCGAGATGCTCAGCGAATGGTTGGGTGAACTCAACGTATCGCACACCGGAGGCCGTTATTACTCTAATCTCCAGAGCGAACCTACGGCCAACCTCGGTTTGCTTTACGACTGGAGCTACCAGGGCAATGGTCTGAAGGTGGCCGAAGTGGTGGAAAAGGGTCCCTTCAGCCGTGCCACGAGCCGTGTTAAGGCGGGTGTGATTGTGGAGAAGATTGATGGTCAGCCTCTCTCTGCTGAGGCCGACTATGCGCCGTTACTGGCCAACAAGGTGGGTCGGAAGACTCTCGTCAGCTGCTACAATCCGCAGAGCGGTGAGCGTTGGGAGGAGGTGGTTCTCCCCATTTCGCAGGGCACGATGAACAACCTGCTCTATACCCGCTGGGTGAAGCAGCGTGCAGCCGACGTGGAGCGCTGGTCTGACGGTCGTTTGGGTTATGTACACATCCAGTCGATGGGTGATGGTAGTTACCGCACGGTCTATAGTGACATCCTTGGCAAATATAATCAGTGCGACGGCATCGTGATAGACACTCGCTTCAATGGTGGTGGCCGTCTGCACGAGGACATTGAGATTCTCTTCAGCGGTGAGAAGTACCTTACCCAGGTGGTTCGTGGCCGTGAGGCATGCGACATGCCTAGCCGCCGCTGGAATAAGCCCAGCATCATGCTTCAGTGTGAGGCCAATTACTCCAATGCCCATGGTACCCCCTGGGTCTATAAGCGCCGTGGCATAGGCAAGCTCGTGGGAGCTCCTGTACCAGGTACGATGACCAGTGTGTCGTGGGAGACGCTGCAGGACCGTTCGCTCATCTTCGGTATTCCCGTCATCGGCTACCAGTTGCCCGATGGCAGTTACCTGGAAAACAAGCAGCTGGAACCTGATATACTGGTGCTTAATGCTCCTGAGACCATCGTGACAGGTGAAGACACTCAGCTTCGCCGAGCCGTGGAGGAGTTACTCAAGGAGATTGGAAAATAACCATTGATTTACCATAGTACATTCTATCTACAAACAATATACAAATAATGACTACAACAGGAATGGAACCGACTTTTACGCTGAAAGCTCCTGAGATGCTGAAGGTCCGCGTGGCTTTGCCCGCATCGAAAAGCATCAGCAACCGCGCCTTGATTTTGCATGCCTTGAGTGGGGGAGTGCAACGCCCCATTAACTTGAGTGATTGCGATGATACGGAGGTGATGATTCGTGCCTTGGAGCACGATGGTACCGAGATTGATATTCATGCCGCAGGAACGGCTATGAGATTCCTCACAGCCTACCTCAGTACCCGCAGTGGCAGACGGCTGCTCACTGGCAGTGCCCGCATGAAGCAGCGGCCCATCCGCCTCTTGGTCGATGCCCTCCGTACCCTGGGTGCTGATATCTGCTATGCTGAAGCCGAAGGTTTTCCACCCCTGTTGATTCACGGGAAAGCGCTACCTGGCAGCGAAATCACGCTGGCAGGTAGCGTCAGCTCCCAGTACATCTCCGCCCTGCTGATGATAGGTCCTACGCTGCCCAATGGCTTGACCCTTCATCTGACGGGTGACTTGATCTCCGTGCCCTACATCAATCTTACTCTCTCTCTCATGGCGCACTACGGTGCTGAGGCCCGCTGGACCGATGAGCGCACCATCCGTGTGGAACCAGGGAGCTACCGCGATGTGTCCTTCACCGTGGAGAGCGACTGGAGTGCTGCCTCCTATTGGTATGAGATGATGGCGCTTTGGCAGCAAGGGCAAAATCCTTGTATTGATTTGTTGGGACTATTCCCCCGCAGCAGCCAGGGCGATAGTCGTGGTGCGGAGCTTTTTGCTAAGTTGGGAGTACATACAGCGTTCACTGACGAGGGGGTACGGCTTACTAAGTTGGGTACACCTGTGGCCCGTCTAGTGGAGAATCTGGTTGATATCCCCGACCTGGCGCAGACCTTTGTCGTGACCTGCTGCTTGATGGGTATTCCCTTCCGCTTCAGTGGGTTGCAGAGCCTGCGCATCAAGGAGACTGACCGCATCAGTGCGCTTCAGCAGGAACTCCATAAGCTGGGCTATGTGATCAAAGACGAGCACGACAGCATACTCTCCTGGAATGGCGAGCGTTGCCCCAGGGAGGATCACCCTGTGATTGCTACTTACGATGACCATCGCATGGCCATGGCTTTTGCACCAGCTGTCCTCAGCGTTCCTGCACTTGCCATAGCCCATCCCGAGGTGGTCAGCAAGTCCTATCCCTCCTATTGGCAACACTTGGCTGCCGCAGGGTTCATCATTCGGTGATTCATACTGTTACTTCGCCGGCCAGCGGAGTCATCATCAAGCGGCGCACCTCGGCAGGGGAGTAGCGATGACCGAGCAGAAACATCAGCTTGGCCACAGCAGCCTCTATGGTCATGTCGTAACCGCTCACCACTCCGGCTTGCATCAGGTGATACCCTGTCTCATAGCGTTCCATCTCCACTGTGCCGGCGTTGCATTGCGTGACGTTTACCACTACGATACCCCGTTGAGTAGCCTCGCTCAGTGCTTCGAGGAACCACGGTTTGCTCGGCGCATTTCCTGAGCCGTATGTCTCCAGAATCACAGCCTTCAGTCCTGGCGTGTGCAGCACGGCGTCCACGATGCCCTGGCCAATGCCGGGGAAGAGCTTGAGTACCATCAGGTTGGTGTCCAGCAAGTAGTGAGGTTTCAGTTGTTTCTCATTTTGGGGGTGCTTGGTGTTGATCTGGGGCAGATTGTATTTGATGTGGATGCCTGCTGTGGCTAGTGAAGGGTAGTTGAAGGAACGGAAGGCGTTGAAGTCTTCTGCATTGATTTTCGTGGTGCGGTTGCCTCGCATCAAGTGGTTTTCGAAGAAGATACACACCTCAGGTATCATGGGCGAACCGTCCTCACGTGTGGCTGCCGCTATCTCTAGGCTGGTCAGCAGGTTCTCCTTGCCGTCCGTGCGTAGCACTCCGATGGGTAGCTGTGAGCCCGTGAGAATCACCGGCTTGGCGAGCCCTTCGAGCATAAAGCTCAGTGCTGAGGCTGTAAAAGCCATGGTATCTGTGCCGTGCAGGATAACGAAGCCGCTGTAGCGTTCGTAGTTGCAGCTCACCACTTCCACCAGCTTGCGCCAGCTCTCCGTGTCCATGTCTGATGAGTCGATAGGGGGCTCAAATGTATAAGTATCGATGCTGAAGTCGAAGCGCTCCAGCTCAGGCACGTGCTTTTGGAGTTGCTCCAAGTTGAAATTCTCAAGGGCACCTGTTTCCGGATTCTCCATCATGCCGATGGTTCCTCCGGTGTAAATTAGCAAAATGGAAGTGTTAGAGCCGTTCATCCGTGTTATAATTGAATATTTTCTCTGCAAAGATACGGTTTTTTATTGAATTATTCGACAAATTGATATTATCTTTTTGAAATAATCTAGATGCACCTTATTCTCTGAAAAAAAATATCGCAAAAAAGTGAGAAAAAGTGATAGTTTGAAAATATTTATTCTTAATTTTGCCGCGAATTTCAATAAAGCGTAGCAACATGATGATTAACAGTTACTATCTTCACTTCGTCATATCGACATACGTCGGTACCATGACCCCTCGGGGTTAAGGATAGTATTTTGTGTTTCTACGTGATACACGCATTTTCAATCAGCTTATTTTTTTGTTCCATCCCGATATGCAGTCCCCTCTAAGGGGAGGAGGCTTGTTGCATAGGATAGATGAATATCCCCTTGAACTAGAATTTTAAAAACAGATACGACATATCATGAAAGTAATGAAGTTTGGCGGCACCTCAGTGGGTTCCGTAAAGAGTATTTTGAATGTAAAACAGATTGTTGAGTCTCAGGAAGAACCCGTCATAGTGGTGGTCTCCGCCCTGGGTGGCATCACCGATAAATTAATCAATACCTCGAAGATGGCTGCCGAGGGCAATGCCAACTACGAAAGTGAATACCGCGAAATCGTACGCCGCCATGAAGAGATGATCCGTGAGGTGATACCTCAAGGGGAGGCTCGCCGGAGTCTGGAGCACCAGGTAGGTGTGTTGCTCTGTGAACTGAAGAACATCTTCCAGGGTATATATCTCATCAAGGACCTTTCACCCAAGACGAGCGACATGATTGTGAGCTACGGTGAACGCCTATCCAGCATCATCGCTGCTGAGCTGACCGGTTCCACCTGGTTTGACTCGCGTGAATTCATCAAGACCGAGCGTAAGCACAACAAGAGCGTGCTCGATACAGAGCTGACCAACGAGTTGGTATGTCGCACCTTCAGCAAGCTGCCGCAGCGTTCGCTCATTCCTGGCTTCATCTCTACTGACAAGCTGACGGGTGATGTCACCAACCTGGGTCGTGGAGGAAGCGACTATACTGCGGCCATCGTAGCCGCAGCCCTTGATGCCGACTCGCTGGAGATATGGACCGATGTGGATGGCTTCATGACCGCTGATCCCCGTGTCATTCCCAATGCTTATACCATCAACGAACTGAGCTACGTAGAGGCCACTGAGCTCTGCAACTTCGGCGCTAAGGTGGTCTATCCTCCTACGATTTACCCCGTATGCCATAAGAATATACCTATATTAATTAAGAACACCTTCAATCCTCAGGCTCCGGGTACCATCATCAAGCAGGAGGTAAGCTCGCCGCAAGGTAAGGCCATCAAGGGTATCTCCAGCATCAACGATACCAGCCTGATTACCGTCCAGGGCCTTGGCATGGTGGGCGTGATCGGCGTGAATTACCGTATCTTCAAGGCCTTGGCTAAAAATGGTATCAGCGTCTTCCTCGTGTCGCAGGCTTCGTCGGAGAACTCCACTTCTATCGGTGTGCGCAATGCTGATGCCGACCTGGCGTGTGTTGTGCTCAACGAAGAGTTTGCCAAGGAGATCGAGATGGGTGAGATATCACCGATTACAGCCGAGAAGAACCTGGCCACGGTGGCTATTGTGGGTGAAAACATGAAGCATACGCCGGGTATTGCTGGCAAGCTGTTTGGCACATTGGGGCGCAACGGCATTAACGTTATAGCTTGCGCACAGGGTGCCTCGGAGACCAACATCTCCTTCGTCGTGGATAGCCGCTGGCTGCGTAAGTCGCTCAATGTTATCCATGACTCCTTCTTCCTCTCCGAATATCAGGTGCTCAACCTCTTCATCTGCGGTATAGGTACCGTAGGGGGTAGCTTGATTGCGCAGATTCACGGTCAGCGCCAGAAGTTGATGCAGGAGAATGGACTGCAGCTCAACGTGGTGGGTATTGCCGATGCCAAGCAGATGCTCTTCACGCGTGCAGGCATTGACCTGGGCGACTTCCGTAAGGTGCTCCACGAACAGGGCCAGCCAGCCACCGTGGAACGCATGAAGGAGGAAATTCTCGGCATGAACATCTTCAACTCCGTCTTCGTGGATTGCACGGCGAGTCCTGAGGTGGCCTCCATCTATCAGGATCTGCTACAGCACAACGTTTCCGTAGTGGCTGCCAACAAGATTGCTGCTTCGAGCGCATACGATAACTACCGACTGCTTAAGCAGACAGCTCGTCAGCGTGGCGTGAAGTATCTCTTCGAGACCAATGTAGGTGCCGGACTCCCCATCATCAATACCATCAACGACTTGATACACAGCGGTGACAAGATTCTGAGGATAGAGGCAGTGCTGAGTGGTACGCTCAACTTCATCTTCAACCGCATCAGTGCCGATGTGCCTTTCAGCCGCACCATCCGCATGGCGCAGGAGGAGCGCTACAGTGAGCCCGATCCGCGCATTGACCTGAGTGGAAAGGATGTAATCCGCAAGCTCGTCATTCTGTCCCGAGAGGCTGGTTACCGCATCGAGCAGGAGGAGGTGGAGAAGCACCTCTTCGTACCCGATGACTTCTTCCAAGGCACGCTGGAGGAGTTTTGGCAGAAGGTGCCGCAGCTGGACGCTGACTTTGAGGCCCGCCGTAAGCGGTTGGAGGCCGAGCACAAGCATTGGCGCTTCGTGGCCAGGCTGGAAGACGGCAAGGCCTCAGTAGGACTGGAAGAGGTGGACATCAATCATCCCTTCTACGACCTGGAGGGCAGCAATAACATCATCCTGCTCACCACTGAACGCTACCGCGAATATCCCATGATGATTCAGGGATACGGTGCTGGAGCTGGCGTAACAGCTGCTGGAGTCTTTGCTGACATTATGAGTATTGCCAACGTATAAATGCCAACTAAACAATGTGATACATGAAGAAGAATATGAAACATATCATTATCTTGGGCGACGGCATGGCCGACTGGAAGGTGCCGCAGCTGGGTGATTGCACTCTGCTGCAAGCTGCCCATACCCCTTATATGGACGAGCTGGCCCGGCAGGGGCGCAATGGCCGCTTGATAACTGTGGCTCCGGGATTTCACCCAGGGAGTGAGGTGGCCAACATGTCCGTCCTGGGCTATGACCTCCCCAAGGTCTATGAAGGTCGTGGACCGCTTGAAGCGGCCAGCATCGGCGTGGAGCTGGAACCTGGTGACATGGCCATGCGCTGTAACATCATCTGCATTGAGGACGACCATATCAAGAACCACTCTGCAGGTCATATCACCACCACCGAGGCTGATGAACTGGTTCGCTACCTTCAGGAGCAGCTCGGCTCAGAGCGCATTCACTTCTATACCGGCGTGCAATACCGCCATCTGCTCGTCATCAAAGGCGGTAACAAGCACGTTGACTGTACGCCACCCCACGATGTACCCCTCAAGCCCTTCCGCCCCCTGCTGGTGAAGCCGCTGGCAGAGGAGGATAGCGAAGTGGCTCCCATGGATAATAAGGCCACTGTAGAGCGCATGACCCCGCAGCAGACGGCTGACCTCATCAACGACCTCATCCTCCGCTCGCAGGAGTTGCTGCGTAATCACCCCGTCAACCTCCGCCGCATGGCCGAGGGCAAGGACCCTGCCAACAGCATCTGGCCCTGGAGCCCGGGTTACCGTCCGCAGATGAAGCCCTTCTCTGCCCGTTTCCCCGAGGTGGAGCGCGGAGCCGTCATCAGTGCCGTCGACCTGATTAACGGCATCGGTCACTACGCCGGGCTGCGCCGCATCACCGTGGAGGGGGCCACCGGTCTCTACGACACCAACTACGAGAACAAGGTGGCTGCCGCTCTGGAAGCTCTGCGCACCGACGACTTCGTCTATCTGCATATCGAGGCGAGCGATGAGGCTGGCCACGAGGGTAACATCGACCTGAAGATACGCACTATCGAGAACCTTGACAGCCGAGCGGTAGGACCTATCTACGAGGCTGTCAGAGAGTGGGATGAGCCTGTGGCTATCGCCGTATTGCCTGACCACCCCACGCCCTGCGCCCTCCGTACCCATACGGCTGAGCCCATACCCTTCCTCATCTGGCACCCGGGCATTACTCCTGACGAGGTGCAGACTTTTGATGAAGTAGCGGCTTGCAGCGGCTCCTACGGCCTCCTCAAGGAGGACCAGTTCATTGAAGCATTCTTCAAGTAATCATTTGAAATGAACAATTTAAATAATACAAGAAGCTAGAAATACATCATTGCACGCTGCAACGGTGTGATTTTAAATTCTTGATAAATAATAATATCTGAAAGATGAAATACTACAGCACCTCCCTTCAGGCCCCCGAAGCCACCCTCGAAGAGGCCGTGGTCAAGGGATTGGCCGCCGACAAGGGGCTCTTCATGCCCCGCACTATCAAACCCCTTCCAGCCTCGTTCTTCGAGGAAATTGCTTCCCTCTCATTCCAGGAGATGGCCTACCGCGTGGCCGATGCCTTCTTTGGTGAAGATGTGCCTGCCGATACGCTGCGCCAGATTGTCGATGACACGCTCAGTTTCGATGTTCCTCTAGTACCTGTCAGCCCGGGCATCTACTCACTGGAGCTCTTCCATGGTCCTACGTTGGCCTTCAAGGACGTAGGTGGCCGCTTCATGGCCCGTCTGCTGGGTTACTTCATCCGCAAGGAGGGTAAGAAGCAGGTCAACGTGCTGGTAGCTACCTCAGGTGATACGGGCAGTGCGGTGGCAAACGGCTTCCTCGGTGTAGAGGGCATCCACGTTTATGTGCTTTATCCCAAAGGGAAGGTGAGCGAGATTCAGGAGAAGCAGTTCACCACCCTGGGACAGAATATCACCGCCCTGGAGGTGGATGGTACTTTCGACGATTGCCAGGCATTGGTCAAGTCGGCCTTCATGGATGCTGAGCTTAACGCCCACATGCAGCTCACCAGTGCCAACTCCATCAACGTGGCCCGCTTCCTGCCCCAGGCATTTTACTACTTCTATGCCTATGCTCAACTGCAACGCCTGCAGCCTGGTGTGAAGCCCGTGATCTGTGTGCCCAGCGGTAATTTCGGCAATATCACTGCCGGTCTCTTCGGTAAACGCATGGGCCTACCTGTCAGCCGCTTCATCGCTGCCAATAACCGCAACGATATCTTCTACCAATACCTGCATTCGGGTGAGTATAATCCTCGTCCCAGCGTGGCCACCATTGCCAATGCTATGGACGTAGGTAACCCCAGCAACTTTGCCCGTGTACTCGATCTCTACGGTCACAGCCACGCCGCCATCGCAGCTGAGGTGAGTGGAGCTACATACACCGATGAACAGATTGCCGAGACTATGCGCACCACGTGGCAGGCACACCACTACCTGCTCGACCCCCACGGAGCTTGCGGTTACCGTGCCTTGACCGAGGGTCTGCGCCAGGGAGAAGTGGGCATCTTCCTCGAAACGGCTCATCCCGCTAAGTTCAAGGATACTGTCGAGCAGATTATCGGTACTGAGGTTATCGTGCCCGAGAAGCTGCAAGCCTTCATGCGCGGCACCAAACAGAGCCTCCCCATGAGCAAGGAGTTCGCCCAGTTCAAGGCCTACCTGATGGGGGAGTAACAAGTCCTAGTCAAGCTATTGACGCTGATTCATAGCCGTTCAAACGCTGTTCGTCAGCTCTTCAAATGGGGCTCACGAACGGTGCTTGAGCGGCTTTTTTCTCGTAGTGCACAGTGTAAAATCAAGGAACTATAAGGGTTTTGAAGATTTTTAGTGAAAGATCAACTGCTTTTTAGGGGGGTATGTTGGTCGCAATCGTTTGCGGCAGTGATGTGTCTTTTAGGGGTGTTTGTTTTGGTGGTTACGGGATTTTATTGTATCTTTGTAGCTGTAAATCTCAGTATCATGTATTAAATCAGTATCCTATTTTTAAGCGTATGAAGATCCTAAAACAACTCTCCTTTTTCCTCTTTTGTCTGCTGATGATGGTGGCGGCAGCTTGCAGTGACGGTAATGGCGTGGCTGATGAACCCAAGCCCGACCCTACGCCTGATCCTGAACCGACTCCAGAGCCTACGCCCGAATGGGTGGCCGTCAGTGCTACGCCCGATCAGTGGGACGGTGAGAAACGTGCCGCCATCAGTTACCAGCTCTTGGTCTATTCGTTTGCCGACAGCAATGGTGATGGCTATGGTGATATCAACGGACTGATTTCCAAACTCGACTACATCCAGTCGCTCGGCATCAAGGCCATCTGGTTGTCGCCCATTCATCCTGCCGCCTCATACCACGGTTACGATGTGAAGGACTACAATGCCGTAGAACCCAAGTTTGGCTCAGAGGCCGACTTCGACCGCCTTATCACCGAGGCACACAACAAGGGCATTAAGATTTACCTGGACTACGTGCTCAACCACACCAGCACCGAGCATCCCTGGTTCCTGGCAGCCCGGGAGGCCGTGGCCAGCGGCAAGGAGAGCCCCTACATTGACTACTACACCTTCTCGCAGAATCCTGCCCAGGATGTGGCCGATGGCAAAATCGACATGATAGCCAGCGAGGGCTCAGGTGGCTACAACAGCGGCGAATGGTTTAGCCTTACTGCTGAGCGGGTGACCGGTGTTTATACCTTCGTCCTCGACTGGAGCAACGCCTCCAAACCTACCGTCACCGTCACCGAAGGGGGCGAGGTAGATAAGGACAATCCCGATACAAGCAACAAGGATGCAAAGTATATTTGGTATGGACAAGAGGTATGCAAGAAGTTCTATGACAAGGGCAACGGAAAGTACCAGCTCACGGTCAATCTCGACACCGACTGGGGTTTCCTGATTCGCACCAGCAACACCACCTGGGAGGGTGGCACAAAGTATGGTGCTGCCTCGGGCAGTACGCTCAAGCTGGGAGAAGCCTTCGTGCTCAACAACTCCACCGCTGCTGACATCAAGTTCAGCTTCATGCAGTCCTGGTACTTCCACTCCCACTTCTATACCAACTGGTTTGCTGACCTCAACTACGGCAAGCTGGCCAACCTCAAGCAGAATGCCACCTTCCAGGAGATGGTGAAGTCGGCCAAGGGATGGATAGACCGTGGTGTGGATGGCTTCCGCCTGGATGCTGTGAAGCACATCTACCACAAGGCCTCAGGCGATGAGAACCCCACCTTCCTCAAGACCTTCTACGATGAGCTCAACACCTACTATCAGGGCAAGGGGCATAACGAACCACTCTACATGGTGGGAGAGGTGCTCTCTTTAGCCGCAGGGGTAGCCCCCTACTACAAGGGCCTACCCGCACTCTTTGAGTTCGATTTCTGGTACCGTCTGGAGTGGGCTATCAACAACGGCACTGGCTGCAGCTTTGCTAAGTACATCATGGATTACCAACAGCTCTACGCTGCCAACCGCAGCAACTACATTGAGGCCACCAAGCTGAGCAACCATGACGAAGACCGTACCGCCTCTAAGCTGAACAAATCCACAGCCAAGGAGAAACTGGCAGCTGCCGTGCTGCTCACCTCAGCCGGTGAGCCTTACATCTACTACGGTGAGGAGCTGGGTATGTATGGCATGAAGGACAAAGGCGACGAATATGTTCGTGGTCCCATGCTCTGGGGAGACAACACAGAGACATCCTATACTGACAAGATAGACAAGAACGTGGCCAGCAGCATTGCCTCGGTGAACAAGCAGCAGAACGATGAGAAGTCGCTGCTCAACGTCTATATACAATTTGCCCGCGTGCGCAATACCTACCCCGCATTGGCTCAGGGCACAATGAGCAAGCACAGTGTCTATAATGAGAGCAATACCACTACGGACAAGTCCATTGCTGCCTGGTATATGACAAAAGACAGCCAGAAGATGCTCGTCATCCACAACTTCGGTTCTACTACCGTAGAGCTTACGTTGACAGATGCCATCAGCAAGGTTGTAGCTCTGCAGGGAGATGCTCAGCAGATGGTGAAGGAGAGTACCACTAATCTTCGCCTCAGTTCCTGCAGCTCCATAGTCTATCTGATGAAGTAAATGCTATTCAAAGCATCGCTGCAGTAAGCGGTTGAGCCACGACCAGCGGAAACGGAACCAACGGCGTGTGCTCACCTGCTTACCACCGAAGCGGAGCACAAAGTCGCGGTAGCCATGGCTTTGGAAGGGGAGTCCTACATCCATGAATTCAAAGTGGTCGTAACCACGCTCCTTAGCATCGGTCATTGCACGCCATACGGCCAGGATGCCCGGATATTGCAGCGCATAGCTCTTGCGCAATCCGCCTGAGAACCAAAGGTAAGCCGTTGTGCTCGAGTAGATGCAGACACTTCCACCAATCACGTGGCCATGGTATTTCACTACGAAGATACGGCTCAGCCCCTGCCTGGCAGCCAGCTGTACCAACTGCTCGAAAAATTGGCGATCGGGGAAGTGACGGCGTATCTTGAGCGAATAGTTGGCGTGCAGCATGGTCGTGAAGGCTTCAACCTCTTCCTGTGTGTGCGCTTCCTCCACCGTGGCACCACTCTTCAGCCCCCGCTTCACTTGCCGTATGCGCGAGGCGCTATAGCGCTCCTCTGCACGTTGCACGCTGTGCAGTGAGTTATAGACCCTCAGCCAGCTTACGGGGATGTAATCGTTGCGGCTGAAGGCACCGTAGCCAAAGAGCGGGTGGGAGAGGTCGCGAAACTCAATCATGAAGCTCTCGGGCAGTGCTTCAGCCGTGACCCGCTCCAGCATCTGTTCAAACAGTTCCTCTCTCGTGTGGTGACTTTCCTCCAAGTACTCTCCGGTGCCGAACACTTCGCAGCGGCGAAGCAGGTTGGGCATCAGGCTCCGTCCTCCCTTACGCACCACGGCCAATAGCTTGCTCACAGGTCGTTCTCCCTCTGAGGCTACGACAAGGAAAGGTCTATAGCCCGGTGTTGCTTCATAGATACGCAACAGGGCCGTGGAGTGGAAAGTATTCTCCCCAGGCAGGGGAGGAACTTCGTTGGCGTGATAATATGTTGTCAGTTTAAGTCTCATCCGAGGGCAAAATTAGAAATAAATTGTCTATCTTTGCACACAAGAACAACAATTTTTTTATGATGAATGTTTTCACTAGTACCCGGAATCTTCCTCGTAAGGTGGTCATGATTGGTGCTGGGCGTGTGGCTTCACAACTCGCCCCTGCCCTCCATGCCCAGGGCATAACGTTTGCTCAGGTCTATAGCCGCACGCTTTCCTCGGCACAAAGACTTGCGCAATGTATTGGTTCAGAAGCGGTTGATAAATTGGATGCAATCTGTTGTGATGCTGATTGCTACCTGGTTTCGCTCACTGATGAGGCTCTTCTGCAGCTCGCTCCACTTCTCACCCAGGGGCGCGAGGAGGCGCTGTGGGTTCACACCGCAGGCAGCGTGCCAATGCAGCTCTTCGAGGGTAAGGCCCGGAGGTTTGGCGTACTCTACCCCATGCAGACCTTCAGCAAAGAGGTGGCTGTAGATTTCTCTGCGGTCAGTCTCTTCATTGAGGCCAGCAGCAGCGAACCGCTTCAGCAGCTCCAGCAGATGGCTTCACTGCTCACTACCCACGTCCACATAGCCGACAGTAAGCAGCGTAAGGCGCTCCACGTAGCCGCTGTCATGGCCTGTAACTTCGTAAATCATTGCTACGCCATGGCCCAGCGTTGGCTTGAGCAGCAGGGGCTTCCCTTCGAGGCAATGCTCCCCCTGATAGACGAAACCGCACGCAAGGTGCATCAGCTGAAGCCCACCGAAGCACAGACCGGTCCCGCCATCCGAGGCGACCGGCAGATCATTGAGGCGCATCTTCAACTCCTCGCTACCCATCCTCAGTTGCAGTATCTCTACCGTACATTGAGTGAGAGCATTTCATCTCCAGAGTTTAGTGATTAGGATTTGTTGATTTAATGATATATATAATATGAGCTCCATCAATTATGACTTAAAGAAAATCAAGGCATTGCTCTTTGATGTAGATGGCGTGTTGAGCGCCAATGTGATACCCATGAGTAGCGAGGGTGAGCCGATGCGCACCGTCAATATCAAGGATGGTTACTCCATCCACCTGGCTGCCAAGTTGGGACTGTTGCTCGGCATCATCACCGGAGGGCGCACCGAAGCCGTGCGCAAGCGATTCCTCTCCCTTGGACTGAAGGAGGAGAATGTCTATATCGGTTCATCCGTGAAGATACGTGACTACATCGATTTCCGCGACCGTCACGGACTGAAGGACGAAGAGATACTCTACGTGGGTGATGACATCCCTGATGTCGAGGTGATGCGCCAATGCGGTCTCCCCTGTTGTCCTAAGGATGCCGCTCCTGAGGTAAAGGCCATCTCCCGCTACATCTCTCATGCTGAAGGTGGTTACGGCTGCGGACGCGACATCGTGGAGCAGGTGCTCAAGGTGCAAGGCCTCTGGATGGCCAACGAGAAAGCCTTCGGGTGGTAAACTGAGTATAATGGCGTTTTTATCTTTTGACTCATACGATGTACCATATTATATTAGCTAGCAATTCGCCCCGT
Organism: Bacteroides sp.; assembly: GCA_051878775.1. Taxonomy (GTDB): domain Bacteria; phylum Bacteroidota; class Bacteroidia; order Bacteroidales; family Bacteroidaceae; genus Bacteroides. Next base: position 23,587 of record JBJEKT010000221.1, on the reverse strand, counting down.
CGGAAGGAACTGCTCCGGGGCATTGGGGTGGAGTACGAGGTGCGTACCCTGCCCGATGTGGATGAATCTTACCCTCAGGAACTTCAGGGGGGAGATATACCGCTTTATATCGCACGAGAGAAGGCTCTGGCTTACTGCTCCCTGCTTAAAGAGGACGAACTGATGATTACTGCTGATACCATTGTGTGGCATGAAGGCACTATGCTCGGCAAACCCTGTGACCGACAGGAGGCCATCGACATGCTCCGCAGCCTTTCGGCCTCTACCCACCAGGTGTACACAGGCGTGGCCCTCACCACGGCCGGTTGGCAACGCTCCTTCGTGGCTGAGACCTCTGTGCGCTTTGCTCCCCTCACTGACGAGGAAATCACCCATTACGTTGATGCTTACCGTCCCTTCGACAAGGCAGGAGCTTATGGTGTGCAGGAGTGGATTGGCTACATCGGTGTGGAGTACATAGCCGGCAGCTACTTCAACGTTATGGGCCTCCCCGTCCAGCGCCTTTATCAGGAACTAAAAGCAGTGGATGCCCTCTGATTCTCCCTACAACTGCTTCAGTGCCAGCTTGATGACCGTCTCTACGGCGGCATCGGGCTGCTGCTTGAGGATGTTCAGTACCACCTTCTGCGAGGGGGCAGCCTGGAAGCCCAGTGCCGCAAGTGCTGCCAGTGCCTCTTCCTGTACCTGGCTTGAAGCCGCTGCCATGCCCGGCAGTACGCCTTGGATACCAATGGCAGCACTGCCTTGGATTTTGTCCTTCAGCTCCACGATGATGCGCTGTGCAGTCTTCAGTCCGATGCCCTTCACTGTCTTCAGCAGTTGGGCATTCTCCGTGCTGATGATGTTGATGAGCTCTGCAGGCGAGAGTGAGGAGAGGATGGTGCGTGCCGTATTGCCCCCGATACCCGATACCGAGATGAGCAGCAGAAACAGCTCCCGCTCCTGCTTGCCCGCAAAGCCGAACAGCAGATGCGCATCTTCACGAATCGCCTCATGCACATAGAGTTTGCACATACTTTTGCCTTGGATGGCACTGTAGGTATTGAGCGAAATGTGGACAGCATAACCCACTCCGCCACATTCTACTACGGCCATGGCAGGGGTCAATTCAGTCAGTTCGCCTTTCACGTAATCTATCATAAAGAAGGTAAAAAATTAAATTTCGCGACGAAAATAGCGATAATTTGTGAATTGAGCCAAGAAAATTGCTACTTTTGTGGCCAAAACCAAAAAAATACAATTCAAACCAATTAAAGAAAGAATAGAATATGAAGAAAATTAGAGCCGCCATCGTGGGGTATGGCAACATTGGACACTATGTATTGCAAGCTTTGCAGGCTGCACCCGATTTTGAAGTAGCTGGCGTGGTACGCCGCAATGGAGCTGATGCCTGTCCAGACGAACTGAAGGCTTATCCCGTAGTGAAGCACGTAAGTGAGTTACAACAGGTGGATGTAGCAATCCTCTGCACCCCCACGCGCAAGGTGGAAGAGTATGCTAAGGAGGCTCTGGCACTGGGTATCAATACGGTAGATAGCTTCGATATCCACACGCAGATTCCTGCTCTACGAGCTAGTCTCGGACAAGTGGCCCGCGAGCACCAAACTGTATCCATCATCTCTGCTGGTTGGGATCCAGGCAGCGACTCAGTGGTACGTACCCTGCTGGAGGCCATTGCTCCCAAGGGCATAACCTACACCAACTTCGGCCCAGGTATGAGCATGGGACACACCGTAGCCGTTAAGGCCATCGAAGGGGTCAAGGCTGCCCTCTCTATGACCATCCCTACCGGTACGGGTATTCACCGCCGCATGGTTTATGTGGAGCTGAACGAAGGGTACGACTTTGACCAGGTGGCAGCTGCCATCAAGGCTGATCCTTACTTTGCTCACGATGAGACCCACGTTAACTTGGTGCCCTCTGTGGATGCTTTGCTCGATATGGGGCATGGTGTAAACCTCACGCGTAAGGGTGTATCCGGCAAGACGCAGAACCAGCTCTTCGAGTTCAATATGCGCATCAACAACCCTGCACTGACTGGCCAGGTACTGGTCTGCGTGGCCCGCGCAGCCATGCGTCAGCAGCCCGGTTGCTATACCATGGTGGAAATCCCTGTCATCGACCTGCTCCCTGGTGACCGTGACCAGTGGATTGGTCGTCTGGTATAAGCTTATTGACCATATATATAGCCGATTGAATTATTTGGATTATTTATGTTGAACCTGAACGATGAAGATATTTCCTACCTACCGAATCAAGGAGCTTGATGCATATACCATCGAGCAGGAGCCCATTGCTTCCATCGACCTGATGGAGCGTGCTGCCAAAGAGTTGGCCGATGCCATAGCTAAGCGCTGGCGCGACAAGGAGACCCCTTTTGTCTTCTTTGCTGGACCAGGAAACAATGGCGGTGATGCTCTGGCTGTGGCCCGTCTGCTGGCCCAGTGTGGCTATAGCAAGCTGCAAGTGGTGCTCTTCAATCCGAAAGGCGAACTCTCGGACGACTGTCAGACCAACGTCGATCGCCTTGTCCGGGTGCCGCAGGTGCATTTTCAGGTCGTAACCCGCCAGTTCACGCCTCCTGAACTTACGGAGCGCCATGTGGTGGTGGACGGCCTCTTCGGTTCAGGGCTCAACAAACCTCTTTCCGGTGGATTCGCCACCGTGGTGCGCTACATCAATGCCTCGTGTGCCACGGTGGTGGCCATCGACATTCCCTCTGGCCTAATGGGCGAGGACAACAGCTACAATGACACCTCGTGCATCATCAAGGCCCACTTTACTCTCTCCTTACAGCTCCCTAAGCTCGCCTTCCTCTTTGCCGAAAACGAGCCCTATGTGGGCCAATGGGAAGTGCTTGATATCTGCCTCAGTGAGGAGGGTATCGATGAACTTCCTACCGACTGGCAGACACAGGAGTGGGATGATGTAGCCCCTCTGCTTAAGCCCCGCAGTCGTTTTGCTCACAAGGGTACCTTTGGCAAAGGCTTGCTCATATCCGGTTCGCATGGCATGGCTGGAGCTTCTATCTTGGCAGCCAGTGCCGCACTCCGCTCTGGATTGGGATTGCTCAAGGTGCATGTCCCCTTCTGCAATAACCTTATCGTGCAGACGGCTGTGCCCGAAGCTATTACCTTGATTGACTACAGCGATTCTTGTTTCAGTGAGTGGGAAGAGACCGATGGTATGCAGGCTGTGGCTGTGGGCCCTGGATTAGGTCAGCGCAAAGAGAGCGAAGAGGCCCTTATCGACCAGATTAATAACACCCTCTGTCCCATGGTGGTCGATGCTGATGCTCTCAATCTGCTGGCTTCTCACCGCAGCCTCTTGGCCCAGTTGCCCAAAGGTTCTATTCTTACACCTCATCCCGGTGAGATGGACCGATTGGTAGGTGTCAGTCAGAACAGTTACGAGCGTCTGCAGAAGGCCATTCAGCTGGCTCAGACCGCTCAAGTACATATAGTCCTTAAGGGAGCCTATACCGCCATTATCGCCCCCGATGGCCGTTGCTGGTTCAATACCACGGGCAATAGCGGCATGGCCACCGCAGGCAGTGGTGATGTACTTACCGGTATCCTTTTGGCTTTGTTGGCACAAGGATACGATGCGCTCACAGCCGCTCGGCTAGGCGTCTATGTACACGGCTTGGCAGGTGATGTGGCTGCACAGAAGGAGGGTGAAATAGGCATGACCGCAACATCCTTGGTAAACCAGCTTCCCACTGCTTGGCGCATGATGCAGAAGATGGCGACTGACTTAGCTAAAGAGGGATAGCCTATTGGGCGCTCCAGCCGCTTCATACCCTTCGGATATGGAGCGGAATAGCCTCCGTGTGCAGCTGGCAGAACCTTGCTGCATCGCGCACCACTAGGGCCAGGTAACCTCCGCCCCCTGCACCAGCCATCTTCCAGGCCATTACTTCCTCCATGGCGCTGTAGCGGTCGATGAAGGGTTGTACACAAGCTCCTGGGCAGGGCTTTCCATTTACCGTAGGACTTACCATGGCTGGAAAGAGAGCAATCTGTGCATTGAACGAGGCTTGATAAGCTTTGGCAAAGCCCTCCAGGTCACGCCCTTGGATAGCACTCCAACATGCGTCAGCTGCCATTGCCAGTACTTGGACCTTCTCTCTATTGATATCTTTACCATCCGTCACGTTGCATCCTGGACGTCTTGGTTCCATGGGCACCATCACCAGGTGTGATTCCAGGAAGCGGAGTGTCATTTCATCGGTGGTGTTCTCAATCTTGTCGGGCCAGAAATTGTTGTCGTAGTAGTGACGTGCCAAGCCTGGCGTGCAGATGCCGATGGCATCTTGGGCACCTGAGATGTGTCCCCCTTCACGTTCAGGGTTGTTCTCGAAGCAGAATACCAGTCGGGCCAGCATCTCCGGGTCCATCTTGGGCAACTTGATTGGCCATATCTTCTGGATCATCTTCCGTGTTGAGGTGGCTAGTCCGCTCCGTTCCTTGATTTCGAAGGTAGGCTCCAGGCTGATGGTCAAGGCCCATCCCGGGTGATACTGGCTCACGTAGGGTTGGTCAATCCAGGTACCTGCCAGGTCGAGTCGGGTAGGGATTCCGGTGAGGGATGAAGGATGATTTCGGGATGAGGTCTCTTCGGCTTGCTGGCTCAGGGAGGCTTTTAGCGAACTGGAACTGCGGGCCTGTAGCCCCTCGTGGGGTGTGCGTTGTAATTCGATGTACTCGATGCCTCGTTCCGTGCAGATGCGTCGTTTTTCCTCGCTGCCACCTTCTGCATTGACCACGAAGATATCCGGCTTCACCTTGTCCAGCGTAGGGAGGAAGTCGATGACGCCTCGACCCTCGTTGATGTAAGCCTCCTTCACGGCCTTGATGTTTTGCACCATGAAGAGCCGTTCCTCTTGTGGAAACATAGGTTTGCGGTGCTTGTACTCCAGATAGGTGGCATCCGAACCGATACCTACGTAGAGGTCACCGAACTGCGAAGCCTGCTGGAAGAACTCCACATGTCCGCTATGCAGCAAGTCATAGCATCCCGAAACGAAAACTTTCTTGTTAGGCATACTAGGGGAGATTGGAATGACAACTGATTAAATCACCTCTCTGAATCAAAGATTAGAGTCATCATTTGCCACTTCTCAGCCGAGGTGGCATTGGGGTCACATCCCTGGAACTGACTTACGTAGGCTTCCCACTCAGCTTGTCGGGGCAGAGTGGCCAACCTTGCCATGTCACGTTCCCAGTCGAAGTCATCTACTGTATCCACGATCATGAAGAGCACGTTCTCCCGTGCATAGATTTGCATCGAGAGGATGCCTACTTGATGTTGTCCCTCAATGATTTCTGGCCATACATGTGCGTGTGCTTCAATGTATTGTCTCACAGTCTCTGGATTGCTTACCAGTGTAAGTGTTTGGCAGTAACGTTTCATAATGTATGTGTATGTATAGATGTTAGAAATTTATTAGTATGTCATGCCTGCATGAATCAGATGATGCGGAGCAGGCTGTAAAGTGCAATGATGAGGATGGTGGCCAGGCCGACGGCGATGGGTAGCTGGGCGTGGCGTAGCGGTGTGGTGACAGGTTGCGGGATAGGGGAGATGTAGTGCGTGGTGCGACGGTAGAGGGTGTACATCAGGAGGGCACCTACGGCTCCTACCACGGCGCCGACGAGCAGGTCGCCTGGATAGTGGACACCAAGGTAGATACGTGAGTAGCAAGTGATAATTGCCCAAGTGACCATGAAGAGGGTGAGCCCACGGTGGCGCAACAGCAGGGCAACGTAGAGGGTCAGGCCCACGGTGTTGGCAGCATGACAAGAGGGGAAGCTATAGCGTCCGCCACGGTAGCCATCGACGATGTGGACAAGCGGGGCGATGGGGTTGTCAAGATTGGCAGGGCGCATACGGGCCACGACGGGGCGGATGAAGGTGGCGCTCATCTGGTCGGCAAAGAGGATGACGAGTGCTACGCATATCAGGCTACAAAGCAGCTGACGCCATGACAAGTTACGCCACATGACGTACACAAGTGAGGCGTAGAGTGGGACCCAGATGAGCTTACCGCTGTAGAGCTTCATGAAGGGGTCAAGGTAGGCGGTATGGAGGGCATTGAGGGTGAGGAAGAGGTCGGTATCCAGCTGGACAAGCTGCTGGAGTAGGTCGGCTTCCTGAAGTGTGGTGAGGAGTGGGGTCATGGGATGAAGTGCTTAAAGGTTATCAATGGGGTAGGTGGATGGTTAGCGTTGAGCAATGTCATCGTAGAGCTTCTGTAGGTAGGCCTGGCCAAGGGGGAGGTTACGGCCAGGGAAAGTACCTTCATCGAGCACGGTGCGTGATGACTGGCAGTCGAAGATAAGGTGGTTATCCGGACTGACCATACCGAAGCCGTCAGGCATGGTGAAGAAGGCGAAGTGGGGGACCTGGGGATTGAGTAGGTCCTTGCTGAAGCGGAAAGTACTGTGGTCGAGGCCAAGCTGGGCCAGCAGGGTGGCGGCAATGTCGTGCTGTGAACCATAGGTATCGATGCGGCGTGGACCCTGGATGGCACCACCCACGAGGAGCAGTGGTATCTGGTAGCGTTCGATGGTGAAGTTGTCTATGGGGTCAGGGTAGCAGCCCATGTGGTCGGGTACAAGGATAACCACGCTCTGCTCCCAAAGAGGGAGTTTGCGTAGCCCTTCCACGAAGACACCAATGCAGCTGTCGGCATAGGCGAAGGCGTTGAGGCGCGGGTTATCCAGTCGCTGGTAAGGTACCTCGAAGGGTTCGTGGCTGCTGCTGGTCTGGATGACGGTGAACTGCGGTTGCTCCTTGCTATGGTTTTCTGTAGCCGTCTGCTCGTTGGCCACACGCAGCTTCAAGTCATCAGCTACTCGGCGGAAGAGGAGGTGATCGTGTACACCCCATTTGCTCAGGCGTTCGCTGATGGGGAAGTCTTGGTCGGAGACGATGGTCTCGATACCGCCGGAGATGAGGTAAGAACGCATGTTGGTGAAGTCGGCATCACCACCGTAATAATAATGGGTGGCGTAGCCGGCCTGTTGCAGGCTGTTGGCGATGGAGGGAAGTGACTGTGTCTTGCGCGGGTACTTCATCAGGCTGGTGGTGGGCTGTGCAGGGTAACCGCTGAGGATGGCCACCAGGCCGCGGTCAGTGCGGAAGCTGTTGGCGTAGAAGTTGGTGAAGAGCACCCCCTCACTGGCCAGTTTGTCCAGATGGACGGCTACGTCTGCCTTACCTCCCAGGGTCTGCATCAGGTGGGAGGAGAAACTCTCCATGATGACGAGGTAGATGTCAGGGCGGTCGGTGCGGAAGAGCGTGTCGGACGGGGTATTGGACAAAGGGTCGGTCAGCTGTTGGAAGAGGCGGTCAGCTTCAGGAGCCTCCATGAAGCGGTACTGTTGGGCGAAGTTGTTCTGCTTGGCCAGCGATTCCATCAGACTGAAGCCGGGATTGACTGCAGCATGGTTAAGCCGGTTGTTGGCACTGAAGTAGGCCTTGCCCGTGTTCATGGTGGAGACGGTGAAGCCACCACGTATCGGGATGAAAAGGAACCCAGTGAGGAGCAGCAGGCCGAGACTTACTCTCAGCCGGTTGTACGGTAGGTGGAGGCGGGAGAGCTGCTTCTCTGAGCAAAGGTAGCAGCGCTGCAGCAGGTAGCAGCCTGTGGCTATGGCGATGCACGCCGCTATGCCGCCTATCACCATCCACATGCTGACACTAGCCACGGCATCCTTGGGTGAAGAGAAGAAGTAGAAGAGCGGAGTGGCATCGAGTCGGAAGCCCCAGTAGCTGTAGAGACCCATATCGACTGTGAAGATGAGGGCAATGAGGATGGATATCAGCAAGTGGTAACCGCGCCACAGCTTGTGGAGCCATTGTCCAGAGTTCCATACGGAGATGACGAGCAGTAGGCCTGGAATGACGCTGAAATAGGCGGCTAGCGAGCGGTCGATGACTAGACCGTGCCATATCACACGCAGCCACTCCGTCCACGAAACATCGGCATAGAGTCCATGGTGGTAGGCCATAAAGAGTGGCTTCTGGACCACCATCAGCAGAAGCAGCAGCAAGTAAGTCTTTATAAATAAGTATAGTCTTTGTTTCATTCCTTAATATTCTTGTTTTGAAGTTACTCGCCGCAAATATATTATTCTTTCTCTAGATGAACAAACAAAAGGACAAAAAGTTTTGCTAAGGGTTGGAATGAAAAATACAGGGCGGACAAAAAGCCCGCCCTGACAGAGGTATTCAATTAGGATATGATTAGCCATTGACTTTGTGGTAGTCTGCAAGGAACTTCTGTAGGCCGGCGTCGGTGAGGGGATGGTTGAGCAGGCCCTTGATGGCTGATAGCGGACAGGTGGCTACATCGGCTCCAGCATCTAGACACTGGATGATGTGGGCCGTGTGGCGGATTGAGGCGGCAAGCACCTGGGTGGAGAAGCCATACGTGCGATAGACCTTGACGATGTGGGCGATGAGGGCAATGCCGTCTTCGCTGATGTCGTCCAGACGACCTACGAAGGGGGAGACATAGGTGGCTCCAGCCTTGGCGGCCAGCAGGGCTTGACCTACGGAGAATACTAACGTGCAATTGGTGCGGATACCCTTACTGCTGAAGTACTTGATGGCGCGGATACCGTCGGCAATGCATGGCACCTTGACTACGATGTGCGGGTCGAGGGCGGCCAGGGCTTCACCTTCGGCAATCATCTCGTCGTAGGTGGTGGCAATCACCTCAGCGCTCACGTCGCTCTGCACCAGATGACAGATGTCGATGTAGTGCTGGTGCTGATTCTCTACTCCCTTGATGCCCTCTTTGGCCATCAGAGAGGGATTGGTGGTTACCCCATCGAGTACGCCCATCTCGTAGGCTTCACGAATTTGAGCCAGATTGGCTGTGTCAATAAAGAATTTCATGATGTAAGTTTTAAAATTGGTTAGATATTAAGTTTTTATCTTTTAGTTTATTGTTTTTAGTTCAAGATGCCGTGTGATGCTGCGGGGCAGCTCGTTGGCGTAGTGGGTTACCATAATCAGTGTCTTGTCCTCGCGGCGACAGAAAGCTTCGATGATGCGCTTCACTCTACGGCGGTTGTAGGTATCGAGGCCGTGAAGCGGTTCATCGAGAATGAGCAGTTCGGGGTCGCGCACGAAAGCACGGGCCAACAGGGCCAGCCGTTGCTCACCACTGCTCAGTTGCAGGAAGGGTCTCTCTCGGAGTGCGGCAATGCCGAATATTTCCATCCACTGCATGCACTGCTCCAGCTCTTCAGGTTTGGGGCGCACGTAAAGCCCGATGCTGTCGTGCAGGCCTGAGGCAACTATCTCCACTGTGGGCAGGTTCTTGAGGTACGCACGGTGCATCTCTGGGCTGACGTAGCCGATGTGCTGCTTAATTTCCCAAATGCTCTCACCCGTTCCCCGACGACGACCGAAAAGGCTGATGTCGCAGGCATACGACTGTGGATTGTCAGCACAGATCAAGCTGAGCAGGGTGGATTTACCGGAACCGTTGTGTCCGCTCAAGGCCCACTTCTCTCCCCGTTGCACTAACCAGTCGAGATCGTGCAGGATGGTGCGGTCACCATAACGGATACTTACCTTACGGAGATTGACTACCTCACTGCCGCAGAAGTTGGTGCCTCGGTAGGGGACAGTGGCCACAAGTTTGTCTGTTGCTGCATAGCTGGATTCATTGTCATCACGGCGTGCGGCATCGGAAGCTGCAAACTGCTCCAGGAAGTGTCTGCGTTCCACCTTTTCACCTACGCGCATCTCCTCTACAGACACCACATGGGTGATGAAGGGGGGTACATCGTCCATCATCGAGAGTACCAGGATGAGTTGCAACGGGAGCAACTTGGTGAGTTCCTCCAGCAGCTGGCTTAACATGTCACGCGTGGGAGCATCCAGACCAATGAAGGGGTTATCCATGATGAGGATGCGGGGCGATGTGAGGAGCGCTTTGGTGAGCTGGAATTTGCGCAATTCACCACTGGAGAGGAGGATGATTTTTTTGTCGAGTAGCGGCTCTAGTCCGAAGAGGTGGAAGAGACGTTGCTGGAGTCTCTCATCGGTGCAACGACATAGGAGGTCGCGTACCAGGGGTATGTCATCCTGCTCCGTCTGGTTCCAGCGTTGCTGATAGTAGTAGTTGGTATCTGCTGAACCGTAGGTGTCGCGGAAGGCGATGTAGCGGATGTTGTCGTAGGCTCTCGGACTGGTTGACGGACTAAAATCGTACTCAGGGAAACCCTGCAGGAGGGGGAGCTTGCCGGTCAGCAGATCGACCAGCAGGCTCTTCCCTGCTCCATTGGGCCCCACGATAGCCAGTTGTTCCCCTGCGTTCAGTTGAAGACTGACAGGTGCTGCCAGCCGCAATTGCGGGTTGCGGGCTATGGCCTGGCTCAAGGTGATGGTGTGTTGCATCGTTGAGGTTATAGGGTATGGATGTTTTATTTTTGATAGACAATCAGGGCCGAACGGGCGGGTACCTGCAGCTCGGGACCGTAGAGGGTACCGAGGCCCTGCTCATTGATGATGCCGTCGCGGCAAACCACTGTGTACTTGCCATCAGGCACAGTGACCTTGGCCAGTTCAGTGCGAGCGTTGAGTACGACCACGATTTCCTTCCAGGCATCACCACCGGCATTCTCCTTCAGGCGGAAGGCGATAACGTTACTGCCCTCCACGGGGAGGAACTCCAGGTGCTGGCGTACGGCATCGGCACTGCCTAGACGGAAGGCGGGGTGGTTACGGCGCAGCTGCATTAGTCCTTTGTAATAGGCGAATACGTCAGCATGAAGGGCCTTGCGGCTCCAGTCGATGGCGTTAATGGAGTCGGGGCTTTGGAAGCTGTTGTGTACTCCCTTCTTGTCTCGCATCACCTCCTCTCCAGCGTAGATGAAGGGGACTCCCTGTGAGGTGAAGACGGCGGTCTGTGCCAGTTTGTCAAGCTTGGCCACTTCGATGGGGGTGATTCCAGGGATGCTGGTGTTCAGACGGTCAACAAGGCACATGTCATCGTGGCAGGAGATGTAGCTGATGAGTTGTGTAGGCTCTGCAGCCCATGGGGCTTTGCTGTAGTTCACACCCTCGTTATCCACCTGGGGATGTTGGATGCCACCCACCAGACCAAATTTGATGCTCTCTTCGTTTCCAGGTAACCCTGCCAGGAAGGCACCCTGCTTGTTGTCGCTGAAGGGACCACGCAAACCGTCGCGAATTTCATCACTGAAGGCAGCAATGCCGGGCATACGGTAGATGTTGGCCTTCATGGCCAGGGAGTCAGTGGGCATCTGAGGCGCTTCGGCAGCCCACCCCTCACCATAGATGAAGATGGTGGGATCAATCTCAGTGGCGGCTTGACGAATCTGGTTCATGGTCTCGATGTCGTGGATGCCCATCAGGTCAAAGCGGAAACCGTCGAGGTGGTACTCATTAATCCAGTACTTCACGGACTCTATCATGTACTTGCGCATCATGGGGCGGTTGCTGGCCGTCTCGTTGCCGCAACCGGATCCGTTGGCAAACTGTCCATCCTCTTTGTGTCGGTAGAAGTAACCGGGTACGGTGCGCTCAAAGTTGCTGTCATCGGTATTGAAGGTGTGGTTATAGACCACGTCGAGTACCACACGGATGCCAGCTTTGTGGAGAGCCTGCACCATCTGTTTGAATTCGCGGATGCGCACCTCAGGACGGTAGGGATCGGTAGAGTAGGAGCCATCAGGCACGTTGTAGTTCTGCGGATCATAGCCCCAATTGTACTTGTTCTCGTCCAGTCGGCTCTCATCTACTGAGGCGTAGTCGTATGAGGGGAGCAGGTGTACGTGGGTGATGCCCAGCTCCTTCAGGTGGTCGATACCGGTGCTCCATCCTTCGGGACTTTTAGTGCCTGTTTCGGTGAGGGCCAAGAACTTACCTTTGTTGGTAATGCCTGAAGTAGGTGAGATGGAGAAGTCGCGGTGGTGCATCTCGTAAAGGATAATGTCAGCAGGCGCTTTGAGGGTGGGCTTTACATCTTCGCTCCATCCCTCAGGGTCGGTGTCGGCCATGTTGATGATGGCGGCACGCTTGCCGTTCACTCCTACAGCATGGGCGTTGATGCCCGGGGTATCACCGAGCCACTTGTTGTTCACCTTCACGTTGAAGGTATAGAATTTCCCTTTCAGATCGCCCACCTTCTCAGCGTCCCAGGTGCCGTCGTTACCTAAGGTCATGTTGAGTGTTTCGTAGGCATGGCCGTTCTCGCCGTCATCAAAGAGGAGTACCTTCACTTCATCGGCCGTAGGTGACCAGAGGTGGAAGCGGGTGAGTTCAGGAGCATATTCCATCTCCGTTAGACTACCCTGACGTACGGGGTAGAGTTCATACGAGGCATATTGCTTCTTGGGAGCGCAGCCAGTCAAAGTTGCGGTGGTAACACCGATAATCAATACGTTGCTCAATTTCATGGCGATATAATAAAGTATTTGTTTGTTGTTTAATTTTTAATTTTTAGTTTTTAATTTTTAGTTTCCCCCATGTGTCTTGCCAGGATTCTTGGCGATGAAGTCCTTCCAGCTCTTGTAAGCCTTCTCCACGGCAGGGCGTCCCATCTGCAGGTAGTGGCAATAGGCTGCTGCCAGGGCATCCGTTGCATCCATGAACTTCGGCATCTCGCCGGCATCAATGTGGAGCATCCGTTGCAGCATCCCAGCCACCTGTTCCTTCGAAGCCTGTCCGTTGCCAGTAATGGCCATCTTGATTTTCAGCGGAGCATACTCGGTGATAGGAATGTCGCGGATCAGGGCAGCAGCCATGGCCACCCCCTGCGCGCGACCTAATTTGAGCATCGACTGCACGTTCTTGCCAAAGAAGGGCGCCTCAATGGCCAGTTCATCGGGCAGGTAGCTATCAATGATGCCCAGCACACGGTTGTGAATATGCTTCAGCTTGAGGTAAGTGTCGCCTATCTTGCGCAGGTCAATCACGCCCATGGCTATCATCTCCGCCTTGGTGCCTGTAATACGTATCAGTCCGTAGCCCATCACGTTGGTACCCGGGTCGATGCCCATCACGATTTTCTCCTTGACCGGTTGCATCACAGCAGCACCTCCATCAGCGTGGGAAATCCCACCACCTTCTCTTTGAACGTCTTCAGCAACTCCTCATTGAGCTTCACGCCCTGTTCCTGGTGCCAACGATGCAGCACCGTAGAGTTTTCCACCTCAAACTGTACCGAGAAGCAGCTCCCTGCATCACGATGGCTCAATATACGTGCAACACGCGGATGCTTCAGCCGGCCATCTTTCTCCACTGCAGGAAGGTAGAATTCCTGCATCCAAATGAGGAAAAGTTGCTCATTTTCCTCCTCCAAATGGTATGTTGTATTAAAAATTAGCATAACGTCGAAAATTTTTCTGCAAAAATAGTGATTATTTCAGAAATAAGCATTATCTTTGCAGCGTCAAAATCAGAAAAGATTCTGAAAACGATTTCAAAACGGGGCGTTAGCTCATCTGGCTAGAGCGCGACACTGGCAGTGTCGAGGTGATGAGTTCGAGTCTCATACGCTCCACCACACTGAAGCCATCCTTTCTCACACGAAGGGGTGGCATTTTTTATGCTATTATCCCCTTTACACGAATCAAGATCATCTAGAAGAAAGAGCGCAATCCACGTAGCATGGAATGCGCTCTTTAATTATGGAGGTTTCAGTATAAAACGAATACTTATTCTACGGCTTTGAATACAAACTGACCTGTGATGTCGTTGAAGAATACATTGTAGGTACCAGCAGGTATTTTGTTGTTATCACCGTTCTGAACACCTACGCCGCTGTTGTCGGTTGCAATGTCCACACCAGCACCCCAATTCACTGACCAGTTAGCATCTGCACGGAACTTGATGTTTCCTGCCGCCTCAATCTTCAAACCTGCTAAATACCAGTTGTGAGGAGCCTTTTCGAGTTTCGTCATCACTTCACCCTTTGTATCGTTACCAGGCCATCCGTTGAAGTCGCCCAGCAGTTCTATGAATCCGTACTCCTTCGGCTCTTGGTTATCCAGCTTCTTCCATTCATAACTCATGGTAGCAAAGTTGACCGTGAAAGTATAGTATGCATCCTTCTCGGGACAAACGATGGCACCGGAGTGGTTGTTAGTAAGAGCAGCTTCTGCTTCACTGCAACCATCAAAAGTGGCACCAAAGCAAGCATCCCAGTTACCAATATCACTGCTCAAACTCAGCTTGAAGTTAGCAGCACCTACCCACTTGGTGGTGTAGCTCTGAATCATCGGGGTCGTCGGGTAGAGTATGTTGGTCATGCCTGTAGCTGAGTTGTTCCAACCCTGCATCTCACCAATCACGTAGTATTCAGGAGCCACCTCCTTGATGGTATAGGTGTAATCGATCATGTTCAGACTCATGATGTACATGCCAGCCTTTTCAATCATACCGGCATTGGCACCTGCGTTAACCAGCTTACCTTCCAGGCTGGGGTCGCCATTTACTTCTACGCCCACTACGCCATCAGCCCAGATATTGCCGCCATCGTAGTTGCTCTTTGGAATAATCTTCCAGTAAGAGTTCTCCTTTGTTGTGGTGAACATCAACGTGAAGATCGGATCATCATACACGTCAGCACCGCTATGGTTGAAAGCGGTTGCAGCATCTGCCGACCATCCATCCAGCACTTTATTACCATCCGCATCATTGACGGTGAACATATCGCCCACCAGGTAATAACCATTGTCAATATAAGGAGCCTTAGGAGTAGCCTTAATCACGATGGGGTCGCAGGTCAGTAAAGAAGCCTGGCCATCCTTCATCAAGTTGGCGTACACCTTGGCATTGAGCGAACGCTCGGTGGGACGCTTGCCGTAAGCCTCTTCGATCAGAGCCTGCAGTTCAGCTGTCACCACCTGTCCTTCTGTAGTAGCCTTCAGTTGTGTGGTCTTAGCACCTTCTACATCAGCTGGGGTAATATCCAGACGGAAGTTCTCAATGGTAGTCCCTTCGGGCATGCCGCTGGGCTGAGCATAGGTGAAGACCGTCACCATGTCACCTGCCGTAGCCAGGTCGGAAGCTGCAGCAGCCGAAGCGCTGAATCCGGGAATGGTGACTGCCTCTTCTTGCGGCCAACTCTGAGGTTCGGCCACATCCTCGTTGAAATCTTCGTTGCAAGCACCCATGGCCAGTGCTGCGGCACCTACAAGCGAATAAAGCAAATATTTTTTCATACGATTGTCAATTATTAAAATGAGTTAGTGTAATGGAGCGGCGGACGAGCCGCCGCCCCGCTATGGAGATGATTATTCAATCTTACCGGTGTCGTTGGTGAAGTTCAGATACATTCTCTGTCCAGCCTTCGAAGTTACACGGTCGAGGTCGCCACCTGCACCACGGTAGGTCAGCTTCTTGTCAAATACCATGAACTCAGACTTCCACCAGTCGTAGCCGTCAATCTTGACGTAAGCACGGGGACCTTCGGCAGCATCCTGGGCGAAGGCAGGCGATACGAAGTAGTCGTCAGCCGTCTCAGGTACGGAGAACATCCAACCGTCCATCAGTTCATCCCACTTACCATCTGTGGTGCAACCACCAATCAGCCATACCTCGGGCTTCTGCATCTCTACAGTGTACTCAATGTCGCGGCCCTTCACAGCCGAGCGGATTACTACCAGGTACCATCCACCGTTGGTTACGCCAATGTTGCCACCGTCGTCCTTCGTGCCGGCACCAGCCACGTCGCTAATTGTAGCGTGGGCAAAGCCCTTTTCGCCACCATCCCAAGCCGTAGCCGTATTGAACTTGAATCCGCTGTTGGCAGGCAGGTAAACCATACGCCAGAAGACACCCGTCGTACCATCCACGGTAGGAATCATCTCGGGAGCGTTGGCCCAAGCCCAGTCGCAGAAGCCACCAATCAGGTAGAGTTTGGTAGGCAGCTTCACAGGAGGCAGTGCAAACTCTGAGCGAACGGTAGGCAGCTTCACCACGTTCGACTTGATGGAAGCAATCGTACCGCTGGCTGCAGTCAGTTCAGCAACCACACGCACATAGAACTCGCTGGTCATCGGGAAGTCAGCTTCCAGTTTACCCTCAGCCACCCAGAGGTTGGTGAAGGCCACAGCCATTTCCGATGCATCCACAGCCATCTTTGCCGTGGTATATTTCGTGTCGAGGGCAATACTGTTGGCAAAATCCTGCGTCAGCGACACCTCCACTCCATAGATGGTGGGAGCGGTATAGCCGAAGTTAGGTTGCGAGCAGGTCAGCTCAATAGTCTTTGAGCTGCTGAGGTCATAGACAGAGTTCACGTAGGCAGGCGTGTTGAGTACAAACTCAGTAGGTTCCTGCAGCACGGGGTTGGAGTCTCTGTCGGCTTCGCAGGAGGCAAACGCCATCAACCCTGCGAGCAACATGCTGTATATGGATAATTTCTTCATATCTTATATTATGCTATAATGTTTATAAAAGAACACCGTTGAAGATTAATAGCCCGGGTTCTGCACCAGGTTGTGGTTGGAATTCATATCCGTGTCGGGGATAGCGAAGATGTTGAGGTTGGCGCTGAAGTTGGTGCCTTCGAAGGAGCCACCCTTCCACTGCCATTTGTAGTCGCTTGCACCGCCGAACTTGCCGAAGCGGATCAGGTCCGTACGACGACGTCCTTCGAAGAAGAACTCGCGGCACCACTCATCGAGGATTTCGTTAAGTGAGTACGAAGTCTTTTGGTCCTTGTTGTTGGCACGTGCACGGAGCTTATTGATGGCATTAGCGCCTTCAGCTGTTGTCGTTCCGTTGTTCTGGCGGGCAGTAGCCTCGGCATAAGCCAAGTAAGCCTCGGCAGCACGCATCAGGAAGAAGTCTGCATCGGGGAACTTAGGATCCTTCGGCGTGGCGCCATTGGAGTAGAAGTTATGGAACTTGGCGCAAGAGAAGCCGCTCTCGAAGGTTGCAACGTCCTCGATGTCGAGCGAACGGTCCTGACCCCAGAAGAGAGCACGGTCATCGCCTGCAGCAGCTACCATCGTATTCAGGTCGCCATTGGGGATGCCACCGTTGGGGAAGAACTTCTTAATCAGGTCGGGACGGCAACGGTTACCAGCCCAGATTTCGGTGGTGTTGTTGGTACCCGAACCGCTGATGGTCATATCCTTCTGGAAGGTAGAAGCCATCAGGAAGAGGGTAGTACCCCAGCTGGTGGTCTGCTTACCGTCCTGCAGCAGCGGGAGGATAGCCTCCTTCTGCGCACCGTTTTCACCGTTGTTACCCATGAAGAGCATCTGGTATGCACTCCACTGGCCTTCGCCTTGGGTGTGGAGTTGGTATCCGCTGTCCATCACCTTCTTGGCATATTCAGCAGCCTTAGCCCACTGAGCCGAACCAGTATAAACCTCAGCATTCAAGTAGAGGCGGCAGAGCAGCATCCAAGCAGCAGCCTTATCGGCACGACCATAGGTGTTGCTCATCGGTGCTGCCATATCAGCTTCGCACTCCAGCAGTTCGCTCTCGATAAACTCATACACATCCTTACGGCTGGCCTGCGGAGCAGCCTCCGAG
Organism: Bacteroides sp.; assembly: GCA_051878775.1. Classification (GTDB taxonomy): domain Bacteria; phylum Bacteroidota; class Bacteroidia; order Bacteroidales; family Bacteroidaceae; genus Bacteroides. Next base: position 6,046 of record JBJEKT010000221.1, on the reverse strand, counting down.
CTCAAGGCGGTCAAGAAGGGTATGTTGCCCCAACCATCCATCAGATAGTAGTAATAGAGAGCACGCAGGAAACGGATTTCAGCCGTCATGGTTTTATCATATTCAGCAGCCTCAGACAAATAGAAGTTGCAGAAGGTGACTCCGATATAGAGACGGTTATAGTACCCACGCAGCATCGGATGGCTGGCACCCCACTGGTTGTAGTTAAACGCAGGAATACCTTCGTCACCCCAGCAGCACATGGCCTCATCGGTAGTCAGTTCGTTGGCATTCCAGAGCTGGCGTACAAAACCCGTCGTACCGCCATCTAGACCATCCACGTCGCAGTCGCCGTCGGCACCACCGTTACCGGCTACGGCCATGTTGGCATAACACTTGGCGAACAGACCGTTGTAATCGGCCGTCATGTTCGTACTGGGGTCAATAGGCGTCACGTCCAAGTCGCTGACGCACGAACCCAATCCCACTGACAGCATCAGCGCAGCAGCAGGAGCAATATGTTTTATGAAGCTAAATTTCATATCAGTAATTCAGTTAAATAGGGTTTAGAAATTAAGTGACAATCCCAGCTGTGCGGTGAACGGACGGGGATAGAGGTTGTTGTCGATGCCACCAAATACTTCGGGGTCGATGCCCTTGTAGTCAGTAATGGTGAATACGTTGGTCACTGCACCGTAGATACGTCCGCTGATATTGTGTCCGAAGAGCTTTTCGAACGAGTAACCCAGCGTGATGTTGTCGCACTTCAAGAAGGTAGCATTCTGCACGTAGTAGTCAGAGAGCACGGCATCGTTGGTCTGCCATCCTTTTTCTACTGACATTACGGGCACGTTGCTCAAGAAGTTCAGGCGCGAGATGTAACCCTTGTTGACGTTGGCCGATCCAGCCTCCAGGTCGTTATAGACGTAGTTGTCGAAGCTGGCGCGGAGTGAGAAGCCGAAGTCCCAGTTCTTCCACAGAATCTTCGAAGAGAGACCAGCGGTCCAGGGAGCAGCGGGGCTCTTGTAGAAGTACTTGTCGCTGTCGTTGATGATGCCATCGCCGTTGCGATCTACATAAGCACCTTCAATAGCCTTGCCATTCTTGTCGTAAACCTGCTGATATACATAGAACGAGCTGGCGGGATGACCCACAGCATGAGCCTGACAGTTACCACCCGTACCGGCTGAGATACCACCCGTAGCTACGAAGTAGTCGTCACCACCAATCAGTTCGGTGATTTCATTCTTGTTATAGGTCACGTTGGCGGTGATTTCCCACGAGAGGTCCTTGCCTTGGATGGGGCGATAGGTCAGCGAAGCCTCCACACCGGTGTTCTTCAGCGAACCGATGTTGCTGTTCACCTTCGTACGGAAGTTAGAGCCCACGGGCACATCGACGTAGTTCAGCAGGTCAGTAGTCTTACGGTAGTAGTAATCCACGCTACCGCTCAGCTTACCGTTCCAGAGTCCGAAGTCAATACCAGCGTTGTAAGTGGTCGTAGTTTCCCACGTCAGGTCCTGGTTGTAAGCATCGGGGCGAAAGAGCGTACCGTCGCCAATGATGGGATAAGCGCTACCCGGTGTACCGGCAATGTCGCTCACGTTGTAAGAAGCAAAGTAGTTGTAGTCACCGATACCCTCCTGCTGACCAGTCTGACCGTAACCCAGGCGGAGCTTCAGGTCGCTGATTACTTCATTGTCCTTCAGGAAGGCTTCCTCGTTGATTCTCCAACCGAAGGCGAATGAGGGGAAGAGTGCCCAGTGGTCCTTGAAGCGTGACGAACCGTCGTAACGTACGGTAGCCGTCAGCATGTAGCGGTCGAGCAGCGTGTAGTTGGCACGACCAAAGAATGATACCAGGTAGTTCTCGCTCTTCCAAACTTTCTGATTACGATTGTAGGGAGTACCACGCTTGCCAGCATCGTTGTTGGTGTCACGATAGAGACCGTAGCCGTCACGCTCTCCCTTGTGATAGAAGTGCTGCCACTCGTAACCACCCATGATGTCGAAGTGATGGGCATCGTTGAAGTCCTTGTAGTACTGAGCGTATGCGTTGAACATCTTGTTGTATTTCGTCACCTTCTCCCAGCCGTCCCAGCCGTAGTAGTTGTTTTCGGTCGAATAGGGCGAAACAATCGTAGTCTGCTTACCTGTAGAGAAGTCACCACCCACGTTCATGTGCAGACGCAGGTCTTCGAGGCCGTGTACCTTATAGTCAAATTCGGCATTACCGATGAACGATTTTGAGTTGGCCGTATCATCCTTCTGCTCCAGTGTAGCCACGGGGTTCTTTGTAGCATTACGGTTAGCCGTGATGGTCCAGGTGGGGTCATCAAGTGCCGAGCCATCCAGTGTCCATTGCTGATAACCACCAAAGTAGTTCTTCATGGTGTCGTCATTCGAGCGGATGCTCCACGTCGGAATCATATAGACCGCAGCACCGATGGCACCTCCGTCGGCATAGCGGTTGTTGGCAATCATACCCTTGGCATTCAGGTTCACCGTGAGGTGATCGTCAAAGAACTTGGGCGAAACATTCACCGTAGCAGTGTAACGCTCAAAGTTTGAGGTCTTCAGGATACCATCCTGGTTCGTATAACCCAGTGAGATACGATAAGGCATGTTGTTCAGACCACCTGAGATGGTTACGTTGTGGTCGTGGCTGATGGCAGCCTTGTAGATTTCATCCTGCCAGTCGGTGTTGTTGTAGATATACTTTCCATTCACCTCCTTGGCATAAGCCAATGAACCATCGGGGCGAGCACCAGCAGTGAGGTTCCACTCGTTGCTACCCACGCCATAGTACTCCTCAATCAGCTCACCGAACTGCTGTCCGCTGAGCACATCGATGGTCTTCTTCTTCATGCTGACCGATACGTTGCCGTTGTATGACACCTTCGGCTTCTGGCCTGCACGGCCCTTCTTCGTCGTGATGATGATAACACCGTTCGAACCACGGCTACCATAGATGGCCGTAGCCGAAGCATCCTTCAGCACCGTGAAGCTCTCGATATCAGCAGGGTTCACCATAGAGAGCGGGTTCGACAGACCCTTTACGCCCTGGTTATCCATAGCCAGACCATCGATTACAATCAGCGGGTCATTGCTGGCGTTCAGCGACGAACCACCACGGATACGAATCGTAGAGCCACCACCCGGTGTACCACCGCTGCTGGTTACGTTCACACCTGCAATCTTACCCTGCATCATGTCTTGCGCATTGGTTACCAGACCTTTGTTCATTTCATCCGGCTTCACGGCCGTTACAGATCCTGTCAAGTCGTTCTTCTTGGCTACACCGTAACCGATAACTACTACTTCGTTAAGCAGCTCAGCGTCATCCTTCAGTTCGATGACCACCTGCGGGGCAGCGGCCACTTCGGCTGTTTGGTAGCCGATAAAAGACACCTGAAGGATAGCTCCTTTAGGCACTGTGAGCGTAAAGTTACCATCCAAGTCGGTAATCGTACCGTTAGATGGGTTACCTTTTTCGATGACGTTCGCTCCAATCACCTCACCTAAGGCATCTTTTACGTGCCCTTTCACGGTGATGGTCTGTGCATAAACGCCTACTGACAAGAACAACCCTAAAAGTAGGGGCAGAATCGTTCGACAGATTCTCAGATTAACTTGCATCATGCATTTAAATTTTAAGTTAACAATATTAATAATACAATTTTCTCTCCTGTTACATCATGCTGAGTGACCATACGTCACGGCATGATATGACAGGACAAAAGTACACGATTTTATATTTCGCAGTTGTTAAAAGGACCACGAATAACCGCAAAAGAGTTTGCAATCGTTTGCGAAGCATTGGATACAGCCAGTATATCTCTATACCTATTTATATATAGCGGGGGAGGGGAGAGAGAGGATTAATAGAAATAAGTATGTTGGCATACTTGGCCAAGTATGTTTAGATACTTAGCCAAATATGTTTAGATACATAGCCCAGTATGTTTAGATACTTGTGAACTCAGCACTTGGCGCACCGTGTCGCTGTGGGCATTCTCCTTGAAGCTACTCCTATAACGATTTCAATCATCGAATCGTTATACCCAGAACTCAAGTCAGCAGACAAGAAAGTTGTTTGGCTTGCGAAGTATGGATATATTATACGATTGAAGAGGGGACTCTATGTTGTCAATCCCGAACATTCAAGAAAAATTCTTCCAAGGTCAATCTGCGCTTTTTGAAGGATGTGGAAAGCTATCTTGAGCATGACATCCGCATGGACATGGAAGAGTTCTATAAGTTTGACGCAACTATTCTTGAGGAGTATATAAAGGTAGGCAAGAAGGCCGATTCTATTGCAACTGTATTAAAGTATCTGAGACGATGAAAAGTGAAATTTACCATAGCATGTTGTCACGTTACGATCTGACGACAGAGCAGAAACTTTTGTTGCAGCCTTATTCATTTATGACTCGCTGCTTCACTCTACCTGATTTGTTTGCCGGTAAGGTGTACGCCCTGGTATATCGTGCGTGGAAGAACAGATTCAAGGGACGCGATTGGTATGACTTTGAGTGGTAAGTTCGCCGTAATGTACCACTTGATTTTGCACATTTGGCCGAAAGATGCAAGCAGTTCAACAACGAAGATATTACTCCAGAGTTCTTCAAGGAGAAGCTTAAGGAACGTCTTTGAACAGCTGATATAAAGCAAGTAAAAGAGGATGTTCTTCCTTTTGTGCGCAATCCTAAAGAACTGGACATCTGGTCAAATGACTATTTTGTTCAGTTGGCGGATATGGTGAGAATAGAATAAGTGTAAAGCTACTTTGTTGTGAAGAGCTGAATAGTTAACTCTTCACAGCTGGGGAGTTAACTCTCCACGGCTGAACTGTTAACTGCCCAGGGCTGGGGAGTTAACTGCTCGGGAATAATATGCTATCTCATCGCGTGACCTCAAGTGTCTCAAGGCTGCGTACACACACACGTCCTCGTTATGAAAATGATTTCAACTCAGCGTAAAACAATTCTTCCTACATCCTACAAAAATGTACTTATATGACTGAAATACAGAGAGATAACTTAGTGTAGGAGAAAAAGGTTCTCCTACACTAATTATGCTGTTGACTACCAATGACATAAGTGCCAATAGTGTAGGATGTAGGAAGATTTCACTTACTTCTTGAGGAATGCAAGCGACTGCTCGGCGTGGTAGGAGGAGCGGACCAAGGGGGCGCTCTCTACCTGCTTGAAGCCTTTCTGTAAGCCCAGCTCTTTGTAGCGTTTGAACTGCTCGGGGGTGACATATTCAGCTACGTTGTAGTGGCGGTGTGAGGGTTGTAGGTACTGGCCGATAGTGAGTATCTGGCAGCCTATGGCGCGGAGGTCGTCCATCAGCTCCTCTACCTCTTCGGGGGTCTCACCCAGGCCTATCATGATGCCTGTCTTGCAGGTGATGCCGCTCTGAGCTATCTGCTCCAGCACACGTAGGCTGGTATCGTAGCGGGCCACGCTGCGTACCTCGGGGGTGAGGCGACGGACGGTCTCCATGTTGTGGGCGATGATGTGAGGCTGGGCATCAATGACCTGCTTTACCAATTCCCGGCGTCCCTGGAAGTCGGGTATCAGCACCTCTACGGTGGTGTGGGGATTAGCCTCTTTGATGGCCTGAATGGTAGCCGCCCAGTGGGCTGCTCCCAAGTCGGGCAAGTCATCGCGATCTACGCTGGTGATGACCGCATGGCTCAACTTCATGAGCTGCACGCTGTGAGCCACATGCTGAGGCTCCTCAGAGTCGAGAGGCAGTGGCTTACCTGTCTGCGTGTTGCAGAACCGGCAGCAGCGGGTGCAGATGTTGCCGCCTATCATGAAGGTAGCGGTGCCTCGCCCCCAACATTCACCCATGTTGGGGCATCGCCCACTGCTGCAGATGGTGTGCAGGCAGTGGGACTCCACGATGCGTTTCGTCTCGGTGTAGCGCTCATTGGCGCCTATACTGATCTTCAGCCACTCAGGTTTTCTGGCTCTTTGTTTTGGTTCCATACAATATGATTATCTCTTCAGTTCACGGTCGAAGAAGTTGGTCAATCGGGTGTAGAGGTGCAGACG
>JBJEKT010000220.1:0-20509 GCA_051878775.1 Bacteroides sp. | reverse complement strand
ACTTCTGGCGGCACTGCTCGCGGCTCGTCTCCTTGGCATACTGCTGCAGGGTCCATACGGCCCAGAGCAGGATGTCGGGATGCTCCATCTCGTAAATCTTGTAAGTCACGGCTTCGCCTGCCATGAACTGTTCCAAGGCTTTCTGGGCGGTGGCCATCACTTTCTCGAATTCATCCAGTTCGTCCACGCCCAGTGTCAGACCAGGCAGGGAGATGAAGAGGTCGCGGGCACGGCACTTGAACCAGGGGTATCCGGCCAGGATGTAGTCGTTGTCGCCCTGGTGGTTATGGAACTGGTGAGCGGAGTTCTTCAGGCAGTGGAAGAAGCTGTCGCGCGGCGTGCGGTCTTCCACCTCGGCAGCAAAGGTCTGCTTGAGCTGGCGTGTGTTGACTTCGGTGATACCGGCAGAGAAGACGATGCTCTCACCCTTCTTGATATCCACCTCGAAGTAGCCGGGCACGTAGAGGTCTTCGTTGAAGTCGTAGCCACGTTCCTGCTCCTTGGGGTACTCAATGCCACGGTACCAGTCGGGCTGGAACACGAAGGTATTCTTCTTGTTGAGCTGCATGAAGAGCTCGGGATAGCCCGGGTACATGCAGGTCTTGATACCGTTCTCTATCTCCTGGTATTCACGGCTTGCCTGGGCATTCTCGTGCGTGTACTCACGAACGCTGCGGAAGGCCAGGAAGGGGCGGAAGCGCAGGGTGGTGGCCGAGTGGGCGTCCACCAGGGTGTAACGGATCAGGATGCGGTTTTCATGGTGCACGAAGATTTTTTCCTTGCGCAGGATGACACCTCCAACACGGTAAGTCGTCGCGGGGATGTGTTCGCAGTCAAATTCGCGGATATACTTATGTCCGTTGGGACTGAAGTTGTTTCCTTGATATTTGTGCAACCCCAGGTTGAACTCTGCACCGTGCTGAATTACTGTTTCGTCTAATGAAGAGAGCAACACATGGTTCTCATCATCCAGGTTGGGGACGGGAATCACCAACAGACCGTGATACTTGCGTGTGTTGCAGTCCACAATCGTTGTACAATGATAAGCCCCCGACTTGTTCGTCCGCAGGATTTCCCTGGGAAGGGACTCCTCCAGGTTAATCATGAGAGTCTTGTCGAATCGTAAATAACTCATAGATGTGCAATATTTAAAGGTTAATTATTTCTGTTTTGAGGTTTTCAGGCCTCATTACATTGCCAAAATTACAAAAAAAAGCTAACAGCAAAAACAAAATCCAAATTTTTTTGCGATTTTCACGAAAATTATAGGTAGTATTGTACGAAAATTGATAGAAATAGACCGAAAATATGAAATATGAATTGCAAAAGATGCTTCTGGCAGCGGTCATTCCGCTCTTCCTGTTGCTGGTGATTTCGCTGATGAAATTCCTGGAGACGGGCATGGATTGGGACTTTACGCACCTGGGGATTTATCCCCTTGAGCAGCGGGGTGTATTCGGCATTTTTGCCCATCCGCTGGTGCACTCCAGTTGGCATCATCTGCTGGCCAATGCCTTCCCGCTCTTCTTCCTGGCCTGGTGCCTTTACTATTTCTACCAGGACATCGCTTCGCTTATCCTTTTTAGTATATGGCTGCTCGAAGGGGGGCTCACTTTCTGCATCGGCCATCCTGGTTGGCACGTGGGGGCGAGTGGCATCATCTATGGCCTGGCCTTCTTCCTCTTCTTCAGCGGGCTGCTCCGCAGGCATGTCCCCCTGATTGCAGTGGCGCTGCTGGTCACGTTTCTCTATGGCGGACTGGTGTGGAATATGTTCCCCCATTTCGTGAAGGCCACCACCTCGTGGGAAGGACACCTGAGTGGGGCCATAGCCGGTACCCTCTCTGCCTTGATGTTCAGGCATAAGGGACCGCAACGGGTGAATCCTTTTGCCGATGAGGAGCAGGACGAGGCGGACTCTGGCTGTGCAGAGGTGGCTGATGGCCTCCAGGAAGACCCTATGCAGCTATTAAGAAACGATAAAAATAATGAAATGACGAGCGAAAACGAGGGATAATCGCTATTTTTGCAGCTAATCTAATAAAATATGAATGCCCATGGATAGCATGTTTGATACTTTACTGCAGCTCCCTTTGTTCCAAGGAATGACGTTGGACGACTTGACGTTGATCGTTGAGAAGACCAAGATGCATTTTGAAAAAAAGAAACAGGGGGAGCTGATTGAACAAGCTGGAACTACATGTAGTCATTTTACGTTCATCCTCAAGGGGGACGTGGAGGTGACCACCGTCTCACCCGACGGATTGTATGCCATTACTGAATACTTCAGTTCGCCCTACTTGATTGAACCTCAGTCACTCTTTGGGCTCTATACAACGTATGTCTCTACTGTCAAGGCTGTGGGTGAGGTGGCTACCGTGAGCATTGATAAACCCACTATCGCGCAGGTGTTGTTCAATTACGAAATATTCCGCCTCAATTACCAGAATATCATCAGCGGACGTGCTCAGAATCTGCAACGTCGCCTGTGGGTGACTCCTGCGGGAAACCTGCGCGAACGGCTGACGCAGTTCTTCCTGATTCACATGGAGCGTGTGGCAGGGAGGAAGATTGTGAAAGTCAAGATGGAGAACCTGGCTCAGGTTCTGAACGAGACGCGTCTCAACGTTTCCAAGGTGCTCAATCAGATGCAGGATGGGGGTCTGCTCTCTCTCCACCGAGGGGAGATAGAAATCCATGAGGCCAGCCTGCTTCAGAACAACTAATCGTACGGCGCTGGATGTTTAACTCTTCAGCCGTGAACAGTTAACTCCCCAGCCGTGAACAGTTAACTCTTCAGCCGTGAACAGTTAACTCTTTAGCCGTGGTCTCTCCACTCCCGTTATTTCCCGGGATAAAAAGTAAATCACCCGTAAGCAGAATCTCCGGCTTACGGGTGATTTAACTTATTATGACAGGCACCTACACTGACAGGCACCTACAGGATGAACGGGATTACTTCAAGGCTTCGTGCATCGAGGCAGCGGCTCGGCGTCCGTCGCCCATGGCCAGGATGACTGTAGCTCCTCCGCGCACGATGTCGCCACCGGCATAGATGGTGGGGATGTTGCTCTGCATCTGCTCGTTGACGGCAATGGTGTTCTTGCGTCCCAGCTCCAGTCCCTCTACTGACTTGGGTACGATGGGGTTGGGCGATACGCCTACCGCTACGATAGCCATGTCGATATCCAGGGTCACGGTGGCTCCAGGTATGGCTACCGGACTGCGGCGACCGCTGGCATCGGGCTCGCCAAGCTCCATCTTCTGCAGGACCACCTGCTTGACGGCACCCTTCTCATCGGCAATGTACTCAATGGGGTTGTGGAGCGTCATGAACTCAATGCCCTCCTCCTTGGCATGCTTCACCTCTTCCAGACGGGCAGGCATCTCGGCTTCGCTTCGGCGATAGACGATGCGCACCTTCTCAGCATCCAGGCGCTTGGCCGTGCGGCAGGAGTCCATAGCCGTGTTACCACCGCCCACCACAATCACGCTCTTCGCAGGATTGATGGGCGTATCCGTATCGGGGTTAGAGGCATCCATCAGGTTGACACGGGTCAGGTATTCATTGCTTGACATGATGTTGACGCTGTTCTCACCCGGGATGCCCATGAAGTTGGGCAATCCGGCACCTGAGGCAATGAAGATGCCCTTGAATCCCTGCTCTTGCAGGTCCTTGACTCCTTCGGTCTTGCCGATGATGCAGTCCTTGACGAAGTGTACGCCCATCTTCTCCAGGTTGTGAATCTCTACATCCACAATCTTGTTGGGCAGGCGGAATTCGGGGATACCATATTTCAGTACGCCGCCAATCTCATGCAGGGCTTCGAAGACGGTGACATCGTAACCATACTTAGCCATGTCGCCGGCAAAACTCAGTCCGGCAGGTCCTGAGCCTACTACGGCCACCTTGATGCCGTTGCGGGGAGCCATCTCGGGCAGGATGATGTTGCCGCTCTCACGCTCGTAGTCGGCCACGAAACGCTCCAGGTTACCGATGGCTACGGCGGGCTCGTTCATCTTCAGGTGGATGCACTGGCTCTCACACTGCTTCTCCTGAGGACATACACGACCGCAGACGGCAGGCAGGGCAGAGGTGTGCTTCAAGACGCGGGCTGCGGCGATAAACTCGCCACGCTCTACATTCTTGATGAACGAGGGGATGTTGATGCTGACGGGACAACCCTGCATACAGGTGGGGTTGGCGCAGTCCAGACAGCGCTTGGCTTCGGTCATGGCCTGCTCACGGGTATAGCCGGTGTTCACCTCTTCCGTACGGGTCGTGGCACGATAGACAGGGTCCAGCTCATTCATCGGGCAGCGGGCAATGGCGGTGCGCTCCTTCGGCTTCATGCTCTTACGGAGCTCTTCACGCCAGGGAGCCTTGCGGTCGAGCAACTCAGAAAGCGGTGCTTCGGATGCGTTGCCGGCTGAGAGCTGGCAAGTAGCTTCAGTCTCTTTCTGGATTGCATCAGCGGCGTGGACAGGGGTCTCCAGGTGGCTCATCTCTTCGCGCTCCACGTTCTTGAACGAACCCATGCGCTTGAACATCTCATCGAAATCCACCTGATGACCGTCAAACTCAGGACCATCCACGCAGACAAACTTGGTCTTACCACCCACCGTGATACGGCACGCGCCACACATGCCGGTGCCGTCCACCATGATGGTGTTGAGCGATACGTCCGTAGGCACATTGTATTTCTTCGTGAGCAGGCAGCAGAACTTCATCATGATGGCGGGGCCGATGGCAAAGCATTTGTCCACCTTCTCGCGCAGTATGACTTTCTCAATGCCTTCTGTAACGAGTCCCTTGGTACCGTAAGAGCCGTCATCGGTCATGATGATTACTTCGTCAGACGACTTGCGCACCTCCTCTTCCAGGATGATGAGCTCCTTGGTACGTCCGGCCAGCACGGAGATGACGCGGTTGCCGGCAGCCTTGAGGGCCTGGATGATGGGCAGCATGGGGGCTACGCCTACGCCACCACCGGCGCAGACCACTGTCCCGAACTTCTCGATATGCGTGGCCTGGCCCAGCGGACCTACCACGTCAAGAATGTAGTCGCCGGCATTCAGACGACAGAGCTTGGTGGACGAGAGTCCCACCTCTTGCACAACCAGTGTGATGGTGCCTTTGGTCAAGTCAGCACCGGCGATAGTAAGCGGCATACGCTCACCCAGTTCATCTACACGAACGATGACGAAGTGGCCCGCCTTGCGTGATTGGGCAATCAGCGGTGCTTCCACCTCAAACTTGAACACTTTATCAGAAAACTGTTCCTTGCTAATGATTTTGTTCATTACACTAATGCTATGTTTTTTGTTGGTATATACGTTTTCAACTCTTGAGCTAACTTAATGCACAGCCGCTTTTCCGTTCATGCAATGACTGTTTTTTCGTTAACTCAACAGCAAAAGTAGTGCATTTTTGTAATCTGAGAAAATAAAATGGAAACAAAATGTCTGATTTGGACAAAATTCTACTTATTTTGTACGAATATGTCGGTTCGGGTGGTGTGAAGTTCCACTCCAGCGGCATCTATGTCGGCATTCATCGGGGGATTTCGCTTGAGCAGCGTGAGCTCTATCTCGTCGATGGAGGGAAAGTCGTGGTAGAGGCGGGTGATGATGCGTCCGGCTACATGCTCCAGCAGCCTGGATGAAGTGTTCATCTCGCTGCTCACGGCAGCAAAGACATCGGCATAGCTCACGGTATCGGCTACGTCATCGCTCTGCATGGCACGGCTGAAGTCGGTGCCCAGGCGGAGGTTGACCACAAAGTCGTTGCCCACCAGCTGCTCCTGTGGGGCTACACCATGATAGGCATGGAAGTGGAGGTTTTGCAGTAAGATAAAATGTCTCATCGTAATCTATTCGTATGAACGGAGAGAAGGTAAAGAGAGGGAGGTGAACTCCCGTGATCTTTACCTTCTCTTTGGGGTTATCTTCCTGAAAGGGCTATCAGCTGCCTGATTTTCTCATTCAGCTCATCGGCTTTCATCAGTTGCTCCAGTGGAATGTGCATCCGCCAGCGCCAGTAGTGGCGCGGATTGGCAGGTACATTAATGCGTTCCGCCTGTGCATCGGGGTAGCGTAACTGACCATTAATGGAGAGCCAGTCTTGCCAGGAGAGGATGCAGAGGATGGAGGACCCCTTGAGGTGATGCGTCACCACCTCTTCGCACAGGGCTGCATCGGCTACGGCTGGTGCGGCACCCTGATGGCCCAGCATCCGGTTGTAGAAGTGCTGTGTCTGTTCGGCATTCTCTTCCCACCAGCCGCGCAAGGTGGACATGTCGTGCGTGGAGATGGTGCATACCGAGCGGTAGGGGTATTCGTAGGGGTTGGCAAACTCCTGCTTGGGGTCCTTGGGCATACGTTGTATCTCAAGCGAGAGGATGCGCAGGTCGTTCATTACCCAGGGTACGCAGTCAGGAATCATGCCCAGGTCCTCACCGCACACCAGCATGTTGGTGCTCTGCGTGAGCTGCGGCAGCTTCTTCATGGCTTGCTGACCCCAGAAGTCGTTGTGACGGTGGTAGTAGTAGTGGTCATACAGGCGATTGAAGCAGGCCTTCTCCCAGTCGTTGAGCGCACGGTAGATGAAGTCGTGCTGCACGCTGATGCGGGGATGATAGAGGTTGGGGTTGGTGCGGTCGGGGACGAAGAGCACGTCGCTGATCAGGCTGTAGAGCCCGTCGCGCATACGGATGCTGGCTTCGTCACTCTTGCCTGCAAAGTAGGCCTCCACCTTGCGCTGCGTGTCAAATTCTGGTTTCATCTCGTAGATTTCCCAGGTATTGGTGGGCTGCAGGAAGGTCTCTTTGACGTTGTCGGTATAGGGGCCGAATACCTCTCCGAGGAAGTACTCATGAATGTAGGGCTTGGTGTAGAGCGCTTCGTTGAAGTGCAGGCCGTAACTCTCAATCTCCTCACGCGACATGGGTAGCGAGGGGACAAACTGCCCCAGCAGGCCATGCACGGAGTGCATAGGAATCTCCCAGATGCGGAAGAAGCCCAGGATATGGTCTATGCGATAAGCATCGAAGTACTCTGACATCTTCTTGAAGCGGCGCATCCACCAGGCATAGCCGTCCTGCTCCATGACGTCCCAGTTGTAGGTGGGGAATCCCCAGTTCTGTCCGTTGACGGAGAAGTCATCGGGTGGGGCACCCGCCTGTCCGTTGAGGTTGAAGTAGTGGGGCTCCGTCCAGGCTTCTACGCTGTTGCGACTGATGCCGATGGGTATATCACCCTTGAGCACGACGCCATGCTGGTGTGCATATTCGCTGGCCGACAGGAGCTGACGGTGCAGGTTGTACTGAATATAGAGGTAGATGCCCGTCTCCTCGTGGCGCTGCTGGCAGAGGGCCTCAATCTCTTCCGCCTTGTAGGTGGAGAATTCCGGCCACTGGCGGAAGTCGGGTGTGCCGTAGGTGTCGCGCAGGTAGCTGAAAGCGGCATAGGGCTGCAGCCACTGCTTGTTGGCCTCATAGAAAGCTTTAAATTCCTCTGTGGCCAGCACGGCATCGCCCTCCTGCTTGAAGATGAGGTGGAAGTACTCCCACTTCACTTGGTTGACTGCCTCGTAATCTATTTGTGCCAGGGCGTTAAGTTCCTTCTGAAGGCGGTTAAACTCCGTCATCTGCTCCTTGTCCTTCAGTGTACCTAGCTGATTCAGGTCGGTGTACATCGGGTGGAAGGCGTAGATGGAGATGCTGTTGTAAGGGTAGGAGTCGGTCCACTTATGGGTAATGGTGGTGTCGTTGATGGGGAGGATCTGTACGGCACGCTGGTTGGTCTTCACTGCCCAGTCAATCATCAGCTTCAGGTCGCCGAAGTCACCCACGCCCATGCTCTTCTCAGAGCGGAGAGAGAAGACGGGGATGGCTGTTCCGGCCCCCTTCCATTGGGGCAGGTTGAAATAGACGTAGCGGTCGCCCGTCACTAATGTCTCATTGGCTTCGAGTGCGGGGTCTGACTGGTAGCGGTTGGGGTTGCTCTCCCAGGCCACAACGCGTTTCTCTTTTTTATTATATAGTACAAATTTGTACTCCAGGGGGAAGGTGAGCTTAGAGGCATCCAGTTCCACTTGCCATTCAGGGAAGTCGATGTCACTCATGGGTACAGCTTTCTCGGCGTTCCAATAGCCGAGAAGCTCCTGATTGCCACAGATGCAGAGGGTATGGTTCTCATCGATGTTGGGTGCATAGGCCTTGATGACCCACCCTCTCTTCTGCGTTTTGGGGGCGGCACTGCGCTTGGTATGTGCAAGCAGTGACTGGGTGAATGCTGAGGTGAAGAAATATTGCTGCTCCGGAAGGTTCTTCCAGCAATCTTCGATACGGTAGTTTTGCTGCTTGTTCTTGCCGCAATGCAGTGTGCGGGGCAGGTTGTTCCACTCCGTACGTACTACCGCATTATTGCGGAAGATGTGATAACAGTAGTTCACAATGTCTTCAGCAGGGCATTCCATTTCCACTTCAGCATGCCAATGGATGCCATCCACCGTGTGCATAGCAACGGCATGTTCTGGCTGGTTGCTTCCCAGCTCAGGAGCCGAACCGGAAACTCTGACCTCTTCGCCCCAGTTGGTGCGATACTCGATATTAAATGAAAGAGTCATGTATATTAGATTATTAAATATTAAGCTATAGTTACTTTTCACCATGCAAGTTTAGACATTTCTTCGCATATTCAAGTAACTATAGCTTATCTATATACTAAAATTCGTCCGCAAACGTTTGTTATTCGTGGTACCGATTAGCCACAACGGGAGGCGCCGCAGGTGGTACAGATCAGGCAACCTTCCTGATAGACCAGGGTTTCGTTGCCGCAGTTGGGACACTTCTTGCCCTTGGCAGCTGTACCATCCAGCACATACTTCTTCAGCGCACGCTCCACGCCGTTCTTCCAGGTGTTGATGCTTTCGCTATCGAGTTGCAGGGAGCTGACCAGCTTCATAACCTGCTCGATGGGCATACGGTAGCGCAGCACGCCTGAGATGAGCTTGGCATAGTTCCAGTACTCCTTGTTAAACTTCTCCGAGAGTCCCTCGATGGTGACTTTGTAGCCACGCTTGTTCTCAAACTGGAAATCGTAGCGCTTGTTTCCGTTCTCATCTACGTTCTTGATGATGTGACCCGTGGTGACATTCTTGGGCAATACGATGCCTTCATCATCGTCGAGCACACCGGTGAAGATTTCATAGGGATGTCCATCAAGCAGTCCGACGAAGGCCACCCACTTCTCCTTGTTGTTCTGGAAGCGTACCACGTCAGCATCCAGGATGCGGGGACGTGTCTCTACCACCGTAGGCGGCTTGCAGGGAGGCAGTTCCTCCTTCTTGTCCTTCTTGGTGGAAATCAGCACACCTGAGCGCGAACCGTCACGATAGACGGTACAGCCCTTGCAGCCCGAGCGCCAAGCCTCGACGTAGAGACGGTTGACCAGCTCTTCATCGACGTCGTTGGGCAGGTTGATGGTTACGCTGATAGAGTGGTCCACCCACTTCTGAATGCGGCCCTGCATTTTGACTTTCATCAGCCAGTCCACATCATTGGAGGTGGCTTTATGATAAGGTGACTGGGCTACGAGGCGGTCGATGTCATCCTGGGTGTACTTCTTGGCGGGATCGTAGCCATTGGCCTCCATCCAGGTCACAAACTTGGGGTGGAAGACGATGTACTCCTCAAAGGCGTCACCCGTCTCGTCAATGTAATCCACATGGACATTGGTGTCATTGGGATTCACTTTGCGACGACGCTTATAGACGGGGAGGAAGACAGGCTCAATACCCGATGTGGTCTGCGTCATCAGACTGGTGGTGCCGGTAGGTGCAATGGTCAGGCAGGCAATGTTGCGACGGCCATACTGCTTCATCTCTTCGTAGAGCTCGGGGTCAGCCTCACGCAAGCGGTTGATGAAGGGATTGTTTTGTTCGCGTGCGGTATCATAGACCTCGAAAGCACCACGCTCTTTGGCCATGTTGACTGACGAGCGGTAGGCAGCCAGTGCAATGGTCTTGTGCACCTCTTCGGAGAACTGCGTAGCCTCTTCCGTGCCGTAGCGCAGGTTAAGGGCGGCCAACATATCGCCTTCAGCGGTGATGCCCACGCCAGTGCGTCGGCCCTGTCCGCTCTTCTTGTAGATTTTTCTCCAGAGTGCGCGTTCGGTTTCTTTCACTTCGTCGCTTTCGGGGTCGGAGTCAATCTTCTCCATGATGCGCTCAATCTTCTCCAATTCCAGGTCGATGATGTCATCCATGATGCGTTGAGCCAGGGCTACATGCTTCTTGAAGAGCTCGAAGTCGAAGTAGGCCTCCGGAGTGAAGGGGTTGACTACATAGGAGTAGAGGTTGATGGCCAGCAATCGGCAGGAGTCGTAAGGACAGAGGGGAATCTCACCGCAGGGATTGGTGGACACCGTGCGGTAACCCAGGTCGGCGTAGCAGTCGGGCACCGATTCACGCAGGATGGTATCCCAAAACAGCACACCAGGTTCAGCTGACTTCCAGGCATTGTGCACGATTTTCTTCCAGAGTGCTGAGGCGTCAATTTCCTTCGTCACGATGGGTGCTTCAGAGTCAATGGGGTATTGCTGTACGAAGGGCTTGCCATCGACGGCAGCCTGCATGAAGGCGTCAGTGAGCTTCACGGAGACGTTGGCACCTGTCACCTTGCCTTCGGTCATCTTGGCATCGATGAACGATTCTGAGTCGGGATGCTTGATGGATACACTCAGCATCAGTGCGCCACGGCGGCCATCCTGGGCTACTTCGCGGGTAGAGTTGGAGTAGCGCTCCATGAAGGGCACAAGGCCTGTAGAAGTAAGGGCTGAGTTCTTAACAGGTGAACCTTTGGGCCGGATGTGGGAGAGGTCGTGACCTACACCGCCACGTCGCTTCATCAGTTGCACCTGCTCCTCGTCAACCTTAAAGATGGCACCGTAGGAGTCGGCCTGCCCATCTACGCCAATGACGAAGCAGTTGGAGAGGGAGGCTACCTGGAAGTTGTTACCGATACCCGTCATGGGGCTTCCTTGAGGCACGATGTACTTGAAGTGGTCTAACAAACCGAAAAGTTCTTCAGCACTCAGCGGATTGGGGTATTTGGCTTCAATGCGCGCTACCTCGTTGGCAATACGCCAATGCATGTCTTCGGGAGATTTCTCATAGATGTTCCCAAAGGAGTCTTTGACTGCATACTTGTTTACCCAAACTCTTGCAGCCAGTTCGTCGCCCGTAAAGTATCGCAAGGATGCGTTATAGGCTTCGTCGTAAGTGTAAGTCTTCTGTTCCACGAATAATAATTCAATTAGATTGTTTATCAAACCTTGTTTATTGTAGAAGTATCCGGCTTGACAGTTAATAAAAGCGGTGCAAAACTAATTAGGATTTCCAATATGACAAAATAAAATAGGAAAAAAGTTTCTTTTAAAATGAAAAGTTTTCCAAAATGAAATGTTTTCTATTTGTAAATCAAATAAATATAAAATTTCAATAGAGGAAAAGTTTTCCAAATGGGAAAATCTGTATTGATAGTAGCTGTATAATTTGTGGAACCCTAATAGATGAAGGTGTCGATTATTTATGTTCTTTTATGAAATATATGTCGTTTCTTTCCGTATATTTGCCGCCAAATTAATGAACTATGGACAGCTTATTTAATCGTCGAACTATTCGAAAATATCAGCAAAGGGAGATAGCTCCCGAGTTGTTGAATCAATTGTTTGAGGCCGCTTTCCGTGCCTCTACTTGTGGCAATATGCAGACCTACAGTGTCATCGTTACCCGTAGTGCGGAAGGGAAACAGCGTCTGGCACCGGCTCACTTCCATCAGCCTATGGTGACCGAAGCACCTGCCGTGCTGACCTTCTGTATCGACCTGCGCCGTTTCAGCACCTGGTGCAAGCTGCGTAAGGCAGACCCTGGGTACAATAACTTTGAGTGGTTTGTTACCGGAGCCGTAGATACGCTACTGGCAGCGCAGACCTTCTGCGTGGCTGCTGAGGAGCAGGGACTGGGTATCTGTTATCTAGGCACGACCACTTACAATCCTGAGCAGATTATCGAAGCACTGCAGTTGCCTGAACTGGTCTTCCCGCTGACTACCATCACGGTGGGCTGGCCTGACGAGGCTCCCGCACAAACCGATCGTCTGCCTGTAGAAGGCGTTGTGCATGAAGAGCATTACCGCGACTATTTGCCAGCTGACATTGACCGCCTGTTTGCATTCAAAGAGAGCCTGGAAGAAAACCGCCGGTTCGTGGCCGAAAATGGTAAGGAGACCCTGGCACAAGTATTTACTGATATAAGGTACACGCGCGAGGCCGCTGAGGCTATGTCCAAGAAGCTGTGGCAAACCATGAAGCAGCAGGGATTCTGATGCTTCACTGGGGCAGGACTTCGTAGGGCAGGGATTAGCCCTGCTTCTTGAACTCCTGCCTGATTTCTCTCATTTCCTGTTGGAAGGCCTTGTTCACTTCGAGCTGGGCCTTCACTGTTTTACAGGCGTGTAGTACGGTGGCATGGTCCTTGTTTCCAATCAGGGTGCCAATCTTGGCCGCTGAGAGCTCCGTCATTTGCTTGGCAAGGTACATGGCTACCTGACGTGCTTGTACTACATCGCTCTTGCGCGTCTTTGAGTAGAGGTCTTGTGTGGAAACCTCGAAGTGGCTGCATACCACAGCGATGATCTCATCAATACCTACAGGCTTGTTTTCACAGTGTACCACCTTGCTGATGATGCGCTTGGCCAGGTCCAGGTCAATGTCACGGTTATAGACATTGGCGTGTGCCAGCAGTGACACAACGATACCTTCCAGGTCACGCACACTTTCGTTGACGTTTTCGGCAATATAATCCACCACCTCCATCGGTATGACAAGGCCATCGCGGTGAATCTTGTTTATCAAGATGCTGCGTCGCAGTTCGATGGTGGGCTTTTCCAGTTCAGCTACCATGCCCCACTTAAAGCGGGTAATAAGACGTTCCTCCATGCCTTGAAGCAATACCGGTGCACGGTCACTGG
Source organism: Bacteroides sp. (assembly GCA_051878775.1). Taxonomy (GTDB): domain Bacteria; phylum Bacteroidota; class Bacteroidia; order Bacteroidales; family Bacteroidaceae; genus Bacteroides. Next base: position 7,476 of record JBJEKT010000220.1, on the reverse strand, counting down.
TCAGAATCAGCTGTTTGCCGTTCTGGTGCAGCTGGTTAAAGATATGGAAGAAGGTGTTCTGTGTCTTGGTCAGACCAGCGAATTCCTGGATATCATCAATGATGAGCACATCAATGTGCTGGTAGAAATTGATGAAATCGTTGGTCGTATTGTTTCGCACGGAGTCAGTATATTGTACCTGAAAGAGGTGTGCTGACACATAGAGCACGCGTTGTTCAGGATAGAGTTCCTTGATGCGCGTACCGATGGCATTGGCTAGATGGGTCTTACCCACACCCGATGCACCATAAAGGAAGAGGGGGTTGAAACTGGTTTTGGCAGGATTTTGTGCCACGGCTTCGGCTACACTACGCGACAGCTTGTTGCTGACACCTTCGATAAAGGTATCAAAGTTGTAGTTGGGATTCAGGTGCGGATCCAGGTCAGGGAGCGGAGCAATCGATATCTTGGCCGTCTCCACCTTCTTGACGGGCAGAATGGATCGCTTGGACGACTCCATCTGTACAGTCTGCTCCGGTCGTGAACTTTTGTTCACAACCACGTCGTACATCAATTGCGTACCCTCTCCGAATACCTTATACAAGGCTTTGCGAAGCAGGTCAATGTACTTATCCTCAAGGAATTCATAGAAAAACTGTGTCGGTACTCGGACCAACAGCGTCTTATCGTTGAACTCCAAGGGTTCAATGGGGAGAAACCAGGTTTTGTATGCCTGCTCTGAAACATTATCTCGAATTATATCAAGACAGCGGTTCCACAACTCGACATGATTCAATTCACTCATAGTTACTTTTACTCTTCTTTTATTAATTCAGCGAAACTTCTACGCCTGCAAAATTGAGAATCTTATTTGAAATAAACAAATGCTTTTTTTCTTGCTTTTTTGAGTTGAATAATAACGTCCTATTTTTCAGAATATTGTAAATCCCTCCCGGAGTACAACCTCTGGAAGGGATTTGTAATATTGTAATTGCTTGAAGTATAGAACCGTGTCTCCGTTATGGAGTGCAATCGCTTTTTCATTGTCTCTTGTTCATACGGCTCCTAAACTCCTTTTATTGCGCTATTTCACTGCATCATGTCGCTTTTCTAATTTAGTTTGTTATTTAGACGTATTTTAAATAGATGCCGTAAAGGTGCTTTTAACCTTTGCTTTGAATAGCAGAATAATTTAACTTAACCCCTTTTGTTTACTTGTCCTTTTTGCCGAAGAGGGAGAAGTGGACGTAGCGCTTGGGGTGTGCCTGAAGGTCTTGCAGCAGGCTGGCGGCATTGGCTGTCGTGGCGCTGAGGTTGTTGTATAAAGTGGGGTCATTCAGCAACAGTCCGATGGTGTTGTCGCGGCTGTTGAGTTGGTCTGTGAGACGCTTGACGTTGGCCAGGGTGGCATCAACTTTGCTCATAGCTGCGGCATAGTCTATTGTCTTGAGGTTGTCGGTGATGGCCACCATGTTGTCGCCGATGCGGTTGAGTTTTCCTGTCAGGGCAGGCATATCATGGTTCATCATGCGGTTCAGCTGCTGGCTGGTGGCATTGAGGTTAGCCGTCAGTCCCTCTACATGGTGCAATGTAGCCGTCAGGGCTGGATCGGCTAGCAGGTTGTTGATAGAGCAGAGGATGGAGTCCAGCTTGGGCAGCATGCGTTCCAGTTGGGGCATCATCTCACCTACCTGACCCATCATGCCTGCGTTGAGTGTTCCTTGCAGGGTGTCACCCACCTCACAGCGTTGGCGCAGGTTGTTGGCCAGCAGCAGTGACATCTTCATGCCGCCCAGCATATCGGTGGTCAGTTCAGCTGTACTTCCTGCAGGGATGCGCAGCTCTGGGTCCACGTCAATTTCTGCAATAACACGCCCAGGGGTGGTGTAGTCGTAAATCAGGTCGCGCACGATACCCACACGGTATCCGTCAGCAAAGACGGGAGTGGATTTGGTGAGCCCGTTGACGTTGTTAAACTTGACATAGAAATAGCTGGTTGGCTTGAACAGATGAATGCCTTTCAGGTAGTTGATACCATATACCAAGATGCACAGGGCAATTACGCCCGCTATGCCGATTCTAACTTCTTTGGATAGTAATTTCATATCTTTATATAAATAATAATATATGTCTTGTTATCGCTTTTGCTTTTTGGACCGATATGCTTGTATGGCTTTCTGCACGTCGGTCTTTTTGCCGTCTTTGAAGGCGATGATAAAGGCTCCTTTGAAACGTTTTTCCAGTGTCCGTTTGGTGCGGAGGGCCTCGTCGTAGTTGGCCGTGGCCCCTGCCGTGTATTTGTAGATTTTCCCCTCTTTGAATACTTCCACGCGACTTACGCCCTTGAAGCGCTTGTCTGTTGTAGGAATCTTGGTTGACGAGGTGAGTATCTGTACTTTAAAGATGAGTTCCTCTTTCGCCTCCACAGGCTTGGTGGCTTGCGGCTTGCCGCTTTCAGGCTGGGGCAGGGGGGTACCCTCTACCTGCTGTCCATCCTCCTTGCCTTGTGGGGTCGATGGGCGGTTTGCATCTTCTGGGCGGGGGGTAGCATTCTCTCCATGATGGCGGGCTTCCTGTTCGCGTTTGTAGGTCTGGAATGCACGGTAGATACCCTCTGCCAGGTTACTGGTACCCACTTCAGTATTGAGGTATTTCTCTTCCGCCGGGGTGGATATGAAGCCCAGCTCCACGAGGATGCTGGGCATAGCACTGGCTTTAAGCACCAGGAAGCCTGCCTGATGCACACCTCGGTCTATCCGCTTGCACCTGCTTTTGAACTGCTGCTGTACGAGGGAGGCCAGATGTACGCTCTGTGACATGTACTTGTCCTGCATGAATTCGAAGATGATGTACGACTCAACAGAGTTGGGATTGAAGCCCGCATAGCGCGTTTCGTAATCGTTCTCGTAGAGGATGACGGCATTCTCACGTTTGGCCACTTCCAGGTTGTCATCCGACTTGGCCAGACCCAGTGTCCAGGTGGATGCCCCTTGTGCCGTACGGTTTTTGGCCAGCGCATTGGTATGGATGGAGATGAATAGGTCTGCTTTGGCGTCGTTGGCTATCTGTGCTCGCCGGTCCAGGGGGATGAACACGTCGCGTGTGCGGGTATAGACCACTTTCACATCCTTGCAGTTCTGCTTGATGAGGCCACCCAGTTTGAGGGCCACCTTGAGGTTGATGTTCTTCTCCTTTGAAATCTTGCCGATGGCTCCAGGGTCATGACCTCCATGGCCTGCGTCAATCACGACCACAAACTCCTTGGCCGCAACGTGACTGAAGAGGCAAAGCGTACACCACAGCAACAGGCAAAGACGTTGCAAGTGGTTAGGGGTGAATAGACGGCTATCTTTCATCGGTTTATATTTTGCGGCAAAGTTACTATTTTTTTAGCAAAATGTCATCTTTAGGAAAAGTTTTCTCCTTTTTAACCCATTAAAAGTGGAATTTATACTATCTTCGCACCCCAAAATAGGACTTATTCTACGATGTTAATACGTTTTCTTAAAAATTGGACCTTGCCTGTAGCCATGCTTTCAGGGACATTGGCCTATCTTTTTTTTGCCCGGGTATCCTGGGTGGCTCCGGCAAAGCCGCTGCTTCAGCAAGTGATAGCTTTCCTTACTCCCACGTTGATTTTTGCCCAGCTGCTACTCACTTTCTGCAAAGTGGAGATACGCGACCTCAAGCCACGGGGATGGCACGGATGGCTGTTACTCTTCCAGGTGGTCGTCGTGCTGTTGCTCACATGGCTGTTGGTAGCTTGCTCCATGTCTGAAATATACCGTGAGGTGTTTGAGGCGGCCATGGTCTGTCTGGTATGCCCTACAGCTACGGCAGCTGCGGTGATTACGGCCAAACTGGGAGGCAGTGCGGCCACCCTGACCACCTACACGTTGCTCTCTAACCTGATGGCGGCAGTGGCTGTTCCACTCCTTTTCCCTTTGGTCGAACCGCATGAGGGGTTGACCTTTTTTCTGGCTTTTCTGCGCATATTGAGTAAGGTATTTCCCTTATTGCTCTGTCCCTTCTTCTTGGCCTTACTGTTACGCTACTTTGCGTCTGCGGTGCATCAATGGCTGATGAATCGTCACGAGGCCGCTTTCTATCTGTGGGCTGTGGCGTTGGCCATTGTGTCGGGACAGACCGTACGTTCGTTAGTCAACAGCTCTGCTCCGGCTTTGGTAATGTGGCTGATAGCGCTTGCCGGACTGCTGACCTGCATCGTGCAGTTCTATCTTGGTAAGCAGGTAGGTGAGCGTTATGGAGAACGCATTTCGGGCGGACAGGCTTTGGGACAAAAGAATACGGTGCTGGCTATCTGGATGGCTTACACCTACTTGCAACCTCTTTCATCGGTTGGTCCGGGCTCGTACGTGCTCTGGCAGAACTTAATCAACAGTTACCAACTCTGGAAAAAACGGAGACGGGAGGCCAAACAGGGGGAATAAACGGGAGGCTGAAGTGATGGGTAGGCGGATTCAAGAGATTGATTTCTTCAAGGGAGTGCTGATTTTGCTGATGGTGGCGTTTCACCTTATTTATATAGGTGACAGTTATCCTTACCTCAAGCGGGTGGTCTATACGTTCCACATGCCGGGATTTCTGGTGCTTTCTGGTTATCTGATGAAGCAGGATGCTCCTGTTCGGAGATTTGGACGGACGATAGGCTGGCTGATGATACCCTATGCGGTCATGGAGCTAGGTTACGTAGTGATGTCCGCCTTGCTTCCTGTGCGGGAGGCAGTAGATCATCTCTCATTAGGGCTGATGCTGGATAAGCTGCTGCTCCATCCTCTGGGTCCCTATTGGTATCTTCATACGCTGGTCATCTGTTATCTACTCAGTCGGTTGGCCCATGTGATGCTTGAATCATTTGGCTGCACTGCACATAGGGCTATTGGGCAATTCTTGCTTGCCATGGTAGGGGTCTGCTTCTGTGCACAGGTGCTGGGCCTGCTCTCTTTGGCCAATGGCTATTACTTCATGCTAGGCGTGATGCTGGCTGGTAGTGGACTCTCTGCGAGAAGTCTGTTGTGGAGTTCCTGGTGGTCAGTGGTTCCTTTTCTCTTGCTCTGCTTGCTGCCCGATTGCCTGGACCGTGCTACGCCGGGAGGTATGTTGATACTCTACCTGGCCTTCTCCCTGCTGCTGAAGCTGTATGCTACGATTCCTTCTGCGATTGGTGGATGGATAGTCCATGTTGGGAGAAACAGCCTGCCCATTTTTCTCTTCTCGCCCATTTTCACCATGGCGATGAAGTTCTGCGTGCCTTGGTTCACTTTTGATCCTACGGGACTGATGTTTCTAGTGGTGGCTCTCGGGGTAGCCGTACAGGGCTCTTTGCTGATTGCCCGGATTATGGATGCGTTAGGGATAACCCCCTATTTCTGCGGTCGCACATTGCGGTCATGACCATCCCTATTCCGTAAGCTCCACAATCCCAGGTGGGACAGGTGGAGTTTACGGAGTAGGGATGGTCATTCGCTTGGAATAGTGGATTAGATAGCGAATTTCTCAGGATGTTTACCCCTGTATTGCTTGAAGTGTTGCTTCATCTCGTTAATGCAATCATCCACGTTGTCTGACAGTTGCATTTCCTTGGTGATGCTCAGCGTACGGGTGGGGAAGTCGAACCCCATCAGGAGTACGGGTACGCCAGCACCACGGGCAATATAGTAGAATCCCTTCTTCCAGTCGGGATTAGCTTTACGTGTGCCTTCGGGGGTGATGACGAGGAGGAATCGCTTGCTGTGGCGGAACTGTTCGGCCATCTGTTCGGTGAGTGAGGTCTTTCGGCTGCGGTCCACAGCAATTCCTCCCATGGCGCGAAACAGGATGCCCAGAGGGAAGAAGAACCACTCCTTCTTCATCATGAAAGAACCCGTGATGCCATGTGCGCCGGCAAAGAGCTTACCGATGAAAAGGTCCCAGTTGGAGGTGTGGGGTGCCATGCAGACCAGACACTTGTCGTAGATGGGTATTGTGACTTCACTTTTCCATCCCAACAGGCGATAGAAAAGGAAACGGCAGATGCGCTGCTTCATGTTCAGTTCAGTTTGCCCAGTTCATCCAGGATGGCACTCACTTCTGCGTTGAAGTCGGCGCGGAGCTTTTTGAAGAAGGGTTTCACACTACCCGGCTCGATGTGGCTGATACGTGCCAGGAATTCATCCTGGAGGTTGAGGATGCGTCCCATCAGTTGATCGGCCTTCTCCTTGTCCGTTCCAGGTACATAGAGGCTCTGTATCAAGCACTCCGTAAACAGCTCACTTGCGATATGGTTAATTTGCTTTTTCAGATTTCTTTTGTTTGCCATAATTCTAATAATGAATAAGTTAATAAAATTGTTGTTGTCTTTTTGGGGAAGCAATTGCAATTTTTTCACGACACTTCCTCTAATTTTTTGGTAAAGATAGTGCTTTTATTTATTTTTGCAGCGGTTTTTTTAAAATATTTTTTATGGCAACATCAAATGCAACTGCTCCTGAGTCAGCTTCTCAGGGGGAGTCGTTCCTCAAGAGGAACAATAAGCTAATCTACAAGTTGGTGCTTGCAGTCCTTACCCTCTGCCTGTTGGCATGGTACCTCCCTGCATGCCGTCCTTTCACCTCATGGGTTACTCCCCCAGTGGCGCTTTTCAGCGGACTGGCTTTTGCTCTGCTATGCGGGCAGCCTTTCCCAAAGTTTAATAAGAAGATGTCGAAGTACCTGCTTCAATATTCGGTGGTGGGTCTTGGATTCGGTATGAACCTGGAAGCCTCGCTTGCCTCGGGCAAGGAGGGTATGGAGTTTACGGTCATCTCGGTGGTGGGCACGCTGCTCATCGGCTGGCTTCTGGGACGTAAGCTCTTGAAAGTAAACCGTGACACCTCTTACCTGATCAGTTCGGGTACGGCCATCTGTGGAGGTAGTGCCATAGCAGCCGTTGGTTCAGTGCTCAAGGCTAAGGATAGCGACATGTCTGTAGCGCTGGGTACAATCTTCATTCTCAACGCCATTGCCCTCTTCATTTTCCCTCCCATCGGTCATGCGCTTGGCATGGACCAACAGCAGTTTGGTATGTGGGCAGCCATTGCTATCCATGACACCAGCTCTGTAGTAGGAGCCGGGGCAGCCTATGGCGAAGAGGCCCTTCAGGTGGCCACCACCATCAAGCTGACCCGTGCTCTGTGGATTATTCCCTTGGCATTGCTCACCAGCGTGATGTTCAACCGTAAGGGAGGCAAGATTTCCATCCCTTGGTTCATCCTCTTCTTCGTGCTCGCCATGGTAGTGAATACCTACCTGCTCTCCACCACTGAGACGGGTGCCATGATAGGCCGTACGGTCAACTCCTTGGCCCGTCAGTCGCTCACGGTGACCCTCTTCTTTATTGGGGCATCCCTTTCACGCGATGTGATTAAGCAGGTAGGCATCAAGCCGATGGTACAGGGCATCCTGCTCTGGATTGTCATCAGCTTAGCTACCTTGGGGTATATTCTTCTCTGAGTATTA
>JBJEKT010000219.1:0-20587 GCA_051878775.1 Bacteroides sp. | reverse complement strand
AAAAGTGAACGGATATCCCCGTTTTGGGTGGGTGGATATCGTCCGTTTTCAACAGGCTTCCTCAACGGCAAGAGCTACTCGCTCACCACCGCCACCTTCCGCAACAACACCATCACGCCTCACGGCTCCACCGACGAATACCGTTACTTCCAGGGGGCAGCCATCCAGCTTGAACCCATCAAGCGCCTCCAATTGCTGACCTTCTACTCCCACCGCTCGCTGGAGGGAACCCTGGAGGGCGATACCGTCACCTCCATCTACAAGAGTGGCCTCCACCGCACGCAGAAGGAGGCCGACAAGCGGGATGCCTTCACCCGTCAGGACATGGGTGGCGACCTCACCTACAGCTTCCCCTACGTACAGGTGGGCGTGTCAGGCATCTACACCCACTTCAGCCTCCCCTACGTACACAAGCTGCCCAAGTATGCCCGCTACTACCCCACGGGGAGCGACTTCCACAACCTCTCCCTGCACTACAAGGCCCGCTGGCGTGCCCTCTTCTTCAGTGGCGAGTCAGCCCTGGGCAAGCAGGGGTATGCGCTGCTCCATCGCCTGGATTACCGCCTCAGCGACCTCGGCAACCTGCTCCTCGTACACCGGCTCTACAGCCACGACTACTGGAGCTGGCACGCCTTCTCCTTTGGCGAAGGGAGCACACCTCAAAACGAAAACGGTTGGTACCTGGCCGCCGAGTTGACCCCCTGGGCCCATTGGCGACTGTTTGGCAGCATCGACCTCTTCTCCCACCCCTGGTGGAAATACCGCATCAGCAAGCCTTCGCAGGGGGTGGACTGCATGACGCAGGCTCAATGGAGCCCCAGCACGCCCCTGCAGCTGACGCTCAGCTACCGCTATAAGCGCAAGGAGCGCGACGTCACGGGCACAAGTGGCCAGGACATCCGCCCCATCTACCACCACCGCACCCGGCTGCGCATGGACTACACCACAACGTACTGGCAGAGCCAGACCACCCTGGATTACAACCACCTGCATCAGACGCGTATGGAGGCTTCGCAAGGCTGGAGCGTGACCGAACGCCTCCGGTTCACGCCGAAGCGCCTGCCCCTGCAGTTCACCCTGCAAGGCAGCTACTTCACCACCGACGATTACGACAGCCGCATCTTCACCTACGAGCGGGGGATGCTCAACACCTTCTCCACCCCCTCGTTCTACGGCGAAGGCATCCGTCTGACGCTCCATCTGCGGTGGGATTACCGCTGGCTCTCCCTCCTGGCCAAGTGGGGCGAGACGCGCTATTTCGACCGCCACGAGATCAGTTCAGGCAACGACCTCATCCGTTCCAATCACAAGGATGACATCTACCTCCAGGCCATCATCAAATGGTGAAGTTCGCTTGTAGGGGCGGAGCTGTCAGTCCGCCTGAGAAGGGTCAGTCAGGCTCCTCCATGGAGTCAGCGGAGAGGAGGCGGTTAGAGATTTTCTTCTTGGGGGTGAGCCCCATCCTCTGCAGCCGGTCAGCCTGACGCACCACGCTTCCCTGCCCATCTGAGAGCTGATTGAGCGCACGGTCATAGTCGTTCTGCAGCGCCTTGAGGCGGTCACCCAGCGAGAGGTACGTGTCCGTAAATCCCACAATCTTCTCATAGAGCAAGGTGCCGCGACGGATAATCTCCTGCACATTCTTGGCCTGATACTCCCGCTTCCAGAGGTCGAGTGAAAGGCGGAGGGCGCTGATGAGGTTGGTGGGACTCATGATGACCACCTTCTTATTATAGGCATACTCCCAGAGCTGCGGGTCGCCCTGTATGGCCAGCAGATAGGCCCCCTCGGTGGGGATGAACATCACCACGAAGTCGGGTGCCTTATCATCGTAGTGCGAGTAGTCCTTCCGGCTCAGCTCCTCCACATGGGCCCGCACCGAGCGCAGATGCGCCTTGAGACAGGCCTGCTGTTCCTCCTTGTCAGTAGCTGCGGTATAGGCCGCAAAGGCAGTGAGTGATACCTTCGAGTCGATAATCAGTTCGCGTTGGTCGGGGAAGCGCACGATGATGTCAGGCTGCATCTTCTGCCCGCTCTCCGCGTTGAGCATGGCCTCTCCCCGCTCGTTCTTGAGGAACTCCTGGCGCACGTAGTGCTCCCCCTCCACCAGTCCGCTGGCTTCGAGGAGCCGCTCCAGAATCATCTCGCCCCAGTTGCCCTGCACCTTGCTGTCCCCCTTGAGGGCACGGGTCAGGTTGCCCGCCTCCTCGGAGAGGCGGTTGTTAAGCTCCACCAGCTCCTTGATGCGTTCACCCAGGGAGAAGCGCTCCTTGGCCTCCGTGGTATAGGCCTGCTCCACCTGCTGCTTAAACTCCTTGATGGTGCCTGTCAGGGGCTGTAGCAGCTGCTGCAGATGGTCGGCATTGAGCTGCCGGAACTCCTCCGAGCGGCTCTTGAAGATGCGGTTGGAGAGGTTCTCAAACTCCAGGGTCATCCGCCTATTCATCTGCTCCTCGTCGAGCAGTTGCCGCCGGAAGCGCTGCTCCTGCTCTTGCAGCTGGCCCTGATAGCGGCTCTCAGCTTGCTGCAACAGCTGCTGATGGCGCACCTCATTCTCCTGCTTCTGCTGTAGGAGCAGTTGGTTCTCCTTGAGGGCGGCAGCCAGCTTCCCCTGCATCTGGAGTTCACGCTCGCGTTCGGCCGCTTGCTTGCTGTTAGCCTGGCGTAGTGCCCACAGCCATCCCAGGGCAGCACCTCCCAGGAGGCCCACCCCCAGCCATAGCATATCCTGCATCATGTCGGGTCGCAGGGATTACTGCGTGAGGATTTCGTTGCCCGTCTCGGTAATCAGCACCTGGCTCTCCCATTGGGCAGAGGGGAGTCCGTCATCAGTCAGCACGGTCCATCCGTCAGCCTCATCGATATAAATCTCCTTCGAGCCCATGTTGATCATCGGCTCGATGGTGAAGGTCATACCCGGCACGAGCAGCATCCCTGCCCCACGTCGGCCCACGTGCTCCACGGTAGGCTCTTCATGAAACTTGATGCCGCAGCCGTGGCCACAATATTCGCGCACCACGCTGTACCCGTTCTTCTCGGCATGTTGCTGGATGACGGCCCCGATATCGCCCAGTCGGGCCCAGGGTTTGGCCGCCTCGATACCCAGGTCACGGCATTCGCGGGCCACCTCCACGAGGCGACGCACCTCGGGCTTCACCTCGCCAATCAGGAACATGCGCGAGGCATCGCTGTAGTAGCCCTTGTAGATGGTCGATACATCCACGTTGACGATGTCGCCACTCTTCAGGATTTCGTGTGGTGAGGGGATGCCGTGACACACCACCTCGTTAATGCTCGTGCAGACACTCTTGGGGTAGCCCTCGTAGAGGAAGTCCGCAGGGATGGCATCGTGGTCGGTGGTGAAGGCATAGACCATGTGGTCAATCTCCGAGGTGGGCATACCCTCACGGATATTATCAGCCAGGTAGTCGAGCAGGGCCGTATTGATGGCGGCACTCTCACGGATGCCCCGGAGCTGCTCCTCGGAGCGGATGATGTTCTTCATCGGGAGCTTCACTCCCTGGCGTCTATATTGCTGGAGCATCGCCTCAGCCTCGTCAGAATAATTTTTCGGCAGGAATCTCGAGCCGTGCATAAATTTCTTCATCGTACTTTTCCAATTTTTGGGGTAGTGCAGCTACCTTACTGCTTCATAGGCTTACTTCTTGATGGTGTAGCGGCCGGCGGTGATTTGCTCGATGCTCAGCTTCTCAAACCAGACGTCGTAGAGCCACTGGTCCTTCTTGGGGGCACGCTCGTAGAGGAAGGCCACCTGGTTGTCGGCCGTGAGGCAGAAGGTGGAGTAACCTGAATCATCGGGCAGCACCTCGTAGCGCTCCCAGCCCTGACCGAAGCTCTCGGGCGTAATATCCTTGCAGTTGGCCTTCCAGGGCAGGGCCTTGTAGTAGATGGAGACGTGGCTGCGCTTGGGGCCGTAGGGCACTGACTGGAGGTAGAGCCATACCTTCTTGCGGGTCTGCTTGTCGTAAGCCTTGATACCCAGTATCTCACCGTTGCAGGCATTCTGCAGGCAGATGATGTCGCGGGCCTTGACGGGCTGTTCCCAGTGACCCGTGGTGTAGCTCTTGTCGTCGAAGCGGAAGATGTTGAACCAGCGTCCCTCGGTGCGGCTGCTCAGGATGACCGAACCATCGGGCAGTTCATCGGTCTTGGGCTCGTCACCCTCGGGGCAGCAGGACTCCGTGGTGCCCAGCAGCGACCAGTTCTCACCGAAGTCGTCTGAATAGATCACGGCGTTGCCGTACTTGAGCGAGATGAGTGAGCAGTAGAGGCGGTAGTACTTACCCTTCTTCACGTAGCGGCTCTGGTGAATCTTGCCTGAGCCGATGAAGAGACAGGGCAGCTGCGGCACGAGGCTGTAGATTTTATGGGTGATGTTCTCACCCTTGCCCCAGCTCTTACCGTTGTCGGTACCATAGAAGCGATACACCTGCTGGAACCCTTGCTGGAATACGGTACGTCCCGTGCTGTCACCCACGCAGAGCACCATCTGCCGGTCACTTTCTCGGTCAGCCACGATGGCGGCATCGCCGAATCCATAGACGCGGCCTTTGTAGATCTGCTCACGGCAGTTGGCCAGCACCTGCTCATTGGTCCAAGTCTGTCCGTTGTCATGACTCAGGCGGAACATGATATCGATGGGTTGTGCATAGCCCACGTCACTGCCGTGGTGGTAGCGGTTGTCAGATACAGCGATGAGCGTGCCATCCAGCGTGCAGGCAATAGCCGGAATGCGGTAAATCCGTTCGCTGGGTTTCGACACGTAGAGAGCCTGCTCCACTTTCTGAGCAAAGGCGGGGAGAGAGAGGGCAGCCACCCAGAGGGTCAGCATACCTGTTAAAATAGTCTTTTTCATGGCCGGAGTAATAACATTTAATGATGGGATACAGAGAGCATTTCGTCACAAAGCATGGCAGCCTTGATGAGCATACGGGGGATGTGGAAGGGACCCTTGAAGATGTTACCCTTGGCAGGCTGAGCCACAGAGCCGTCGCGGTGCAGGTAACCGTACCACTCCGGGAACTCCTGATCCTTGAAGTGCGCGAAGGCCCACTCATTGGCCAGTCGGTGCATCTCCAGGTACTTCTCGTCACCTGATATCTGGTAGGCAAAGAGTGCGGCGATGATGGTCTCACACTGCGGCCACCAGAACTTCATGTCCTGCGAGTAGTCCTGCGGGGGGAAGTTACGGCAATCCTTGAAGTTGATGATGCCGCCATACTGCTCGTCCCAGCCCCACTTCCACGACCAGTCGAGGATGCGGAGGGCCACCTCGTTGAGGTGCTCACGGTCGGGCCGTCCCTTGGCACACTCCATGATGAACCAGGCGGTCTCGATGCAGTGTCCGGGGTTGATGACGCGTCCGGCTATGGTATCAATCAGTCCGCCGTCGGGGGTGACACTCTCCAGCAGGGCCTCATACTCGGGGTGCATGAAGTAGTGCTCAATGTCGTAGAGCGAGCTCTCCACCTGAGCGTCAAGGTCGGGGTGGTCAATGACCTGCTTCACGATGACGGCCACGTTGATGAGCATCATCGTGATGCTGTGGCTGCGTCCGGCCACGGTAGTCTTGGCGGGCAGGAAGCCCGGTGTGGCCATCATGCGGCGGATGTTCTGGAACTCCAGAAGCGCCTTCTCGGCATACTCACGGCTACCCGTAGCCTTGGCATACTCAGCCATGGCCATGGCGCAGAAGCATTCGCTGAATACGTAGCGTCGCTTCTGTATGCCCTCACCCTGGGCGGTGACGGTGAAGAACTTGTGTCCATCGGTATCTACGCAGTGCTCCTCCAGGAAGCGGATGCAGCTGAGCGAGGCCTCCAGCCACTCGGGGCGTTGCTCCACGTGGTTGTAGGCATAGGCGCAGATGAATCCAAATCGTCCTTGGAACCACACCGACTTGGTGGTGTCCATCAGCGCACCGTCGCGGTCCAGGCAAGTATATACGCCGCCATTCTCGCGATCCAGTCCATGCTCCATCCAGAAGGGCATGACGTTGTCCAGCAGCTCTTCACGGTAGGTGTCGCGCCAGTGCTGCAAGTAGCTTTTCAATGAATTTTCCATAATTGCATATTAGTATCAAGAGTGAATTGTATAGTATCTAGCATACCATTGGGCGAAGGCTCTGAGCCCCTCACGGAGCGAGGTGGAGGGCTTGAAGCCGAAGTCCTGCTCCAGGGGAGTGGTGTCGGCGTAGGTCACGGGTACGTCGCCCGGCTGCATGGGCACCAGCTCCTTGTGCGCCTCAAAGTCGTAGTCGGCAGGAAGCACGTGTGCGGCGATGAGCTCCTCCTGGAGGATGGTGACGAAGTCGAGCAGGTTCTCGGGGTTGTTGTTCCCGATGTTATAGACCTTGTAGGGTGGCACGGGCAGTCCGTCCTCCCCCTTCTGCTTCTCGGGGGCGTGCTGCATGATGCGTACCACGCCCTCCACGATGTCATCCACGTAGGTGAAGTCACGCTTGCAGTGGCCGTAGTTGAATATCTGTATGGTCTTCCCCTCGCGCAGCTTGTTGGTGAACCCAAAGTAGGCCATGTCGGGTCGTCCTGCAGGGCCATACACGGTGAAGAAGCGGAGCCCCGTGGAGGGGATATCGTAGAGCTTGGAGTAGGCGTGTGCCAGGAGCTCGTTGCTCTTCTTCGTGGCGGCGTAGAGAGATACGGGGTTATCCACCTTATCGTCAGTGGAGTACGGCACCTTCTTGTTGGAGCCATAGACTGAGGAGGAAGAGGCATAGACCAGGTGCTCCACCTCGTGGTGTCGGCAGGCTTCCAGGATGTTGTAGAAGCCGATGAGGTTGGCCTCGATGTAGGCATCAGGGTTGGTGATGGAGTAGCGCACGCCCGCCTGTGCGGCGAGGTTGACCACCACGGCAGGATGCTCCTCCTCAAAGAGCCGTTCGATGGCCGCCTTGTCGGCCAGGTTAGCCTTCAGGAAGCGCCAGTCACGTCCCAGAGCCTCAATCTCCTTGAGTCGCTCCTCCTTGAGGCGGACATCATAGTAGTCGGTCATGGCATCGAGCCCCACCACGCGGATCGTTTCCACGTCGTGGAAGAGGCGCTTCACCAGGTTAGAGCCGATGAATCCCGCCGCCCCCGTCACGAGCACCGTTTTGCCAGAGAGATTTACGTTATATTGCAGCATGGAATACTTTTAGTTTTTAACTTTTAGTTTTTAGTTTATAGTTTATCAGTCTCTCTTGAAGATATCGCGCGTATAGACCTTATCCATGGCATCGGCCAGGCATTCGTCGTAGCGGTTGGCTATGATGGCCTGGGAGCGCTGCTTGAACTCCTCCAGGTTGTTGACCACCTGGCTGCCGAAGAAGGAGGTACCGTTGGCCAGCGTAGGCTCGTAGATAATCACCTCAGCACCCTTGGCCTTGATGCGCTTCATGATGCCCTGGATGGCTGACTGACGGAAGTTGTCCGAGTTGGACTTCATCGTCAGGCGATAGACGCCAATCACGCACTGATGCTCCTTGGAGGCATCCCATTCCCCGTTGGCGGTGTAGTAACCCGCCTTGTGGAGTACGGCATCGGCAATGTAGTCCTTGCGGGTGCGGTTGGACTCTACGATGGCCGTCATCATGCACTGCGGTACCTCGGCATAGTTAGCCAGCAGCTGCTTGGTATCCTTGGGGAGGCAGTAACCACCGTAGCCAAAGGAGGGATTGTTGTAGTGCGTGCCGATGCGGGGGTCGAGTCCCACACCGGAGATGATGGCTTGCGTGTCGAGACCCTTCATCTCGGCATAGGTGTCGAGCTCGTTGAAGTAAGATACGCGCAGGGCCAGGTAGGTGTTGGCAAAGAGCTTCACTGCCTCAGCCTCCTTCAGCCCCATGAAGAGCACACGGTCCGTGCCCTGCGTGAGCGGGAGGACTCCTGCGGGGTTGAGCTGGTCGGCAATGAGACAGCCCTCGATGAGGAGTGAGGCAAAGGTGCGTGCGTAGCGTTCAGCCTCGGGGTTGCCGATGGCGCCGATGGCCGCGTTCTCCTCATCCCACTTCCTGTCCTTATCGGCGGGAAGCAGCTTGGGGTAGCCCACGATGATGCGGCTGGGATAGAGGTTATCCTCCAGGGCGCGTGACTCACGCAGGAACTCGGGCGAGAAGAGCAGGTTGAAGTGCTTGCCCTTGAGCGCGGGGTCGGTGAGGAACTTGAGGGCGTACTTCACGTAGAGTGAGCGGCAGTAGCCCACGGGGATGGTACTCTTGATGACCATCACGGCATCGGGGTTGACGCTGATCACCAGGTCGATGACATCCTCGATGTGGTGGGTGTCGAAGAAGTTCTTCTGCGGGTCGTAGTTGGTCGGTGCAGCTATCACCACGAAGTCAGCATCGCGGTAGGCCTCCGCGCCATCCAGGGTGGCACGCAGCGAGGCACCGCCATTCGGGTTGACCTCACCCACGCAGGGCAGGATGGCGGGGTCCTTGATGTACTTCTCGATATATTCATCCTGGATGGGGCTGATGCGGTTGTTGATTTTCTCCACCTTCTCGGGTATCACATCCACGGCAGTCACCGCATGATGCTGTGACAGCAGGGTGGCCATACTCAGTCCCACGTAACCTGTACCGGCCACAGCAATCTTGATTTCATTAAAATCTCTCATAATATTTATTATATTGTTGCGATTAGACATCGATTCATTTGCGGCAAAAGTACGGCATTTTGTTGACATTAACAACTTTTCGGCCACATTTTAGGCTCTTTTTTCGTTTCTCTCCTACCCTCCGTAGGCACCGTCCTTGGCTTCAAAGATGGTGGAGGGTTCATAGATCTCCACGGAGTGCCATGCACCGAGGGGTATCTGCACGCCGTACTGCCCCTCTCGGGGGCAGAGCCTCACACGCCCGCACTCATAGACGTTGGCCTCCATGCCGGGAGCGATGACCGTGCCGTCGGTCCCCATCACGGGTCCTCCGCAGTCGTCGTTCGGCTTGAGGTCGTAGAACACCACGTCCATGCACCCCTGCAGGCAGATGGTGCTCTCCGAGGTCTTGAGGTGACGATGTATAGGTACGCGCGTGCCCGGCTCCAGGGCGTTGAGCATCCGCTGTGAGCTGTCACCGGGAGTGGTACGGAGGTCACGGTTCATCCGTTTCCGCTCCGAATCCTTAGCCTGCCCGTGGAGCTGCTCCAGCAGGCCTTCATTGATTTCCAGTATATCCATGTTGTCTTGTTAGATTTCAGCGGTAAAGGTAAGCCTTTTCCATTAAACCAACAAGAAAATGGGGAGAAAATGGAGAAAATGGGGGAAAAAATGTACGGTATAGTCATCTACAACGCCTGAGCTGGGTTCACCGTACAGTGACAAGCTTATGGCTTAAAGCCTTTAAGTTGTCGGAGAGGCGGTTGTAGAGGGTGCGGTTGCGGTAGTTCATGGCTTCCAGGCCGTCGTTGGGATCACCTCCTGACTTCTTGTACCGGCTGCCAATCTCCTTCAGCAGGGGTAGGCTATGCTCCAGGATGGTGCAGCGGTTCAGGGGTTCTCTCTGGCCATCGGGCGTGACATGATAGCCGTTACCCAGGCGGTCTATCACGTCGATGCTGCCATCCTCATGGACATCATACAGGAAGTATGCCCGTTCGTTATCCCCTTTGAACACAATCAAGGTGTTGGTATCTACCGCATAGTTCTTCATCTCGCACGGGCAGTTGGTGATGCTTATCAGGTAGAAGTAGCCAAAGTCCTGGCGTTGGTACTGATAGCCCAGCCTGCTGACGGTGCCATAGAAGAAGGGGTCTTTCAGCCGCAGCGTCAAGCTGTCGCCCATCGTATAGATCATCTGCGGCTCAGGGTCAGCGATAATCTTCGGCAGGGTGGAGTAAATCTGTCCGCTCAGCAGGTCGATGTACTCGTAGCTATGCTGTCGCTCCACCTGTGCAAACTCCTTGCCGCAAAGGTGCGCAGCGCTCCCTTTGCCGAGGTTTCTTACGATATGACCCTTCATATCGACCACGGCCAGCTTGGTGTCTTTCAGACGCACGGCAGCGAGCCCATCTTGTACGTCGAATACCCTGAGGTAAGAGGGTGGCGTGAGGATTTGCCCACCACAGCGGAGGCCCCAGAGCGGGCCATCCTGCGCTTGGAATGGCTCGGGCGATTCCTCGCGGAGGCCTTGCTGGATGCTCCACGTCTCCAGTTGGGAGGTCACTATCAGCTCCTCCAGCTGAGTGTGGCTGACGATGAGGGAGGCCCCTTGGGCCAAGCTGGATGAGGAGATGGAGGGGGCTGTGGAGGGTTTGGCAGGAGGCTGTATGGGGGTGAGCCTACCCAGGAAGGAAGATTGCCAGTTCCAGCAGCGGGTGGGCAGGCCGAAGAGGCGGATCAGGCCCACGTTGTCGAGGATGATGCAGCACGCCTTGTGCTGGTGAGGACGGAGGCCACGCCCCACCATCTGGAGGTATTTGGCTAAGGAGAGCGTGGGACGTGCCAACTGGATAAACTCCACATCAGGGCAGTCAAAACCTTCCGAGAAGATATCTACGTTGACCAGGACCTGAATCCCCCTCCCCTCTCCTCCTGACCTGCAGCGAGGGGCATAGGCCCGGAACTGCTCCAGCAAGGCTGCCCGCTCCTTGGCGGGAGTCTGGGCACTGATGGCCACTGCCCTGATGCCCTGGCTCTCGTAGTAGGCAGCTATGGTGCGTGCATGGGCTATGCTGATGGCATAGACGATACCCTTCTTACCGTTGGCAAAGAGGGCATAGCTGTCGTAGAGCGCACTGATGCTGTCCCCTTGGTTCAGCACCTCGTTCATCTCCTTCACCTGGTAGTCGCCGTCGGCACCCCGTTTCTTCAGCGAGTAGATGAGCTGTTGCTGGCTGCTCTCCTCCCCGATGGCCACGTAGTCGAATGGGGCCAACACCCCCTTCCGGATGAACTCCGGGACGGAGAGTGAGGAGAGCAGCACCTCAAAGAGGTCGGTAAAGCCCTCCCCATTCAGTCGCCAGGGCGTGGCCGTCAGCCCCAGGAACTTGGCTTCCGGCCACGCCTCCCACAGCATACGGTAGCTCTTGGCCAGGGCGTGGTGCGCTTCGTCGATGACGACGAGTGAGGGAGCGGGAGCATGTTCCAGGCGGCGGGAGATGGTCTGGATGGATTCCACCACGATAGGCTTATGGCCCATCCCCATCCGCTGGATAGTTGCCTTGATTTGTGCTATCAGTTCCCGCCGGTGGGCCACGATCAGTATGCGTTCTTCCAGCTCATCGGCAGGTGAATAATCGTTCACGAGCGAAGCCAGTACTACGGTTTTGCCTGTGCCCGTAGGCATCTGCACCATCACGCTGCGATGCCGCTGCAAGGCCTCACGCACCCGCGTACAGATTGCGGTCTGATAATCTCTTAGCATGGAGTTACTCATAATGACATTCATTCACATCTAACCACCTCTGGCATACCGCTTCAGCACTCCGCGCAGGTCGTGCAGGAAGCGGTCGAGCGGCACGTCATCATCGCCGCCGTAATGCACGCAGATGAGCACTACGCTTAGGTAGTACAAGATGTTCACCACTTGGCCTGATAAACCTTTTTTAGCATCGCGTGCCCTATATGCACGGTTGCCATCAGCGGTTTTACCGAACAGCCACTCTCTTTTCGCAGGCGCTCTATCAGCCCCCCGATCTCCTTGAGGCAGGCACGGTAGCGCTCCGCCTCAAAATCCTCAGAAAATGAATACTTCATGTCCGGTTTTTATTAAAGAATTATAAATATTGAACTGTTCATAACCAGAAGTTACCCGGCATAGCCGAGAAACCCCACAAAGAAAATTCCCCCTAATTTAGCCGAGGGAACTAGTTTGTAGTTTTTAATTTGTAGTTTGTAGTTTTTAGTTTTTAGTTTTTAGTTTTTAGTTTAAAAAAGATGTCCCTCACTACCGAAATTCAGTCTGAGCTTTCCAGGGCCGGCAGCGACCCGAAGCTCCAGGAGCTGCTCCGGCAGCTGGATAAGCGGCGTATCACGCCCGACAAGGAGATTCCGCCCATGCAGTTTCTCTTTGAGATGTTTTGTAAACCCTGCTTCCCGCGCGGCGAGCTGGTAGCCATCGCCGGTAAGGCCAAGTCAGGCAAGACCTTTGTCAGCTCCATCCTCATGACCCTCTGCTTCCGCGACGAGGTGCTTACCCTGCGCCGCCTGGAGAGCGAGCCGATGAGCGTGCTCTGGTTTGACACCGAGCAGTCGGAGGAATCCACCCAGGACATCCTCTGCAACCGCATCATGCCCATGATAGGGCCACCCGAGGAGCTCCAGTCGTTAAATCTTTTCAACACAGATGGTATCCATTCGTTCCAAATTTTCAATGTCCGGGCCGACTTCTGGCAGGACCGTCTGCCCTTGCTGGAGGCAGCCATGCACCGCTACCAGCCCGACCTCGTCATCCTGGACGGCATCCGCGACCTGGTGAGCGACATCAACGACGGCGTGATGGCGCAGGACGTCATTGAGCGCCTCATGCACATCGCCAGCGAACTGCACTGCTGCATCACCTGCATCCTCCACCAGAACAAGTCCACCGAGGACAAGAACCTGCGCGGTTGGATAGGCACCGAGCTGAAGAACAAAGCCTTCGAGGTCTATGAGTGCGAGAAGGACACCGACCGCATCTTCACCTGGCGGCAGACCGACACCCGCAAGTACGACATCCTCGACAAGCTCAAGTTCACGGTGGGCGACGACGGCATCCCGCAGCTCTGCTCCGTGGAGCAACTCATCGCCTCCACCAGGCCACCCTCAGCCAAAAAAACCACCGATGGCCGCGTACCCATCAACCCCAAGTACCTCCTTGGCTACGAAGGCCATTTCCCAGTGATTGACGTACCCGTCCTCTTCACCGATGCCTTCCGTCCAGGCGAAGTCAAGCCAGCTGATGCCCTGCAAGCCACAGTCATGAACATGGCCTGTATAACCTCCTACAAGTTCTATAACCGATGTAGGGAGGAGGCACTGAAGCAAGGAATCATCGGGCAATACGAAGGCACCAACGGCCATGTCTGTTACACCTGCCCCAGCAAGCCCGAAGAGCCCCCCAAGGAGCCCGAAAAACCTGCCATGCAGCAGCTCAATTTATTTACTGAAAACGAAAGTTCCGACGGTGACCTACCGTTCTGACCCTACATACTACGTTCCCCCGTAGGGGAACTACGTATTAGGGTCAAACGAGTCACCTCTGGAAAAACCTTATCCCTAATCCCTTATCCCTAAAAACAATGTCCCTCAAAGAACGTATCCTCCAGCTGTCGATACTCGACGTAGCCGACAAGCTCGAACTCAAGTACTACGGTCGTGACTACGCCAAGTACCGCCAGTGCCGCTGCTTCATGCACGACGACCATCACCCCTCGCTGTGGCTTAAGACCACCAACAACACCTGGCACTGTCCCGTCTGCGACAAGGGCGGAGACATCATAGCGCTCGTCATGGAGCACGAGAACCTCACCTACCCCGAGGCCCTGAAGTGGTTAGCCAAGGAGTTCAGCATCCCCACCTACGACGACCACACCCCCTACCGCCCCGTAAGGAGTCAGCAAAGAAAGCGGAAGTCAAAACCCCAACCAGCGACAAAAACCTCATCCCTTATCCCTAATCCCTTATCACTAACCCCTAATCCCTTATCCCTAAAGCCCTCTCCCTTCACCCGCGCCTTGGTCACTACGGGCATCCTCACCGAGGCCCAGATGCAGGAGGCCATGCGCCTCTACCGCCTCGGAGCCACGGACGACGGCGGCGTCATCTTCTGGATGATTGATGCCCAACAGCGCGTGCTCGACGGGAAGATTATGTTCTACCTCCCCGACTGCCATCGCGACCACAGCCGCCATCCCTCCACCGTCAGCTCCCGACTCATCCGCCGGGGCATGATACCTGCCGACTGGCAGCGCTCCACCTGCCTCTTCGGCCTTCATCTCCTGGCCGCCACCTCGCCCGCCGACATCGTGGCCATCGTAGAGAGCGAGAAGACCGCCATCATCTGCAGCCAGCGGATAGGTGGTATTTGGCTCGCCACGGGCGGCCTCTCCGGCCTCACCCCCGAGTCGCTCCTCCCCTTGCGGGACCACCGCCTCATCCTCTTCCCCGACACCGACCCCGATGGCACTACCTACCGCCGTTGGCTCAGCATCGCCGAAGAGGCTTCCCAGCTCCTCCGCTGCCCCGTCACCGTCAGTGACCTGCTGGAGCGCCTCGCCACCCCCGAGCAGAAGCAGCGCAAGATAGACATCGCCGACCTCCTCACTAATCCCCTACCCCTATGCAAGAATTCGTAATCAAGAGCTACGGCTTCACCCAGCTGGCCCGCCTCTACCGCCCCGACATCTGTCCCGGGAACGCCATCCGCACCCTCAAGAACTGGATCGAGAAGAATGCTGAACTGAGCAAGGAGCTCACCGCCACAGGCTTCGACCCCTCCACCGTCCGCACGCTCACCCCGCGTCAGGTGGCCATCATCGTACGTCATCTCGGTACCCCATGAAGCAAAAACAGACAAAAAGTACCCTTAACCTACAAGACCCACCTTTATGAATCACCGAAGGATAAAAAGTGGAAAACGCTCCCCCCCGGGAGTAGTATCTTTGCCACGTGAATGAGAGAGGCGCCTCCGTTCGGTGTTCGATTGACCTCCGCAAGGTTTTCGATAGAACCCCGTTCAATCTCCTATCCACCATCGCTCCACTTTCGCTTGCTCTCCGCAACAGAACCCAGAAAAAGCGAACCCAAAGCGACCCCAATTTTAATTGTTAATTTTTAGTTTTTAGTTTTTAGTTTTTAGTTTAAAAGTTTTTAGTTTAAAAAATGGCTATCTTAACAGGAATTATTTCAAAAATGATCGGCTCAGCCGGCAACCTCACTTTCAAGCAGAGCGGTGGTCAGACCATCGTCAGTGAAAAGATTACGCAGACCACCGATGCCAAGAGCGCCCTCCAGCAGAAGCAGCGCATGAAGTGGGCCAACGTCATCCGCATGTACCAGGTGCTGCGTCCCTACATGAAGCTCGCCTTCGGAGGCTCGCAGAACCGCCGCACCGACTACAACAAGTTCGTCTCGGCCAACCTGGCCCTCACGCCCGTCTATCTCATCAAGAGCGAGGTCAATGCCGGTGCCTGCATCGTGACCCCCTACCAGATTACCCACGGCAAGCTGAAGAGCATCACCGTGTCAGGCAAGGGCAGTCAGGCCGTGACCAACATCTCCCTCGGCTCACTCACCATCGACACGAACACCACCGTGGCCCAGTTCTCCAACGCCGTGGTGCAGAGCAACAAGCTCTTCGAGTATGGCGACCAGATTACCTACTTCCTCGTCCATCAGCTCCTCAACGAGGTGACCGGCGTCCCGATGGCCGAGGTCGATGCCTGCTGCGTGGTGCTCGACAAGAGCAGTGACGTCAAGCTCCTGGAGCTCGTTGACCAGCGCGGCTTCGCCGTGCAGGAAGGCTGCCTGGCCGCCAAGCCATCCACCGACTTCGGTGACCACGGCATGGTGTGGATCCACTCGCGGAAGAACCCCTCGGATGCCTCCACGCTCGTCTCTGCCCAGTACCTCATCGTAGAGAACGCCCTCCTCGCCCAGTATCAGAGTCAGGAGGCCTACGACACAGCCGTGAACAGCTACGGCGGCACCAACACCGTCTATCTCACCCCCAGCGGCACCCTCAAGCCCGCCACCAGCACAGGCACGGACAACTCCGCCGGTGGCAGCTCCAGCAGCGGAGGCAGTAGCGACCAAGGCGGAGGCGGCAGCGATAGCGGTACCGGCGACGACCTCCCAGGTTACGAATAACGACTAGCTAGTAACAAGTAACTCGTAGCTCGTAACTAACCATGATGCGACTGATTACGTTGATCATCATCCACTGCTCAGCCGTCCGGACCTACCAGACCTCGAGTGCTGAGCAGATTGACCAGTGGCACCGCAGTCGTGGCTGGAAGTGCATCGGCTATCACTACGTCATCCGTCGTGACGGCACCATTGAGACCGGTCGTCCCGAGAGCATGGTTGGGGCACACTGCCTGCATCACAACAGGCACAGCCTCGGCATCTGCTACGAGGGCGGACTCAACGCTCGGGGTGAGCATTGCGACACCCGCACTCCCGCCCAGAAGCGAGCCCTGAAGACCTTGTTGAAACAACTTAAAACCCGTTACCCCGATGCTTGCATTACCTCCCACCGTACGTTCAATCCTCAGAAGGATTGCCCCTGTTTTGACGCAGAGCGAGAATACAGCCAGCTGTAACCTCCATCTCCCCTCCTGGCTGAAGTCCCTCCTCCGCTACCTCCTGCGCCGCCTGCTCAAGCAGCAGTAGCCCCGAGGCCTCCCCTATCCCCTCACGCAGCTCCCCAGCCGCGTGAGGGGGATTT
The DNA here is from genome assembly GCA_051878775.1 of Bacteroides sp. Classification (GTDB taxonomy): domain Bacteria; phylum Bacteroidota; class Bacteroidia; order Bacteroidales; family Bacteroidaceae; genus Bacteroides. Next base: position 4,200 of record JBJEKT010000219.1, on the reverse strand, counting down.
ATAGATTTGTCTCTAATCACTCACACCAGCTTCACCCGTTCCGCAGCACCCAGCCGCTCCCGTACGGTCACCACCAGGTGTCCCTCCTGCTCCTCCTCGAAGAGGATGGGATAGACCCGCAGCTTCTCCGCGCCACTCTCCTTGATAATACACTTCACATCCACCTCACCGCCCTGTGCGGCAATGAAGTCCATAATCCGCTTCCTGTCTATCTCCTTGTAATTCTGTTCACACATCGTTCTGTCCAGTTATTTATCCAATGATTAAACCTATATTATATTACTCATACAATTCGCTGCTCAGCGCCACGATGTCCGGGGCACCCAGGCCGCACCGCTTTAGCACCTTCACGTAGCCCGCCTGCTCCTCCTCGAAGAGGATGGTATAGACCCTCAGCTTCTCCGCGCCGCTGTAGGCCATCAGGTCGCTCACGTGTACCTCCGCCTTCCCCTTCAGGAACTCCAGGACCAGCTTGCGGTCCTGCTCCTTGTAGTTGGTCACGTCAATGCTCTGCAGGTGGCTCTCTATGGCCTCCGGCGTAGCGCTCAGTTCCACCAGCGCCGAGTAGTCACCCGGCGCATCCAGCCAGCGCGTGATGCCCTTCCACCACTCCTTCCGTCCCAGGTGCGTGCTCACGCTGAAGTGCGTCAGCCAGTGCAGGAACTCCGTGTGCTGCTTCGCGTTGTACCGCAGCACCCCGTACGTGCCCCACACGAAGAGTACCGACGTCCCTATCACCACGTAGAGCTGCATCTCCACCGAGGCCCCCATTAGCACCGAGGCGACCCATGCCGCAGCTATCACCAACCCGATGAGCAGCTCGCTCATCGCCGTGATGAAGTGGCTCACCCCCACGTTCACGAACACATGGTGCAGGTGCGTCTTGTCCGGCTGGAAGGGGCTCCTCCCCTTCAGCACCCGCATTGACATCACCCGCAGCGTGTCAAACACCGGCACCGACAGGATGGCCAGCGACATCGCGATCAGGTTAACCCCTTCCGCTGCGCTGTAGTAGGCCACCGTGCTGTTCTTGCTCAGCACGCACATCACGAACCAGGCCATCAGCAACCCCATCACCATCGTGCCCGCGTCGCCTATGAACATCCTCGACTTCAGCCCGAACACGTTGTGAACGAAGAAGGGTACCAGGGCCGCCGCCATCGTGAAGGCCAGCACCGCGTTGCCCGCATCCTCCGCCTTGACGAAGGCCAGCCCGAAGAGCGTACAGCACATGATGCAGAGCCCGCTCGACAGCCCGTTCACCCCGTCAATCATGTTGATGGCATTGATGATGCCCACGCCCGCAAAGACCGTCAGCGGCACCGCCACCCACCAGGAGAGCTCACCCACGCCCCACAGCCCGTGGAACGTATCGATGCACATCCCCGTGCTGAACACCAGCCCCAGTATGGAGGCTATCTCGATGACGAACCTTGACGTGGGAGTCAGTCCCAGGATATCATCCAGTGCTCCTGTGTAGAGCATCACGCTCATCCCGCAGACCACGGGCAGCAGGTTGATCGACACCCGTTCCGGGTCAAACGAATAGTGGAAGGCCGCTGCGGCCAGCAGTCCCGTCAGCACCCCGAAGAACACCGCCAGTCCGCCCACCACGGGCACCGGCCTCTTCTGCAGTTTCCTCGCTTCCGGGTTATCCACCAGTCGCTTCTCAAAAGCCACTTTCAGGATCTTGAAGTAGATCCATCTCACAGCCGCATAGGCCGTCATGCTCCCTATGAGGATAGGGAGTAACACGTTCCAATACATAAGTTATGATTTTTTACAAAAGAAAATCACAGGTACAAAAAGTCCCGCAGCGCGACCAACGCCTCAGTCACGCCACGAACAGAATCAAATAAAATAATAAGCTAAAAATCAGGGATGGTTTCACCAACAAAAGGGCTCAGCCCTTTTATTGTCACCACATCTACTTTAGTATGTTCAAACCTCTTTTCGAGTAAGTCGCAAACAGATAGGTAATCCTGCTTACTGGCGGACAGACGTTCTATAGCTGTACTTTTCTTCATATCTATCTATTTTAGACTACAATTACTCCGTTACAAAAGTAGGAACTATTTTTCAATCCACCAAACAAATCGCTGAAAATCTCAGCTCACTCCTTCAGGCGGAGCAGCTCCTCCGTGCTTACTGGGTCATACCTCCCTTGCTTGAACTCCAGGATGACTGAGCCGCTCTGCAGGGAGCGACAGGTGTGATATATTCCCACCGGTACCTTGCACGCCATACACTCACTCCCTGGCTCCAGCCTGTAGCGCTCCACCTCCTCACCAAGGTCATTATAAAGCACCTCCTCCACAACCCCTCTCAGCACCACCACCTCTTCCGAGGTCTCCCTGTGCCGATGGATAGGAATCACCGTCTCCGGCTCCAGTGCGTTCAGCATCCTCATGCAGGGTTCCTCAGGTGAGTCCCTCAAATCAAAATGCTGCCGCTTACGGGGTGAAGCCTTGGCTTGCTCCGTAAGACTATCCAATAAATAAGAGTCAATCTTCATGAAATGAGCTATTTAAGATATCTGCTTCTTGATTGCATCCACGCAATGCTTATTACGTATTCTTCTCTTTGAATCAAATAACCATCCCCATTTATTGAAATATTTTATTACTGAACAGATGTGATACCTCAACAATTTCTTGTTTTTATATGAGCCTTTCTCATACTCATGTACGATGCTAACCTTAGGATAGAAAATTGTCGATGATATTTCTCCTAAACGTCTGCATAAATCTAAATCTTCAGCATACATAAAGAAACGTTCATCGAAACCTCCCACTTGTTCCAACATCTTGGTACGCATAAACATGAAGCACCCAGAAAGAGAAGGAACTTCCATAATCCGATTATAACCTGTCCATTGAAGTTCATATTTCATATCATGCTGTTTCTGGTAACTTTTCAGGCAGATAAAGCGACGGCCAAACAGATCTATGGGCGTAGGCAGCAATTTACATAAATATTGAGTCTCCCCATTAGGATATAACACCTTGGGCATAATCAGACCACATGAAGGATTCTCTTGTGCATACACTTGCATTTCGCTAATGATATCACCTTCCCAATAGACATCTGGATTCAGCACAACATGATAATCAGATTTTATCGCAATAGCTTCTCTAATAGCGATGTTGTGTGAACCTCCATAACCAATGTTTTTATTCTTTCTGTAATTAATCAAAGGGTCATCCTTCAAGTAACTGAAGAAATCATTCGATGAATTATCAACTACAAATAGACGATCAATAGAGCTGCTTTTAACAGCCAACAAGAGACGGTCAATATCCTCTTTTCTGTTGTGAAAAAGTACTAATGATGCAGTAATCATAATTTATGTAAATATAGTCATTTGAAATCTCCAATCATCCAGGGTGCAAAACGCGAAATAACAATTGAACATAAATATAGTAAACCAGAAGACAATATAAACACGCCACATCCGCCAAGAGGACCTAGCATATCATAACCAAATCCTATCTTATTACAAACAGCAGAAACAACAGTAATCACTCCTCCGTTCAGAAAATAGAAAACTAAAGAATATCGGCCTATAAACAGCAACCAATGAATTCCTTTAGGTAATCTCTTTAAAAGGTTGATAACAATCCAAATAGCGAAAATGGAAAATAGTAGATATACAAATGCTCTGTATAGTACTACTTTTCCAATACTCATTTGACAAATATTATCGTATAGATGAAAGTGCTCATGCAGATTGATTATAACTATATAGAACAAGATGAAAATCATCAAGCCTTTCAATGTAACCTCACCTAAACGTTTACCAAGATGCTTGTAGGTTAGTCCTAATGTCAGATAAGTCACGGCAAGTAGCCCATTGTTAAAGTACCATGGACTCTGTATATCTTGAATATTAGAAATCCAAAGACCAAGCCCAAAGCACAAGAGGCTTACTATCCACATCCACTTGATTGAGGTAGTAAAGCTGAATAACGCGATTTGAATCAGTTTAGCGCAGACAAGTGCTGCAACGAACCAGCTTGCATACCCCCCCCTATGTCAATTATCATTACCTTGTAGTCCAGGTTTGTACCGTGAGCGAGCGCTTTAGGAATCCAAATTATTGTTGAGAATAGAAGGTATGGCCATACTAATCTTTTCCCTAATGAAATGTAACTGTTCGGTGACCTAGGCACGAAGGAGTCTTCGGTGCCGAGGGACATC
>JBJEKT010000218.1:0-4794 GCA_051878775.1 Bacteroides sp. | reverse complement strand
GGTCAGATGTGCGAACTCACCATCGACGTCATCCAGAAGCGCGTCAACCCCTTCATGGGTGTACAACCTAATCAGCTCACTCCGCAGTTCCTCAAGAAGCTCATCAAGCAGTATAAACTGGAGAAGGAGTTCGATGTCAAGAAGCTCGAGCCTTCGCAGGACTTGATGATGCGACTCTATATGCGCATTCAGGAGATAGAGAATGCCAAGGGCTTCCAGATTGACGAGGCGAAACTCGACTCGGTCATCACCAAGTATAAGGTCGGCTCCATCCTCAACGTGCCCAACGGCCTTGCCGTGAGCGTGGACGAGTGGCAGCGCATCATCAAGCGCATCCAGGAGAAGTCGATGAAGGAGCTCGGCATCCCCTGCATCTATGGCGTGGATCAGATTCACGGCACCACCTACACCCTGGGCGGCACGCTCTTCCCGCAGGGCGTCAACATGGGTGCTGCCTTCAACCGCGCCCTCACCCGCGAGGGCTCACGCATCTCGGCTTACGAAACCAAGGCCGGAAGCATCCCCTGGACCTATGCGCCCGTGACCGACCTGGGTCGTGACGCCCGCTGGCCGCGCATGTGGGAGAACTACGGCGAGGATTGCTACCTCAATGCGGAGATGGGACGCGAGTCAGTGCTCGGATTCCAGGGCGACGACCCCAACCACATCGACAAGTACCACGTGGCTGCCTGCATGAAGCACTTCATGGGTTACGGCGTGCCCGTGAGCGGTAAGGACCGCACCCCGTCGAGCATCACCGTGCAGGACATGCGCGAGAAGCATTTCGCCCCCTACCTGGAGATGGTGCGCCACGGCGCCCTCTCGGTGATGATCAACTCGGCCATGAACAACGGCCTCCCCTTCCACGCCAACTACGAGTTGCTCACCCAGTGGCTCAAGCAGGACCTCAACTGGGACGGTATGGTGGTGACCGACTGGGCAGACATCGTCAACCTCTGGAGCCGCGACCACATCGCCAAGGACAAGAAGGAGGCCATCAAGCTGGCCATCAACGCCGGTATCGACATGTCGATGGACCCCTACAGCTGGGATTTCTGTCCGCTGCTCAAGCAGCTGGTGGAGGAGGGCGAGGTGCCCATGAGCCGCATCGACGATGCCGTGGCGCGCGTGCTCCGCATGAAGTTCCGTCTCGGCCTCTTCGAGACGCCCTATTATGACAAGAACGACTTCCCCCTCTTCGGAAGTGCCGAACATGCGGCCGCTGCCCTGCAAGCTGCTGAGGAGAGTATCGTGCTGCTGAAGAACAGCGAAGGCATCCTCCCCTTAGCCAAGGGCAAGAAGCTGCTCATCACCGGCCCCAACGCCAACTCCATGCGCACGCTCAACGGCGGCTGGAGCTACTCTTGGCAGGGTGATAAGGCCGACTTGGAGCAGTGTGGTGCCCCCTATAACACCATCCTCGAAGCTTTCACCAACAAGTTTGGTGCCGGCAACGTCATCTACGAAGCCGGTGTGACCTACAAGCAAGGGGGCAACTGGTGGGAAGAGAACGAGCCGCAGATAGAGAAGGCCGTGGCCGCTGCCGCAGGCGCTGACATCATCGTGGCTTGCATCGGCGAGAACTCCTACTGCGAGACACCGGGTAACCTCACCGACCTCACGATGTCCGCCAACCAGCGCAACCTGGTCAAGGCGTTGGCCAAGACGGGTAAGCCCATCATCCTCGTGCTCAACGAAGGCCGTCCGCGCATCCTGGCCGACATTGAGCCGCTGGCCAAGGCCGTGGTTCACGTCATGCTGCCGGGTAACTACGGTGGCGATGCCCTGGCCAACCTCGTGGCCGGCGACGCCAACTTCAGCGGCAAGATGCCCTTCACCTACCCCAAGGAAATCAACTCGCTCATCACCTACGACTACAAGCCCTGCGAACACATCGGCAAGGCCATGGAGGGTGCCTACAACTACGACGCCCAGGTCAACGTGCAGTGGGCCTTCGGCTACGGCCTCAGCTACACCACCTACGCCTACAGCAACCTCCGCGCCGACAAGGTGCAGTTCACGGCCGACGACGTCATCACCTTCACGGTGGATGTCAAGAACACGGGCAGCGTGGCTGGTAAGGAGAGCGTATTGCTCTTCAGCAGCGACCTCGTAGCTTCGCTCACGCCCGACAACCGCCGCCTGCGCAACTTTGAGAAAATCGCTCTCCAGCCGGGTGAGACGAAGACGGTGACCCTGAAGCTGAAGGGCAGCGACCTGGCCTTCGTAGGATACGACGGCAAGTGGCTCCTCGAAGCCGGCGACTTCCGCATCCAAGCCGGCGACCAGGTGCTCAACATCACCTGCACCCAGACGAAGAAGTGGAGTGAGCCCAATAAGTGATTATTAGGGATAAGGTATTAGGGGATAAGGGATAAGGTTTTGGGGATGAGATGTAGAGGCGGACCTGTGTGTCCGTCCCTGCATCCCATCCCCCTTTTTTTTATCCCCCAATCCGTAAACCCAAAATCCGAAATCCTTAATGACTAATGACTATTGACTATCGTGACTATCATGACCATTGTTATCGTCGTGGCTGCGGGATATTTTTCTGTTAACGAGTATTAATTATCTGCGGAAAAATGTATGTCTGAGGGCAAAATATGTGCGGAAAAGTGTACCTTTGCGTAAGAAATAGGTGCAGAAAAATGTATTCAATGCTATGGAACGAACTATATTACAACAACTTAAAGATTGGAAAAACCAAACCGGACGCAAGCCGCTTATCCTCAATGGTGCCCGACAGGTGGGAAAGACCTGGATTTTGAGGGAATTTGCCCGGTTGGAATATGCTAAGGAAGCCTACGTTGTCTGCCGTAAAAACGAGTTGGCGCGGAACCTCTTTGCTAAGGACTTCGATACCGACCGCATACTGCGAGGCTTGCGAGCCATGACCTCGGTCGATATTACGCCTCACGACACACTCATCATTCTCGACGAAGTGCAGGACATACCCGAAGCCATCGAAGCCCTGAAGTACTTCTGTGAACAAGTTCCCGATTACCACATCGCCGTGGCCGGTTCGCTCCTCGGCATCTCGCTCCACCAGGGCGTATCGTTTCCTGTAGGCAAAGTCGATATGCTCAACCTCTACCCGATGGATTTTCATGAGTTCCTCCTGGCCAAGGGCGAACGAGGCTTGGCGGAAGCTGTGGAGCGGAAAGACTATGATACGACGAACCTCCTCCACGACAAGCTTACCGACTTGCTCCGTCAGTATTACTACGTGGGCGGAATGCCCGAGGCAGTGCTCCGATACGTCGAAACCGATGGCTTACAGGCCGTCCGGCAGATACAGCTGCGCATCCTCGAAGGCTACGAAGCCGATTTCTCCAAGCACGCCCCCTACGAGCAGGTGCAGCGCATCCGGATGGTGTGGCGCAGCATCCCCTCACAGCTCTTCAGGGAGAACAAAAAGTTCATCTACGGCACCCTGCGCAAGGGAGCCAGAGCCAAGGATTTCGAGATAGCCATCCAGTGGCTCCTCAGCGCCGGCTTGCTGTACAAGGTACCCCGTTGCAACAAGCTCTCCTTGCCCTTAGCCATCTACGAAGACCTCTCCGCCTTCAAGCTCTACTTCCTCGACTTAGGACTTTTAGGAGCCATGGCTCGCACTGAGGCCAGCCAGTTGCTCATAGCCAGCCAAGCGTTTACCGAATACAAAGGAGGGCTGACGGAGCAGTATGTGCTCCAGCAGATGGTGGCTCATGCCGTGGAGCCCATCTACTACCACTCCACTGAAGATTCGCGCCTGGAGCTTGACTTCGTCATCTCGCACGAAGGCCATCTCCTGCCCATAGAGGTCAAGGCGGAAGGCAACGTGCGCGCCAATTCGCTGAGCACTCTTCTGGCTGCCCGTCCCGAGCTGAAGGCCGTGAGATACTCCATGCTCCCTTACCGCATCCAGGGCCAACTCACCTGCCTGCCGCTCTACATGGTGCTCTGAAGCACCACATGAGGAAATCCTTAATGACTAATGACTATTGACCATCGTGACTATCATGACGACGTTAGCTCCCCTGACGTGATTGTGTTAGCTCCCCTCAGAGGAAAAAGAGGTGGGTAAATAGCATTTATCGCCTATTTCTTATCTTGTTTAGAGAAAAAATCGTATTTTTGCCACACTATAATCAACTGAAACTTCGGACAGAATAAATCATCACCAATATGGCAAAGAAATATACTCAGACGCAACAGGTCATTGATACGCTACGTGCAAATGGTGGGTATGCTACGCTCGGTAATCTATATCATCTTGTGGATACTTCGGCATGGGGAACGGGCACACCCAATGAATCCATACGAAGAATTGTCCAGCAGTCGGATGAGATATTTAGAATACAGCCAGGTCTTTGGGCTTTGAAGGAATGTCGCGAGGAGGTGCTTCGCAAGTTTGACATCCAGACAAAAGATGCCAAGGACGTCGAGCAATTCAATCACACCTACTATCAAGGCTTGATTGTAGAGATTGGCAACATGAAGCATTTATCGACCTACGTTCCTGCACAAGACAAGAATCGTAAGTTTCTGGAAAAGCCATTAGTTGATTTATGCACTACTGTACAAATACCCGAGTTTTCGTATCCCAAACTAACGAATAGGGCAAAGTCAGTAGATGTCATATGGTTCAACGAACGGAATATGCCGGATAGTTTCTTTGAGGTGGAGCACTCTACTGACATACAGAATTCGGTAACAAAATTCTGTGACCTGCAAGACTTTTATAGCCGTTTCTTTATTATCCTTAATTCCGCAACACTTTGATTTAACTTTATTTATAAGTTCCTGAGCAAC
>JBJEKT010000217.1:0-20786 GCA_051878775.1 Bacteroides sp. | reverse complement strand
ACCGCATGTTGAAAACTTTACGAAAGTTTTTTGAAGAAAAATTGCAGGTAATTACGGAGAAATGCGTAATTTTACCGCTGAATTTGAAATGAATGTGGAACAAGGGCAAAAACGAACTGAAACCTATGGAACAGGATTGCGCAAAACAGGAGTACCACGTCCCTGTAATGCTTAGCCAAAGCATTGAAGAACTGAATATTAATCCATCAGGCACCTACGTTGATGTGACGTTTGGTGGAGGTGGGCATTCGCGTGCCATCCTCTCTCACCTCGGCAACGATGGGCGACTACTGGGGTTCGACCAGGATCTGGACACCATCGGCAACGCTCCACAAGACCCGCGTTTCACCTTCGTCAGAAGCAACTTCCGCTACCTGGCCAACTTCCTGCGTTACTACGATGCCCTGCCAGCAGATGGTATCCTGGCTGACCTGGGCGTTTCGAGTCACCACCTGGATGATGCCTCACGCGGATTCTCCTTCCGCTTTGAAGCCCCACTCGACATGCGCATGAACCAACGGGCCACCCTGACTGCCGCCAACGTGGTAAATGACTACCCGGAGGAGCGGCTGCAGACCATCTTCTCGCTCTACGGCGAACTCCCCAACAGCCGCCGTCTTGCCTCAGCCCTGGTCAAAGCACGCGCCACGGAGCCCCTGCTCACCATGCAGCAGCTGCTGGACGTAGCTACGCCCCTCATGCCGCGCCAACGGGAAAAGAAGGAGCTTGCCAAACTCATGCAGGCCCTCCGCATGGAGGTGAACCACGAAACCGATGCCTTGAGCGAAATGCTGCAAGCTGCCGTCAAGAGCCTCCGCCCCGGCGGACGCCTTGTTGTCATCACCTACCACAGCATAGAAGACCGTATGGTAAAGAACTTCATGAAGAGCGGCAACATCGAGGGACATGTAGAGACCGACTTCTACGGCCGCACCCGTTGCCCTCTGCGTATGACCCCCACCAAGCCTATCATCCCCACGGATGAAGAGGTGGAGCAGAATCCCCGCTCCCGAAGTGCCAAGCTCCGCATAGCCGAGCGTCTGCCCCTGGAACAAGAACCCTAAAAACGAAAAAACAATGAGCGATAACGAACATAACAAGAAAAAGAGAAAACCCTCACGCAGCCAGCAACGATTGGGCCATTGGAAGAGCATCGTGGGCGGCGACATCCTGGCTACCGACTTCTTCCGCCGGCAGACCAAGCTGATCGTGCTCATCATGCTGCTCGTCATATTCTACGTGCATAACCGCTACGCCTGCCAACAGCAGATGCTGGAACTGGACCGTCTGAAGAAAGAACTGATTGACATGAAGTACGATGCCCTGACACGGAGCTCCGAACTGATGGAGAAGAGCCGGCAGAGCAACATCGAGCAATACATCAACGCCAATGGGAGCACCCTGCAGACCTCAACCCATCCGCCTTACCTCGTGCCGGAATAACCACAAGGAGACGATGGGATCATCAAATCAAACAGAAAGCTCTAGAAAGAGAGATTAAGAAACGGATTAGCAACGGATACAAGAAAAGAGAATACAACGTATGTCAGTAGATAAAAAAAGCATCATGGTGCGCTACTTCTTCGTCATGCTGGTCATGGCATTGGTTGGTTTAGCCGTGGTAGTCAAGGCCGCCCTTATCATGTTCAAGGAGCGTGACTACTGGAGTGCCGTGGCCCAGCGCTTTGTCAAGGAGAACGTCAGCGTCAAGCCGGCCCGGGGCAACATCCTCAGCGCCGACGGTAAACTGATGGCTGGTTCCCTGCCGGAATACAAGATTTACATGGACTTCATGACAGGTGAGACCGACGAGAAGCGCCGAGTAAAGGAGCAGTACCGCCGCGACACCCTCCTGGAGCACCACCTCGACACCATCTGCAGCGGACTACACCGCATCTTCCCTGACATCAGCGCGCAGACCTTCAAGGCCCACCTGCAAAAAGGACGGAAAATCAAGAGCCGCAACTACAACATCCTGCCCGACAAGCGTCGGCGCATCTCTTACATCCAATACAAAGAGGCCAAGAAGCTGCCCGTCTTCCGTCTGAACCGCTACAAGGGAGGATTCCACGAGCAGGTATTCAACCAGCGCAAACGTCCCTTCGGCTCCCTGGCCGAACAGACCCTGGGCCGCCTCTATGCTGACACAGCCAAAGGTGCACGCAGCGGCATCGAGCTGGCCTTCGACTCCCTGCTCCGTGGACGCGACGGTATCACCCACCGTCAGAAAGTGAAAAACAAGTACCTCAACATCGTGGACCGTGCCCCAGTGGATGGCTGTGACATCCAGACGACACTCGACGTCAGCATGCAGGACATCTGCGAAAAGGCCCTGGTGGATAAACTCCGAGAAATCAATGCCTACACGGGTGTAGTGGTGCTGATGGAGGTGGCCACGGGCGAAATCAAAGCCATGGTCAACATGACCCGGGGCAACGATGGCAACTACTACGAAATGCACAGCAATGCCATAAGTGACATGCTCGAACCGGGCTCTACCTTCAAGACCGCCAGCATCATGGTGGCCCTGGAGGATGGCTACATTACCCCCGACACGGAGGTGGATACCGGCAATGGCGTCATGCTGATGCACGGCTCTCGTATGCGCGACCACAACTGGGCCCGAGGAGGTTACGGCACCATCAATGTAACCCGCATCCTTGAGGTGTCAAGCAACATCGGAGTCTCCTACCTGATTGACAAGTACTACCATAACAATCCTCAGAAGTTTGTGGATGGTCTGAAACGGATGAGCATCGACCAGCCCCTCCACCTGCAGATTAAAGGTGAGGGCAAGCCCAACATCCGAGGCCCGAAGGAGCGCTACTTTGCCAAGACCACCCTGCCCTGGATGAGCATAGGCTACGAGACACAGGTCCCCCCGATGAACATCCTCACCTTCTACAACGCCATAGCCAACAACGGCACCATGGTACGCCCCAAATTGGTGAAGGCAATCCTCAAGGATGGACAGGTGATGGAGGAGTACCCCACGGAGGTCATCAACCCCAAAATCTGCAGCGACCGCACCCTGGAACAGATACGCGACATCCTGCAGAAGGTGGTAAGCCAGGGATTGGCCAAGCCTGCCGGTAGCAAGCAGTTCCATGTATCAGGCAAGACAGGTACGGCACAGATTTCCCAAGGTGCGTCGGGCTACAAGACTGGTACGACGAAGTACCTGGTAAGCTTCTGCGGCTACTTCCCGAGCGAGGCGCCCAAGTACAGCATGATTGTCTCCATCCAGAAACCTGGCCTGCCCGCCTCGGGCGGTCAGATGGCGGGAAGCGTATTCGGCAAGATTGCCGAACGGGTCTATGCCCACAACCTCCGCCTCCGCCTGGAAGCTGCCATCGACAGCCTGTCGGTTGTTATCCCCGACGTCAAGCCGGGTCTCGTGACCGAGACACGCGAGGTGCTCTCCGACCTGCGCATTCCCGTACGCACGGAAGGGAGCATAGACTCCCCATGGGGACACGCCCAGGTGGGTACAGATGCCGTCCTGCTGTCGGGCATGAGCGCACCCAAAGCCGACGTGGTGCCCAAGGTAATCGGCATGGGTGCCCGTGATGCAGTCTATCTGCTGGAGAGCGTAGGCATGAAGGTTCAGCTCACCGGAGTAGGCCGCGTAAAACGCCAGAGCATCGAGCCAGGGACAACCCGGGCAAAAGGACGCACCATCCACCTGACGCTGAACTGACAACAAGCTGGGAGAAAAAAGGATGAATTTAGAAAATCATAGTATAACAGATAGGAATTGATGATTATGAAACAACTGAATGAACTGCTGAAAGCGATTGAACCACTCCGCGTAATTGGTCCTGGGGAGGTGGAAGTTCTTGATATAGCGATAGACTCGCGAGCCGTCAAGGCCGGCTCGATGTTCATAGCCGTAAAGGGCACGCAGGCCGATGGCCACACCTATATTCCTCAAGCTATACAGCAAGGGGCTGTCGTAGTGGTCTGCCAGGAACTGCCAGAACAGCTGCCTACCGAAGCAGAAGGAAAAGTGACGCTGGTCCTCGTAGCTGATAGCGAGGAAGCCACAGGTCGACTGGCTACCTGCTTCTTCGGCAACCCCACACAACGTATGCAGCTGGTGGGCGTGACCGGCACCAACGGTAAGACCACCATCGCCACCTTGCTCTACCGCATGTTCCGCGCCTTTGGCCACAAGGCCGGACTCATCTCGACCGTATGCAACTACATCGACGATGAGCCTGTACCGACTGAGCATACCACCCCCGACCCCATCACACTCAACCGCCTGCTGGGCCGCATGGCTGACGCGGGCTGCGAGTACGCCTTCATGGAGGTGAGCTCGCACAGTGTGGTACAACATCGCATCAGCGGCCTGCGCTTTGCCGGAGGTATCTTCACCAACCTGACTCGCGACCATCTGGATTATCATAAGACCTTCGACAACTACCTGCGTGCCAAGAAGAAATTCTTCGATGACATGCCTGCCGAGGCCTTCAGCCTGACCAACCTCGATGACAAGAATGGCAACGTGATGACGCAAAACACACGCAGCCACGTCCATACCTACTCCCTGCGTACAGCTGCCGACTTCAAGGCAAAAATTATTGAAAGCCACTTTGAAGGGATGCTGCTCGACATCGATGGGCATGAGACTGCCGTACACTTCATCGGCCGCTTCAACGCCAGCAACCTGCTGGCTGTACTGGGAGCGACCGTGCTGCTCGGCAAAAGAGAGGAGGAGGCCCTCGTCATCCTGAGCTCCCTCTACCCCGTAAGCGGCCGTTTCGAGGCTATCCGCTCCAAACGGGGCTACACAGCCATCGTGGACTATGCCCACACCCCGGATGCCCTGGTCAACGTACTCAACGCCATCCATGGCGTACTGGAAGGACGAGGCGAAGTGATTACCGTAGCTGGAGCTGGAGGCAACCGCGATAAAGGTAAACGCCCCATCATGGCTAAGGAGGCCGCCCGACTGAGTGACCGCGTCATCCTGACGAGCGACAACCCCCGCTTTGAGGAACCCGACCAAATTATCCGCGACATGCAGGCCGGACTCGAGGGCGATGACCTCCGGAAGACCATCGCCATTACCGACCGCCGCGAAGCCATCCGTACGGCCTGCATGATGGCTAAGAAGGGAGATGTCATCCTCGTAGCAGGCAAGGGGCATGAGGATTATCAAGAGATTAAAGGAGTGAAACAGCACTTTGACGACAAAGAGGTACTCCGGGAAATCTTCGACAACGAATAACAAAAGGTACAATCATAGAAAAACGAATAGATAAAGATGCTTTATTATTTATTTCAATGGCTCGATAAGTTCGACATTCCTGGTGCAGGTGTATTCAACTACATCTCCTTCAGATCGTTGATGGCTATCCTCATCGCCCTGATTATCTCAACGGCGTGGGGAGGCTACTTCATCCGCCTGCTCAAGAGCAAACAGCTTACGGAAACACAACGTGACGCACGCATTGACCCCTTTGGTGTCAACAAGGTGGGAGTACCCACCATGGGAGGTGTCATCATCATCTTTGCCACCCTCATCCCTTGCCTACTGCTCGGGAAGCTGGACAACGTCTATATGCTACTCATGCTCATCACGACGGTATGGCTTGGTTCCCTGGGCTTTGCAGACGACTACATCAAGACCTTCCGCCACGATAAGGAGGGACTGCATGGCAAGTTCAAGATTATCGGGCAGGTAGGTCTGGGCCTCATCGTAGGCCTCACGCTCTACTTCAGTCCGCAGGTAGTAATCCGCGAAAACATCGAGGTGAAGCAACCCAACGGAGAGACTACGGTGGTCCATGCGGCCAAAGAGATCAAAGCCACACAGACCACTATCCCCTTCATGAAGAGCAACAACCTGGACTATGCTGACCTTACCGCCTTTATGGGCCGCTATGCCCGCCCTGCCGGGTGGGTGCTCTTTGTATTGGTCACCATCTTCGTGGTCACAGCAGTATCGAATGGAGCCAACCTGAACGACGGCATGGATGGCATGGCTGCCGGCAACTCAGCCATCATCGGCGCTACGCTCGGCATCCTGGCCTACGTATCCAGTCACATCGAATATGCGGGCTACCTCAACATCATGTACATCCCCGGCAGCGAGGAGCTGGTCATCTTTATCTGTGCCTTTATCGGAGCACTCATCGGCTTCCTCTGGTACAACGCCTATCCCGCCCAGGTCTTCATGGGAGATACGGGCAGCCTGACCATAGGCGGCATTATTGCCGTGATAGCTATCATCATCCACAAAGAGCTGCTCATCCCCATCCTGTGCGGCATCTTCCTGGTGGAAAACCTCTCAGTCATCCTGCAGCGCTACTACTACAAGGCTGGCAAGCGTAAGGGGGTGAAGCAGCGTCTCTTCAAACGGGCACCCATTCATGACCACTTCCGTACCTCGATGAGCATCGTGGAGGAGGGTTGTTCGGTAGTCTTCACCAAGCCTGAACAGCTCTTTCACGAATCCAAGATAACCGTCCGCTTCTGGATTATCACCATTATCCTGGCGGCCATCACAATCATCACATTAAAAATTAGATAGTGAGTTACGGGTTACGCGTTACGCTCAACAAGATAAACAATTTGAGTAAAGAACAGATAGATAGATTAAATTCAAAACGATATGAAACGAATCATTATACTGGGTGCCGGCGAGAGTGGTGCAGGTGCAGCCGTACTGGCCAAGGTGAAGGGCTTTGAGACCTTCGTGAGTGACACCTCATTCATCAAGCCCCACTACAAGCAACTACTTGACAGCTACGGCATCGAGTGGGAAGAAGGTCACCATACAGAGGAACGCATCCTGCAGGCCGATGAAGTGGTAAAGAGCCCTGGCATCCCCTGTGATGCCCCCTTGATACTCAAGCTCCGCGAAAAGCAGATTCCCGTAATCAGCGAGATTGAGTTTGCCGGACGCTATACTGATGCCAAGATGATCTGCATCACCGGATCCAACGGGAAGACGACCACCACCTCGCTCATCTACCACATCCTAAAGAGTGCAGGCCTCAACGTAGGACTTGCCGGTAACATAGGTAGCAGCCTGGCCCTGCAGGTGGCCACGGTGCAACACGACTATTACGTCATCGAGCTCAGCTCGTTCCAACTCGACAACATGTACGACTTCCGTGCGAACATCGCTGTGCTGATGAACATCACGCCCGATCACCTGGATCGCTACGGTTACGACATGCAAAACTATGTGGATGCCAAATTCCGCATCACCCAAAACCAGACTGCCGAAGATGCCTTCATCTTCTGGAACGATGACCCCATCATCCGACGCGAGCTGGAGAAGCACGGTCTCAAGGCACAACTCTACCCCTTTGCTGCCGTCAAGGAGAAGGGCGTGATAGCCTATGTGGAAGATGGACAGATGAAGATAGAGCAACCCATCGCCTTCAACATGGAGCAAGAGGAGCTTGCCCTGCGAGGCACACACAACCTCTACAACTCGATGGCAGCTGGCATCTCGGCAAACCTGACTGGAGTCAAGAAAGAGGATATCCGCCAGGCCTTGAGCGACTTCAAGGGTGTAGAGCATCGGTTAGAGAAGGTATGCGACGTAGGTGGCGTACACTTCATCAACGACTCGAAAGCTACGAACGTCAACTCCTGCTGGTATGCGCTGCAGAGCATGACTACCAAGACCGTGCTCATCCTGGGGGGGAAGGACAAAGGCAACGACTATACCGAAATAGAAGCGCTGGTGCGCGAGAAGTGTTCTGCCCTGGTCTATCTGGGTCTGCACAATGAGAAGCTACATGCCTTCTTCGACCCGATGGGACTGCCCGTGACTGAAGTACAGACAGGGATGAAGGATGCCGTAGAAGCGGCTTACCGCTTGGCCAAGCCGGGTGAGACTGTACTGCTCAGTCCCTGTTGCGCCTCGTTCGACCTCTTCAAAAGCTACGAAGACCGAGGTGACCAGTTCAAGCAGTACGTTAGAGCCCTCTGAAAACAGGCTCCTTAAGCCCCTAACCAATTAAATGTATCAAACCAAACGAACATGGACCTGCTAAAAAGTATATTCAAAGGCGACAAGGTGATATGGATTATCTTCTTGATGCTCTGCCTCATCTCCGTAGTGGAAGTGTTCAGTGCATCGAGTACCCTCACCTTCGAGAGTGGCAACCATTGGGGCCCAATCACCCAGCACAGTATCTTCCTGCTGGTGGGTGCCGGAGTGGTGGTGCTCTGCCACAACATCCCCTACCGCTGGTTTCAGGTGCTCCCCCCCATTCTGCTACCCATCTCATTCATCTTCCTGGGAATGTTGCTCCTCTTCGAC
Organism: Bacteroides sp.; assembly: GCA_051878775.1. Classification (GTDB taxonomy): domain Bacteria; phylum Bacteroidota; class Bacteroidia; order Bacteroidales; family Bacteroidaceae; genus Bacteroides. The sequence goes on along the minus strand of JBJEKT010000217.1, from coordinate 12,496 downwards.
AAGCTGAACATTGCTGGTCTGCTGGTCATTGAGAAAATCAATGACGCCGGCCGCTGGATTAAGCTGTGCGGAGTCACCTTCCAACCCTCTGAGCTGGCCAAGATGGGTGTGGTAGTCGTTACTGCCTTCATCCTCTCCAAGGGGCAAAGCGAAGAGGAGGCTAATCCAAAGGCTTTCAAGCACATCATGATCATAGCCTGCATCATGTGCGGACTTATCTTCCCCGAGAACTTCTCCACCTCGGCCCTACTGTTCGGAGTCGTCTTTCTGATGATGTACATTGGGCGCATCGCCTCCCGCAAGTTGCTCCTCCTGATGGGAACACTAGGTGGGATACTGGTGGCAGGCGTGATTTTCCTGACCGTCACGAAGGATGTGGACAGCAATTTCCTCCATCGTCTGGACTCCTGGCGCAACCGCATCGAGAACTTTACCAAGACGGAGAAGGTAGCTCCAAATGATTATGATATTGATGGTAATGCCCAAGAGGGACATGCCCGGATAGCGGTAGCCACGAGCAACGTCCTTGGCAAGGGACCAGGCAACTCAGTGGAACGCGATTTCCTGAGTCAGGCCTATTCTGACTTCATTTTTGCCATCATAATTGAAGAATTGGGGCTTGTGGGTGGTATTATTGTTGTTTTTTTGTATATTTGCCTTCTGATTCGGGTGGGGCGCATCGCCAAGAAGTGCGACCGCACGTTCCCGGCCTTCCTTGTGATAGGCATCGGGCTACTGCTCGTGACGCAGGCGTTGTTCAACATGATGGTGGCTGTGGGGCTTGCTCCGATTACCGGTCAGCCGCTCCCCTTAATCAGCCGTGGAGGTACCTCCACCTTAATTAATTGTGTCTATATCGGCATGATTCTGAGTGTAAGCCGCTACACGGCAGCACTCGAAGAGGAGGAGAAGCGATTGGCCGAACAACGGATGCGCGATGCACTGATTCCCATGACCGTGAATGCCGGCACTCCGGAAGCGATATCAACGATGCAGACGGAAGCCAATGCCTCATCTGAAGCACAGACAGCTCAAGGCCCCTCATCGGCTGTGCTCAATAGTGATGATCAATTTCAGTGAGCAGGGTGATGATAGTTTTGACACCATCAACTACTCATACTAGATAAATAGATAGATATATATAATAATAAGGTATATGACAAACGATAATCTCTCCAATCGAGCGGTTGCTCAACCAGCTTCTCCGCGCATCATCATAAGTGGTGGTGGTACAGGAGGCCATATCTTTCCGGCGGTCTCCATAGCCAATGCAGTCAAAGCGCTCTGTCCTGAAGCGGACATCCTCTTCGTAGGTGCTGAAGGACGCATGGAGATGCAACGGGTACCTGATGCCGGTTATCCCATCATCGGACTCCCCGTAGCAGGGTTTGACCGCAAGCATCTCTGGAAGAACGTTGCCGTGCTCATCAAGTTGCTCCGTAGTCAGTGGAAGGCGCGCAAGATTATTCGCAACTTTCAGCCTCAGGTGGCAGTTGGTGTGGGAGGATATGCCAGCGGCCCCGTGCTGAAGATGGCTGGCATGATGGGGATTCCTACTCTGATTCAGGAGCAAAACTCCTACGCTGGAGTAACTAACAAGCTGCTAGCCAAGAAGGCCAACACCATCTGCGTGGCCTACGAAGGCATGGAGCGTTTCTTCCCCAAGGAGAAGATTGTGATGACTGGTAATCCTGTCCGGCAGAACCTGCTGGGCAGTAGCGTAAGCAGAGAAGAGGCCGTGGAGTATTTCCACTTCGACCCGCAGAAGAAGACTATCCTCGTGTTGGGCGGTAGCCTGGGTGCCCGCACCATCAACCTGACCCTTCAGGCTGCCATTCCCGTCATGCAGGAACATACCGAGGTGCAATGGATCTGGCAGACAGGAAAAATCTACATCGAGCAGGTGAAGAGTGCCATCTCTGAAATCACGGGTGAGATAGTGATGGGGACCCGTATCGGAGCACTCCCCAACTTGTACGTGACAGACTTCATCAAAGACATGTCAAAAGCCTATGCAGCAGCTGACCTGGTCATCTCACGTGCAGGAGCTGGCTCGATTTCTGAATTCTGCCTGCTCCATAAGCCTGTCATCCTGGTGCCCTCGCCCAATGTAGCCGAAGACCACCAGACGAAGAACGCCTTGGCACTAGTCAATAAGGGAGCAGCTCTCTACGTGAAAGATGCTGATGCACAGAAGGAACTGGTATCAACGGCCATACAAACCGTGGCACATGAAGAGACACTACAAGCACTCAGTCGAGAGATTGCCAAACTGGCTCTGCCCGACTCGGCGAACGTCATCGCACGCTATGTTTTAGACTTGATAAAAAAGAACGAGAAATGAGATTAGAAGAGATAAAGAATGTCTATTTTGTAGGGGTAGGCGGCATTGGTATGAGCGCCCTGGCCCGCTACTTCCTGGCCAAAGGGAAGCAGGTGGCCGGCTACGACCGTACCCCTACCGAACTGACCCGCTGCCTGGAACAGGAGGGGGCACAGATCCACTACAGTGAAGGGGTGGAATTCATCCCCGAGGCTTTCAGAAGAGCAGAGACCACCCTCGTAGTCTATACCCCGGCCATCCCCAAGGAACATGCCGAACTGACCTACTTCAGCACACAAGGCTTTGAAATCCAGAAGCGTGCACAAGTCCTGGGGCTGATTACCCGCAGCAGCAAGGGAGTCTGTGTGGCTGGTACCCATGGCAAAACCACCACAAGCACCATGGCTGCTCACCTGCTGCACCAGTCCCATGTGGAGTGCAACGCCTTCCTGGGTGGGGTATCACAGAATTACCGCACCAACCTGCTGCTCTCCGACAAGAGCCCCTATACCGTCATCGAGGCCGACGAGTTCGACCGCTCCTTCCATTGGCTATCCCCCTGGGCGAGCGTCATTACCGCCACCGACCCTGACCATCTGGACATCTACGGCACCCCCGAGGCCTATCTGGAGAGCTTCGCCCACTACAGCTCACTCATCCAGCCAGGAGGGGCACTCATCCTGCACGAAGGGCTGGCCATGCAGCCACGCGTGGCAGAGGGGGTGACCACCTACACCTACTCCCGCCATACGGGTGACTTCCATGCTGAAAACATCAGTATCGGCCAGGGAGAAATCTTCTTTGACTTTGTGGCTCCTGACACCCGCATCAACCGGGTGCAGCTCGGTGTGCCCTTGAGCATCAACATAGACAACGGCATAGCAGCCATGGCCCTGGCTCACCTCTGTGGAGCAACCGACGAGGAGATCCGGCAAGGCATGAGCTCATTCAGAGGAGTGGAGCGACGCTTCGACTTCAAGCTGAAGAGCGACCGTGCCGTCCTGCTGAGCGACTATGCTCACCATCCAGCCGAGATAGCCCAGAGCATCCGCTCCATCCGCGAGCTCTATGAAGGACGCAAAGTGACGGTACTCTTCCAGCCTCACCTCTACAGCCGTACGAACGACTTCTACCGCGAGTTTGCCGACAGCCTCTCGCTGGCTGATGAGGTGATACTGACGGAAATCTATCCTGCCCGCGAGCTGCCCATCCCCGGCGTGACCAGTCAGCTGATTTTTGACCACCTACGTCAAGGCATGGAGCGCACGTTGACCACCAAGCAAGAGATGATTCACCTGCTCCAGTCGAAGCCCGACCTCGATGTGGTCGTCGTGCTCGGAGCAGGCGACTTAAACGACTATGTACCTCAGATTAAAGAGGTTTTAGAGAACAGATAACGAATAACCCCACGATGTAGAGTATGGCAAAACGCATTTTCCTCACCCTGTTGATGCTACTTATCCTGGTGTACCTGGCCTTGGCTGTAAGTCTGCTCAACGATAAGCCGAGGGCTATGGTCTGCTCCGGCCTGAAGCTGGACATCAAGGACTCCGTCTATGCGGGATTCATCAACCAGAAAGAGGTGACCCAGCTACTGAAGAAGCAGGGCCTCGCCCCTGCAGGCAAGCGGATGGATGAGATCAACACCCAGCTCATCGAAGAACAGCTGGCTTCTCACCCGCTGATTGATGGCGTGGAATGCTACACCACCCCGAGTGGCCTTGTACGCATCGAGGTGTCACAACGCATACCGCTCCTTCGCATCATGGACGCGAACGGCAACAACTACTTTGTAGATACCAAAGGAAGGAAGATGCCGTCAGGTGCTCAATGTGTGGCCCGTTTGCCCCTTGCCACAGGCTATGTCAGTCAGAAGATGGCTTGCGGCGAACTCTACCAGTTTGCAGGTTTCCTAATGGAGGATGACTTCTGGAACGCACAGATAGAGCAGATTCACGTCTTGAAGGGAGGGGACGTAGAACTCGTGCCAAGAGTGGGTAACCACCTCATCTACATGGGGACACTGAAAGGATACGAGCGCAAGCTGGCCCGCCTCAAGGAGTTTTACCGCAAAGGACTCAACAAGGTGGGATGGAACAAATATTCGCGGATAAGCGTTGAGTTCAGTAACCAAATCATCTGTACACGAAGAGAATAAGAGAAGAATAAAATAAAAAGATAAGATACACCATGGCAACAACAGAATTCATTGCCGCCATCGAGCTGGGGTCATCGAAGATTTCGGCCATCGCCGGCAAAAAAAACAGCGACGGAAGCATTGAGGTATTGGCCCACGCACGGGTCGAAGCCCCATCTTTCATGCACAAAGGAGTGGTCTTCAACATTGACAAGGCCGCTGCTGCACTTACTTCTGTCATCGGGAAGTTGGAAGAGCAACTGAAGGCCTCGGTAGCTCAAGTATATGTGGGAATAGGCGGACAGTCGCTCCACTCATTGAAGAGCACAGTCAGCCGCAGCGTGGGTGATGAGGAGTCCACGGTAAGCCAGGCATTGGTGGATGCCTTGTACGACGAGAACCGCGAGACCCCGCTGGCCGACTTTGTCATCCTGGACGTAGTACCTCAGGAGTTCAAGGTGGACCACTCGCTCCATGCTGACCCTGTGGGTGTCACAGGCCACCACGTCACGGGCCAGTACCTCAACCTCGTGGCCCGAACTCAGGTGAAGAAGAACGTAGAGATGGCCTTCGCCCAGGCCCAGATAGGGATAGCTGACGACCTGCTCGTCACATCCATTGCAGCGGCCAAGGCCGTCCTCACGCAGACGGAGATGCGCCAAGGCTGTGCCCTGGTGGACTTTGGTTCAGACACAACCACCGTCTCTGTCTATAAGAACAACCTGCTCCGCCACCTCTGCGTCCTGCCCATCGGCAGCAACAACATCACCCGTGACCTCACATCGCTCCAGATGGAGGATGAAGAGGCTGAGAAGCTGAAGGTTCAGTATGGCAATGCAGCCTACGAAACACAAGAATCCGACCCCGATGCCTCGTGCCTTACCTCCGAGGGTCGTGCCATTCCCCTGGCCGAGCTCAACAACATCATCGGGGCGCGTGCTGAAGAGATTCTGGCCAACGTATGGAACCAGATCCGCCTCTCCGGCTATGACAACCAGCTCTTTGCGGGTACTGTCTTCATGGGTGGAGGAGCCCTGCTCAAGAACCTGGAAGAGGCCTTCCGCAAGCAGAGCAAGACCGAACGCGTGAAGACCATCATGAAGACCCAGCTCACTGTACGTGGTATGGAAGAGGGCCTCCTGGCCAGCGGCACATGGAGTGGGGCCATCGCCCTGCTGAACGCCGGCCACGAGAATTGCTGCAAACAGGAAGAGCCAGCCAAGCCAGTGGAAACCGCCCCGACATCAAAACCTGCACAACGCCCCGAGCAGACTGATTCACAGGACCTTTTTAAAGATGATGAGGACCTGAAGCGCCAGGAAGAAGAGGAGCGCAAGAAACGCGAAGAGAAGCGAAAGCAGGAAGAGTTGGAGCGGATACTCAAGGCCAAAGAAGAGAAAGAGAAAAACCAAGGCGGGCAAAAGCCCAAGAAGCGCAATCCCCTCAGCAGATTCTTTGAAGAGTTTACAGAGAACTTCTTCACTGACGACCAGCTGGGCGAAAAAAAGAAGAACAACGAATAAAACCCTACGGATATGAGCGATACAATTGTACCTTTTGATTTGCCTACTGATTCACCCAAGATTATCAAGGTGATAGGCGTAGGTGGAGGTGGTGGCAATGCCGTAAACCACATGTATAGGGAAGGCATTCACGACGTGGCTTTCGTGGTATGTAATACCGACCGCAAAGCACTCGAACAGTCTCCTGTACCCGTCAAGCTGCAGCTAGGCCACGAAGGCCTTGGTGCAGGCAACCAGCCCCAAAAGGCACGCGAGGCTACGGAAGAGAGCCTGCAGGAGATTCAGCAGATGCTGAGCGATGGCACCAAGATGGTCTTCATCACCGCTGGCATGGGAGGAGGCACAGGCACAGGTGCCGCACCCACCATTGCCCGCATAGCCAAGGAGATGGACATCCTGACTATCGGCATCGTGACCATCCCCTTCCGCTGGGAGGGGGACAAGAAGATTGACCAGGCCCTGGACGGTGTAGAGGAGATCAGTCAGCACGTCGATGCCCTGCTGGTCATCAACAACGAGAAGCTCAGCGAAATCTATCCCGACCTGAGCGTGAACAGCGCCTTTGCCCGGGCCAACGACACCCTGCTCGTGGCAGCCAAGAGCATCAGCGAAATCATCACCATGCGAGGCATCGTCAACCTCGACTTCAACGATGTGAAGACCGTGATGAAGAACGGTGGTGTGGCCATCATGAGTACCGGCTATGGCGATGGGGACAACCGTGTGAGCGAAGCTATCAAGGGAGCCCAACACTCTCCTCTACTCAACAACAACGACATCTTCAACTCACGCAAGGTGCTCTTCAACATCTCCTACAGCCCCGAACATGAGCTGATGATGAACGAGATGGACGAGGTGAAGGACTTCATGAACCGCTTCAACCGCGACTTTGAGACCAAGTTCGGTATGGCTGAAGATGCCAGCCTCGGCTCGAAGGTGAAGATTACCCTCCTGGCCACCGGCTTCGGCATAGCCGATATTCATATGCGCGAGATGGACGAGCGTCTGGCCAGCCAGAATGCTGAGGAACAGCAACGCCGGGCTGAGATGGAGGAAGAAGAGGAGCAACGCCGCATCCGCAGAGAGCACTATTACGGAGGTGCCTCGCCTGAGAGCCGCCGTGCCTTCCGCCGCCGCCACATCTTCATCTACAGCCCCGAGGACATGGACAATACCGACCTCATCTCCATGGTAGATACCATCCCCACCTACCAGCGCGACAAAGCCCAGCTGGCCAACCTGAAGCGCAAGGCGGCTGAAGATGCGGAAAAACTGCGCCAGGAGGCTGAGGCTACCCAGCCACCCCTGCAGGTCGAACAGCCTGGTGTCATTACTTTCTAAGACCCTATTCCTATTATAAATAGTATAATCGAACCATAAATATAGAAACGAAAATGGATTTATTTGAACGCATCAGTGAAGACATCAAGAATGCCATGAAGGCCAAAGACCGTGTGGCACTGGAAACATTGAGAAACATCAAGAAGGTATTCCTGGAGGCCAAGACGGCTCCGGGGGCCAACGATACGCTGACCGACGATGCGGCTACGAAGATCATCGCCAAGCTGGTGAAGCAGGGACGTGACGCTGCCGACATCTATGTGCAGCAGGGCCGTCAGGATCTGGCCGATGCCGAGCTGGCACAAGTCAAGGTGATGGAAGCTTACCTGCCCAAGCCACTCTCGGAAGAGGAACTCGAGGCTGAGCTGAAAGCCATCATTGCCAAGGTGGGAGCCGCTGGCCCCAAAGATATGGGCAAGGTGATGGGCGTAGCCTCCAAGCAGCTGGCCGGAAAGGCCGAAGGACGCGTCATCTCCGCCAAGGTCAAGCAGCTGCTGGGATAACTGTGCAGGCTGAACCTCCGGCCCAAAGGGACACAGGCCAAGGAGGGAAACAAATCTGAAACAAATTTTGGAGCAAATACCAACCTGATTTGCATATTTGCTCAATCATTTGCTTTTAATTTGTTTCCCTCCTTTTTATATGAATCGCTCGTTTATATGTCTCACTCGACTTAGAAGCACAACGAACTCCACACGAGATTTTACGTCAGTTACGGGTTACGGGTTACGGGTTACGCCTGAGCTTCATTACACCTGAGCTTCACCATGCATCAGTCAGCAAAGAGCTGCTGCAGTACCTCCACAGACTTGAGCGTGCCCATACCAGGCAGGTGGAGCTGATAGTACTCCAGCATCAGGGCCAGGCAACGGTTACGCTGAAGCCTGTTCATGGCGAATAGCCCCATGTTCTGGTAATTCATACGGGCCAGTTCGTGAAGTGCCCTGGCCTCATCAGGATGGAGATGGTAGGCATTGGGGGTCAACGGGAGCGGCAGGAACTCCGCCTCTTGCAGGTGGAACGCGATGCCCTCCTCGTAGCGCGACAGGTTGGGAAAGATACCCAGGTAGACAGCCAGCTGCATCAGGAAGACGAGATGGAAGTTGGCTATCCCCTTTGAGCAGCGGTCGAGTGTGACGATACTCTGCCTGAGGTAGTCAAAAAGCCCCTTATTGACCTCCTGCTCAAGGAGCACACGCGTGAGCAACTCCGAGACGAAGAGGGCGATGGCCCCCTTCAACGGATGGAAGGGGAGCTCCGCCGGAGCATAATCCAGCTTCCACTCCTTCAGGCGTTGGATAGGCTCCTTGGGCCGGAACTCATACTCTAAGCTGACGATGGAGAGCGGCATACAGAGCACCCCGCCCCCCCTGCGAGTGCGTTCCTTCCGTCCGGTACTGAACTGAGCACGCCCCATCGACGAGGAGTAGATATCCAGGATTGTAGTGCCGTTAGCACACTTTATTGCACGCAATACGATGCCATCACATTTTTGAAGCATAACAGGAGTCATTTCATTCAGGGTTCAAAGCTAAGGAAAAAAGCCGAAAGCGCCTAACAAAAAACACTATTTTCTCCAAAAGTCGTCCCAAACACAAAAAATTATCAGAAAAAGGAGAAAAGCAATAAAAGAGCATATGTTCTAATAATCAATCGATTAGTACCTTTAAAGCATGACAGCCAATAAAATTCTTGATTTTTTTCGCTTAAAATGTTTGTCAGTTCAAAAATTGTTTCTACCTTTGCAACCGCAAAACGAAAGAAAAGCGTTTGTAAAGAGCGGAAACGCTCACCAGCGTTGGCCTCTTCGTCTATCGGTTAGGACGCAAGATTTTCATTCTTGAAAGGGGGGTTCGATTCCCCCAGAGGCTACTAATAATAACAATAAAAACAGATTAGTCGAAATGGCAAATCACAAATCATCACTGAAAAGAATCAGACAAGAGAAGACAAGAAGACTTCACAACAGATATTATGGTAAGACCATGAGAAATGCTGTTCGTAAGCTTCGTGCAACGAAAGACAAGGCAGAAGCAGTTGCTTTGTTGCCGAACGTAACGAAGATGCTGGATAAGTTGGCCAAAGTGAATGTAATTCACAAGAACAAGGCTAACAATCTGAAGTCGAAGTTGGCCCTCCATGTGAACAAATTGGCTTGATTCCGATTTCTGTTCGAAGAGGAAAGAATAGCGAGGCTGAGCTACCGAGGTAGTTCGGCCCTTGTTATTTTATATCCATCCCTTAAGTAACAATCATCCCAACCCCTTAAAAAGAGCAAAGAAGCCAAAAAATCAATGATTTCTGCGTGGAGTCTGAACTTTTTTCACTACTTTTGCTCAGTTATTACAATTAGCGATTCATTATGACAGAAGAAGAAAAGATAGTAGGCGAGAATAGCTATTCCGCAAGCAACATCCAGGTGCTTGAAGGACTCGAAGCCGTGCGTAAGCGCCCGGCCATGTACATTGGCGACATTAGTGAGAACGGCCTGCACCACCTGGTCTATGAGGTGGTGGACAACTCCATCGACGAGGCCATGGCCGGCTATTGCGACCACATCGAAGTGTCCATCAACGAGGACAACAGCATCACCGTCCAAGACAATGGCCGTGGTATCCCCGTGGACTTCCACGAGAAGGAGAAGAAGTCAGCCCTCGAAGTGGTGATGACCGTGCTCCATGCCGGCGGTAAGTTTGACAAGGGTTCCTATAAGGTGTCGGGCGGTCTGCATGGCGTAGGTGTATCCTGCGTGAACGCCCTCTCCACCCACATGACAACCCAGGTCTTCCGCAACGGCAAGGTCTATCAGCAGGAGTACAGCTGCGGCAAGCCGCTCTATCCCGTCAAGGAGATAGGCACCTGCGAAGCCGGATTCACGGGCACCAAGCAGACCTTCTGGCCCGACGGCAGCATCTTCACCACCACCGAGTACAAGTACTCCACACTCCAGGCCCGTCTGCGCGAGCTGGCCTACCTCAACAAGGGTATCCGCATCTCGCTGACCGACCTGCGCAGCAAGGATGAAGAGGGCAACTACCGCACAGAGACCTTCCACAGTGACGAGGGCGTGAAGGAGTTTGTCCGCTTCCTCAACAGCGGCAACACGCCCCTGTTTGACGACGTCATCTACCTCAATACCGAAAAGAACGGCACACCCATCGAGTGCGCCATCATGTACAATACAGGCTACCGCGAGAACCTCCACTCCTATGTAAACAACATCAACACCAAGGAGGGCGGTACCCACGAAGCCGGATTCCGCACCGCCTTGACCCGTGTCCTGAAGAAGTATGCCGACGACAACTGTGCCAAGGCACTGGAGAAAGCCAAGGTGGAAGTGTCGGGCGAGGACTTCCGTGAAGGCCTGATAGCCGTCATATCGGTCAAGGTGGCTGAACCTCAGTTTGAGGGACAGACCAAGACCAAGCTGGGCAACAACGAGGTGAGTGGTGCCGTCAACCAGGCTGTGGGCGAAGCCCTGAGCTACTACCTGGAGGAACACCCCAAGGAAGCCAAGCTGATTGTGGACAAGGTGCTACTGGCAGCCACGGCCCGTGTAGCCGCCCGCAAGGCGCGTGAGTCCGTACAACGTAAGTCGCCCATGAGCGGCGGTGGAATGCCGGGCAAGCTGGCCGACTGCTCCAGCAAGGACCCCGACGAATGCGAACTCTTCCTCGTGGAGGGTGACTCAGCCGGCGGCTCAGCCAAGCAGGGCCGTAACCGCACCTTCCAGGCCATCCTCCCCCTGCGCGGTAAGATTCTGAACGTAGAGAAAGCCATGTGGCACAAAGCCTTCGAGAGCGATGAGGTGAACAACATCATCCAGGCCCTGGGTATCCGCTTCGGCGTGGATAGCGAGGACAGCAAGGCGGCCAACATCGACAAACTGCGCTACAAGAAGGTGATCATCATGACCGATGCCGACGTCGATGGCTCTCACATCGACACCCTCATCATGACGCTCTTCTTCCGCTACTTCCCTCAGGTCATCGAGCAGGGCTACCTCTACATCGCCACCCCGCCCCTCTACCTCTGCACGAAGGGTAAGGTGAAGGAGTACTGCTGGACCGACCAGCAACGCCAGCGCTTCATCGACACCTACGGTGGCGGCTCAGAGAATGCCATCCATACCCAGCGCTACAAAGGTCTGGGTGAGATGAACCCCGAGCAGCTCTGGGAGACCACTATGAACCCCGAGAACCGTATGCTCAAGCAGGTACACCTCAACAATGCCGCCGAGGCCGACTACATCTTCTCCATGCTGATGGGTGAGGACGTAGGCCCCCGCCGTGAGTTCATCGAGAAGAATGCCACCTATGCCAACATCGACGCGTAAGCGCCTGTAATACATCAGGTATGCTCACGCTCACTCCCCCTCACGGTGAAAGGCAGGTGCTGCTCCACTCCTGTTGCGCCCCATGCTCGTCGGCCATCATCGAGTGCCTGCTGGCCAACGGCATCCGGCCCACAGTCTATTACTTCAACCCCAACATCTATCCCGAAGCGGAATATGAGGCCCGCAAGCGCGAGGCCATCCGCTTCGTGACGGAGCAGGGGCTCGACTTCGTGGATGCCGACTACGACTACAAGCACTGGCTGAGCCAGGTGGAGGGACTGGAGCAGGAACCGGAGCGAGGCAGGCGTTGCCTGCGCTGCTTCACCATCCGCCTCACCGAGACAGCCCGTTATGCCTCCACCCACGGGTTCTCCCTCTTCACCACCACCCTGGCCTCATCGCGCTGGAAGAGCCTGGAGCAGATCAACGAAGCCGGCCGACTGGCCGCCTCGAGCTACCCAGGCACCACCTTTTGGGAACAGAACTGGCGGAAAGGAGGCCTGCAGGAACGACGTAACCAGCTGCTCCGGGAGTACGACTTCTACAACCAGCGCTATTGCGGATGCGAGTTCAGCTACCGCCACAAGCCGAGCGATTGATACGAGTTCAGCCATACTAAAAGAAGAATAATTATGGAACATCCCCTATCCCAGTTTCGTTACTGCCCGAAGTGCGGCTCCGACCGGTTTGTGGAGCACAACGGCAAGTCCAAACATTGCGATGCCTGCGGGTTTACCTACTACTTCAACCCGTCGGCTGCCACGGTGGCCTTCATCCTCAATGAGCGCAATGAGCTGCTCGTAGCCCGCCGTGCCAAGGAGCCGGCCAAAGGGACG
>JBJEKT010000216.1:0-21001 GCA_051878775.1 Bacteroides sp. | reverse complement strand
GCACAAAAAAAAGGCGCTTTTCACAAAGCACCTTTTTCAGTTTTCAATAGGTATTAGTTTTTTTTCTTAAGGTAAAAAGATTGTTTTCAGGATAACGCTGCAAAGATACGCCCTTTTTTCGTTACCAACCAAACAAAAAAGCATGTCATGCAACATATTTTTGGCCCTTTTTTATCATTTCTTAGGGAATCGGGGCTATACTAGTGCTTTTTTCTGCGTTATCTCCCCCTCCGGTACCGTTATTTTTTTAGTTATTAGCGAAAAATTGCAATCACTGCGCATTTAGCATCCGATATCTTAGGTCATGCCGATATTTTTTTGTATTTTTGCACCCAGTTAGATAAGATAGCTCCTGACGACAGTCAGAACAAACAAATAACAGAAGTCAAACAGCGATAAGCATAAAAATTAACTCCAGGAATATGGCAGAAATCACCACCGAAGCTGCAAGCGAAAAGAAGAGCTTGAACTTCATCGAACAGATTGTAGAGAACGACTTGAAAGAGGGTAAGAACGGCGGCCGCGTACAGACACGCTTCCCGCCAGAGCCCAACGGATACCTCCACATCGGCCACGCCAAGGCCATCTGCATGGACTTCGGCATCGCGGCAGCCCATGGCGGCGTATGTAACCTCCGCTTTGACGACACCAACCCCACCAAGGAGGATACCGAATACGTGGAAGCCATCAAGGAGGACATCCAGTGGCTGGGATACCAGTGGGGCAACGAATACTACGCCTCCGACTACTTCCAGCAGCTCTGGGACTTCGCCGTACGACTCATCAAGGAGGGTAAGGCCTACATCGACGAGCAGACGAGCGAACAGATTGCCGCACAGAAGGGTACCCCCACGCAGCCCGGCACGGAGAGCCCCTACCGCAACCGCCCCATCGAGGAGAACCTCGACCTGTTCTACAAGATGAACAGCGGCGAAATCGAGGAGGGAGCCATGGTGCTCCGCGCCAAGATTGACATGGCCAACCCCAACATGCACTTCCGTGACCCCATCATCTACCGCGTGGTCAAGCACCCCCACCACCGCACCGGCACCACCTGGAAGGCCTACCCCATGTACGACTTTGCCCACGGACAGAGCGACTTCTTCGAGGGCGTGACCCACTCACTCTGCACCCTGGAGTTCGTCGTACACCGCCCCCTCTACGACCTCTTCGTGGATTGGCTCAAGGAGGGCAAGGAGCTGGACGACAACCGCCCCCGCCAGTATGAGTTCAACAAGCTCAACCTGAGCTACACGCTCATGAGCAAGCGCAACCTCCTCACGCTCGTCAAGGAGGGCCTCGTAAACGGCTGGGACGACCCCCGTATGCCGACCCTCTGCGGATTCCGCCGCCGTGGCTACAGCCCTGAGAGCATACACAAGTTCATCGACAAGATAGGCTACACCACCTACGATGCGCTCAATGAGTTCGCCCTGCTGGAGAGCGCCGTGCGCGAAGACCTCAACGACCGTGCCACACGCATCTCCGCCGTGCTCAATCCCGTGAAGCTCATCATCACCAACTACCCCGAAGGACAGGTGGAGGAGATGGAGGCTGTCAACAACCCCGAACATCCCGAGGAGGGCAACCACACCCTGGAGTTCAGCCGTGAGCTCTGGATAGAGCGTGACGACTTCATGGAAGACGCCCCCAAGAAATACTTCCGCATGACCCCGGGCAATGAGGTACGCCTCAAGAACGCCTACATCGTGAAGTGTACCGGCTGCAAGAAGAACGAGGCCGGCGAGGTAGTGGAGGTCTATTGCGAGTATGACCCCGAGACCCGCAGCGGCCTGCCCGGCGCCAACCGCAAGGTGAAAGGCACCATCCACTGGCTGAGCTGCGCCCACTGCCTGGAGGCCGAGGTACGCCTCTACGATCGCCTCTGGAAGGTGGAGAACCCGCGCGACGAGCTGGCCGCCATCCGCGAATCCAAGCAGTGTGACGCCCTCACCGCCATGAAGGAAATCATCAACCCCGACTCGCTCCAGGTACTCCCCTGCTGCTACGTGGAGAAGTTTGCCCAGGGCATGAAGCCCCTCACCTACCTGCAGTTCCAGCGCATCGGCTACTTCAACGTCGATAAGGACTCCACGGCCGAGAAGCTCGTCTTTAACCGCACCGTAGGACTCAAGGACACCTGGGGTAAAATCAACAAAGCATAACTACATTCAGACAGAATTCACACGAAGATACAGGACTATGGACAGGAAACTCTATTACGGAAAGGACGCTGAATTCCAGCGACGCGCTGATACCGTGCTGGAAGAGATTAAGAGCGGCAAGGGGCAGTACTACGATGCCGACGAGCTGGCCGACATCGCCGACTACTTTGCCCTCAACAACATGCACGAGAAGATGCGCTTAGTGGTGGAGTATGGCATCCATCTCCACCCTGACAACCTCGACATACGGATACAAGAGGCCTACATGCACCTCGACTTCAACGAACTGGACAAGGCGGAAGAGTGCTTGCTCCAGATGCCCATCAGCAACCGCGAAGTCAAGCAGCTGGAAGCACTCCTGGCCTACCGCAAAGGGGACGAGGCGAAAGCCTACGAGATACTGGATGACCTCATCGCCAACGCCAGTCCCGAAGATACCTACGCTATAGTAGGCCTTCTGCTCGACCTGGGCCGCCCCGAGGAGGCACTGGACTACCTCACCCACTCCGACGAGGACCCCGAGCATGAGTTCTACCTGGACAACCTGGCCACCTGCTACCGCGAGCTCGATATGCTCGACCAGGCCATCGAGACGCTCAACAAGCTCATCGACCGATATCCCTATCAGCCCAACCTCTGGAAGGTGCTCGGCGAGTGCTACTTCGATGCCCAGCAGTATGACAAGTGCATCGAAGCCTGCGACTTCGCCCTTGCCACCGACGAGGACTACCACCCGGCCCTACTGCTCAAGGCGCTCGCCTTCCAGCAGCTCGAGAATCCCGAAGAGGCCATGAAGTACGTCCGCCAGGCCTATGAGCTGGGGGGAGTGCCCTTCCTGGGACTCTGCTACTTCGAGATGACCAACTACTACAGCATCAAGCAATGGGAGGAAGTCATGGAAGTCTTCGCTAAGACCCTGAAGTATGCCAAGGACAATCACATCAACCTGGACAATCATTACGTGGGCACTATCACAGCCTATGCAGGCATCAGCCTCCTGCACATGAAGCGGTGGGACGAGGCGTCAGAAATAGCCAAATCGCTGAGCCTTTTCTATAAGGACACACCGGAGCTATGGTTCATCAAGGCCGTACTGCAGATGCAGCAGAGGAAGAAACCGCACCGGAACTGGGAGCGCTTCCGCCAAAGCAATCCACAGAGTGTGGACCTGGTGTATGAAGCTTACGTATTCTGCATGGACTTCTTCCAATTTGATGAAGCCTTCCACCTGCTGAAACTCACCCATGAGATGGACCCTGAGAACACGATGGTCAGCACCCAACTCTTGATGCACTGCGTCACGTTCCAAAAGGTCGATACGCTGAAAGAGATACTCAATGATGGCTCCATCAATGCTCCCCGAGAGACCGTAGATGAGATGTTGACACTCTTCGCATCCCCTCAACCCGACCTCGTACGGATTATGGAGCTGATGAGCCATGTGATCAATCAGCTTTGTCCGGAATTTCCGGGAATGTATGAGCTGCTGGACGAAAAGGCCACAGAGTTTGTGGAGGAGAATCGCGAGCTTCTGACCGACCTGCTTAACAAGAACAAGGCCGACCAAGAGCAGGATTCTGCATCGGATGAAGTGATTGACGCCACGCCTAAGAAAAGAAAAAGGAAGAAGAAAGAAGATAGTGAAGATAAGGACAAAGATAAAAAAGAAGAATAAAGCATATAAACAAGTAACAAGACATGGAATCCGTAGCCTTTATACAATGGTGCATTGACCACCTCAACTACGCCACCATCACCCTGCTGATGGCCATTGAGAGCTCGTTCATCCCCTTCCCCTCAGAGGTAGTCATCCCTCCTGCCGCATGGAAGGCGGCCCACAACGAGAGCCTGAACATCTACCTCGTGGTGCTCTTTGCCACCCTGGGAGCCAACATCGGCGCCCTCATCAACTACTACCTGGCCCGCTGGTTTGGCCGCCCCATCATCTACGCCTTTGCCAACAGCCGCTGGGGCCACATCTGCCTGATTGACGAGGCCAAGGTGCAGCATGCCGAGGCCTACTTTGAGCGCCACGGAGCCATCTCCACCTTCGTGGGCCGGCTCATCCCTGCCGTTCGTCAGCTCATCTCCATCCCTGCCGGCCTGGCCCGTATGCGCCTCTCCACCTTCCTGCTCTTCACCACCCTGGGTGCAGGCATCTGGAACAGCATCCTTGCCGCCCTGGGCTACTACCTCTCCACCGTGCCCGGCATCGAGACCGAGGAGCAGCTCATGGCACAGGTATCCAAGTACAGCCACGAAATAGGCTACGGCATCATCATCGTGGTAGTGGCCATCATCGCCTTCCTGGTATATAAAGGAAGGAAGTAATTTACGCATCCACCTAAAAAAAGAGAAACAATGAGTGAACTGAACGAAGAGCTCCACCTGCTGGGGCGCAAGACGGAATACAAGCAAGACTATGCCCCCGAAGTGCTGGAGGCCTTTACCAACAAGCACCAAGGCAACGACTACTGGGTGCGCTTCAACTGCCCCGAGTTTACCAGCCTCTGCCCCATCACGGGTCAGCCCGACTTTGCCGAGATACGCATCTGCTACATCCCCGACGTGAAGATGGTGGAGAGCAAGAGCCTCAAGCTCTACCTCTTCAGCTTCCGCAACCACGGCGCCTTCCATGAGGACTGCGTCAACATCATCATGAAGGACCTCATCCAGCTGATGGACCCCAAGTACATCGAGGTAACGGGCATCTTCACTCCCCGAGGAGGCATCTCCATCTACCCCTACGCCAACTACGGCCGCCCAGGCACCAAGTATGAGCAAATGGCCGAGCACCGGCTGATGAACCGCGAATAAATACTGTATCGCTTACAAATACTGTAGGGGCGGAATATTTTCCGCCCCTACGTGTTGGATATCGCTAAGAGAAAATACGGGATGAATGCTCCTTCCGGGTGCTGAGGTACTTCTCCAACCCCTCGCGGCGCAGACGGCAAGCGGGACAATGGCCGCAGCCGTCGCCCGGAATGCCGTTGTAGCAGGTGAGCGTCTGGTAGCGGATGAGGTCAAGCACGCCCAACTCGTCAGCCAGGGCCCAGGTCTCGGCCTTGTCAATCCACATCAGCGGAGTGTGGATGACAAACTGATCATCCATAGCCAGATTGAGCGTCACATTGAGTGACTTGATGAAGGCATCCCGGCAGTCGGGATAGCCGCTGAAGTCGGTCTGCGACACACCGGTGACCAGGTGGCTGATGCCCCGCTCACGGGCAAAGACCGCTGCTATGCTGAGGAAGAAGAGGTTACGTCCTGGCACGAAGGTATTGGGATAGCTGTCAGCAGGCTTCACCTGATCCATCACCATCGACGTATCGGTCAGCGCATTATGCCCCAGACGACCGATGAACGACACATCCATCACGGCATGCTCCACCCCCGCCTTGGCGGCAATCTGAGCAGCCAGCTCCACCTCCTGCTCATGCTTCTGACCATAGAGAAAACTGAGAGCCACCACGCGGCTGAAGCGCCGCTTGGCCCAAAACAGACAGGTCGTGGAGTCCTGTCCCCCACTGAAAACGACTAATGCAGCAGAATGATTCATAATCACTAAACACTAGAACTTAAAAATGTTATACGAGATTCCCTCATCATAGACATCGGTCTCCTCCATGCGCTTCACGGCTCGAACCACACGGATCGTGACTGGCAGAATCACCACCTCGTAGAGTGACTTCAAGACAATCTGCACCGCCATCATCGTGGCGAGCTGCCCCACCGTCAAGATGCCTCCGAAGGCTATCGGGAAGAAGACCAGCGAATCGGCCGTCTCGCCCACCAGCGTGGAGACGACGGCTCGCAGCGAGAAGTGACGCCCTTCGCTCTTCAGCTTCATGCGACTCATGACGTAAGCGTTGAGAAACGAGCCGACCAGGAAGGCCAGCAGACTGCCCGCTACGATGCGCGGAGCCATGCCAAAGACGAAGTTGAAGTGCTCCTCACCCTCCCAGAAGGGGGCCGCAGGGAGCTGCACGGAGAGCAACCCCAGAGCCACGACGAAGAAGTTCATCGCAAATCCGCACCAGATGATGATGCGCGCCTTGGCGAAGCCCCACACCTCGGCTATGCAGTCGTTGATGATGTAGGAGATGGGGAACACGAGCAGACCACACGTCACGGAGAGTCCGCCGATTTGCACTACTTTGGTTTCCAAAAGATTGGCTACTATCAGGCATACACTGAACAGTACGCCCATGAGCATAAACGATAAAGATACTTGTTGCTTCATATTTCCTGTTTTTTACGTGGTGTTCTGGATTACACGACCGCGAAAATCACGGTACCCTCAAAAATTTGGGCGCGAAATTACCCTATTTCTTTATATTATCACTATATTTGCAGAAAAATTTAGAATTAATAAGCATTTTAAATGATAAAGAGAACTATCACCCTCCTCCTGGCCGCCCTCTGTATGGGGAACGTACAGGCACAAACCTCAGCGACCTCAGCGACAAGACCGCTCTCCACGACAGCCTCTGCAACGAGACCGCTTATTGGCATATCCTGCTCCCATCCTGAACGCCGCTCGGCAGTCAACCTCACCTACACCGAGTCGGTCATCCGTGCCGGTGGGGTACCCATGATGATTCCCGTCACGGCCGACTCGCTCCTGCTGCGCGACGTGATGAAGCGCCTCGATGGCATCATCATGAGCGGAGGTGAGGACATACACCCCTCTTACTATGGCGAAGAGCCGATACCTGAACTGGGAAGCGTGGATGCCCTGCGCGACGTCTATGACCTCTGCCTCATCCGGCTGGCCCGCGACTTCAACGTGCCCATGCTCGGCATCTGCCGAGGCGAGCAGCTCATCAACGTAGCTTTCGGCGGCTCGCTCTACCAGGACATCCCCTCGCAATGCCCCGATTCGGAGCTGCAGCACCAGCAGAAGGAGTCGAGCTACCAAGGCACCCACCTGGTACACTTCGAGCCCGGCTCGCAGCTGGCCACGATGATAGGCCACGACACCTGGCTCACCAACTCGCACCACCACCAGGCCGTGAAGCAGATAGCCCCCTCGCTCCGGGTCACTGCCCGGACAGACGATGGCATCGTAGAGGGATTTGAAAGCTGCGAGGAGTACCCCGTATGGGGTGTGCAGTTCCACCCCGAGGCACTGACCCTGGGTGGTGATACCACGGCCCACCGCATCATCCGCTTCCTCGTGCAGAAGGCACGCACCTTCCAGCAAGCCAAGGCCATCCACAGCCGCATCCTGAGCATCGACACGCACACCGATGCCCCGCTGGAGTTCACCCCCAGCTTCGACCTGGGCCGCCGTGAGGCCTCGCAGGTCTGCCTACCCAAGATGGAGGAGGGCTACCTGGACGGTCAGTACCTGGCCTGCTGGGTGCGTCAGAAGGCGCTCGACGAGGAGCACACCCAGGCCGCCATGCGCCGCGTAGAGGAGCTGATGAGTGGCATCGAGCAGCAGATAGCACGCAACGCCGACCGCTGTGCTCTGGCCCGCACGGCCGATGACCTGCCCCGGCTCAAAGCCGAAGGCAAGAAGGCCATATATATAGGTATAGAGAACGGCTACGGCGTAGGCACTGACCTCCACACCATCCGCCGCTATCACGAGCGTGGAGTGACCTACATCACCCTCTGCCATACCCGCAACAACGCCATCTGCGATAGCTCCTCAGACACCACGCAGCTCTGGGGCGGGCTCTCCCCCTACGGACGCAAGGTGGTGAAGCTGATGAACAAGCTGGGCATGCTCATCGACCTCTCTCACGCCTCAGAGACCACCTTCTGGGAGGTGCTCAAGCGCAGCAAACGCCCCGTCTTTGCCAGCCACTCATCGGCCAAGGCGCTTTTTGGCCACGACCGCAACCTCACGGACGAGCAGCTACGTGCCTTGGCCCGGCAGGGAGGTGTCGTGCAGGTCTGCCCCTGCCCCGACTTTCTGCGCAAGGAGTTGAAGAACGCCACGCTCACCGACTTCATGCACCATCTCGAGCATGCCATCGAGGTGGCAGGTATTGACCACGTGGGCATCGGTACCGACTTTGACGGCGGTGGCGGCGTGAAGGGATGCAATGGCGACAACGACCTGATCAACATCACCGTGCGGCTCCTGGAGGCTGGCTACGACGAAGAGCAAATCGGCAAACTCTGGGGTGGCAACTTCCTCCGCCTCATGAAGGAGGTGCAGCAGTAACGGACAAAAAAAAGACCTCGCGATGGCGAGGTCCTTTTTTTATCCATGCGATATGTTACACATAGGTCTCCAGCAACTTCACGGCACCGTGGGGCGTGATGGTCACCTCCTGGGTTACAGCAGGCAGCAATACGCTCTCACCGGCACATACCTCCACCTGGTTCTGCTCGTTGTCAGTCAGCGTGCAGCTACCCTCCACGCAGATGAAGATGACAAACGAATCCAGCTCAGAGTAGTCGCACGAGATCTCCTCCGTCATGTCATAGACCGACGTGGTGAAGTACGGGCTGGCCACTATCTCCACAGGCTCATTCTGCGTAGCCTCGTAGTGGGTGCGGAAATCCTCCTCTACATCCTGGAAGTTGATGGCATCGAGCGCTTGCGAGGTGTGGAGCTCACGCGTCTTGCCATCCTTGTCCTTGCGGTTGTAGTCGAAGATACGGTAGGTGATGTCTGACGTCTGCTGGATTTCGGCCACGAAGGCACCGGCACCGATACCGTGTACACGGCCAGCAGGCACGTAGAACACATCGCCCGGCTGAATGGCGCAGGTCTGCAGTACATCAGCAAACGTACCATCGTGTACACGATCCTTATATTCCTTAGGCGTAATCTCCTGCGAGAAGCCGGAAATCAGCTTAGCCCCCTGGTCGGCAGCAATCACGTACCACATCTCGTTCTTGCCAAAGCTGTTGTGGCGCTTCTTGGCCAGGTCATCACCCGGGTGTACCTGGATGGAGAGGTCGAGCTTGGCATCGATGAACTTGATGAGCAGGGGGAACTTGGTACCGAAGCGTGCATAGTTGGCCTCGCCCACCAGCTCCGCTTTATATTTACGCACCAGCTCGGGCAGTGTAGCGCCTTTCTCGAAGCCGTTGGCCACGACTGACTCACTCCCCTCGACGGCAGAGACTTCCCAACTTTCGCCTACATTAGGCAGGTTTTCCTGTAAATGCTTAAACGGAATAATTTTATCGCCTCCCCAAAGCGTCTGCTTCAAGATAGGCTCAAATTTCATTGGATACATTTCGTTAAATAATAATGCTTAATAGCGTGTTAATGAATAGATGGTTAATAATTCGGGTACAAACATACAAAAAATAATCAATCCATCGCTCCCCTTCAAACGCTAAAATTTACTAAAACCACCTATATATTTATGCCTTTTTCCTTGGGCATACCAAAATAATTCTGTTTATTTGCAAGAAAAATCGGAAATATCATGAACAACAAACTTAATTCACCGAGCGGAGAGAACCTCTGCAAGCTTAATAAAGAGGATTTTAGCAAAGAAATCCAGCAAAAACAGACCCAACTTTTCGTGCTTCGCAACGCAAAGGGGATGGAGGTAGCTGTGACCAACTACGGCTGTGCCATACTGGCTATCATGGTGCCCGACAGAAACGGCAACATGGCTAACGTCATCCTGGGTCACGACTCCATCGACCACGTGGTGGAGAGCCCTGAGCCCTTCCTCAGCACCACCATTGGCCGCTACGGCAACCGCATAGCCGACGGCCGCTTCACCCTGGAAGGCAAAGAGTACAAACTGGCCATCAACAACGGCCCCAACCACCTGCACGGTGGTCCTACGGGATTCCATGCCCGCGTATGGGACGTGGTGAAGAGCGAGCCTGATGGCGTGACCTTCAGCTACACCTCACCCGATGGCGAAGAGGGATTCCCTGGCACCCTGAAGGTAGAGATGACTTACCGATTGAAGAGCGACTGCAATGCGCTGGTCATGGAATACAAGGCTGAGACCGACAAGACCACCCTCGTCAACCTGACTAACCACGGGTTCTTCAACCTGGCCGGCATCGGTAACCCCTCACCCTCGGTACACAACAACGTGCTGACGATGAATGCAGACTTCTACGTACCCGTCAACGAGGTCTCTATCCCCACCGGCGAAATCCGTGCCGTGGCAGGTACGCCAATGGACTTCCGCACCCCGCATACTATCGGTGAACGCATCGACGACGACTTCGACCAGCTGCGATTCGGCAAAGGCTATGACCACACCTACGTGCTCAACAAGCGCGAAGCCGGTGAGTTGAGCCTGGGAGCCGAGTGCTACGAGCCCGAGAGCGGCCGCGTCATGAAGTTCTACACCACCGAGCCCGGCGTACAGCTCTACACGGGCAACTGGCTGAACGGCTTCACCGGTGCCCACGGAGCCACCTTCCCTGAACGTAGCGCCGTATGCTTCGAAGCCCAGCGCTTCCCCGACACACCTAACCGTCCACACTTCCCCTCGGCTACGCTCCATCCGGGCGAGACCTACCGACAGACTACGGTTTATGAATTCGGTATCAGAGAGTAACAAGCGACAATTCAACTATTAATCCAAATCAATAACTTCATTAAAACTATGAGTCAACAAAAAAAACAATGGGGAGCCATCATCATCATGATCGCGCTCTTCGCCATGATTGCGTTCGTTACCAATCTCTGCTCTCCGATGGCTGTGATTGTGAAGAACAACTTCGGTGCCAGCAACGTAATGGCCCAGATCGGTAATATGGGTAACTTCATTGCTTACCTCGTGATGGGTATTCCCGCCGGTATGATGATTTCCAAGTTCGGTTACAAGAAGACAGCCTTGATTGGCCTGGTGGTAGGTATCATCGGTATCTTGATCCAGTGGCTGAGCGGTCACGTAGGTAAAGAGTCTGCTTTCCTGGTTTACCTCATCGGTGCCTTCATCAGCGGTCTGACCATGTGTATCCTCAACTGCGTGGTTAACCCCATGCTGAACCTCCTCGGTGGCGGTGGTAACAAGGGTAACCAGCTGATCCAGATCGGTGGTGTGTTCAACAGCGCTGCTGCCGTAGCCGTTTACATCATCATGGGTGCGCTCATCGGCGATGCTGCCAAGGCCTCCATCTCTGATGCTACACCGGCCTTGATGATCGCCCTGGGCATCTTCGTAGTGGCTTTCATCGTGATTCTGTTCACCAAGATTCAAGAGCCTGAGCAGGCTCCTGTTGACCTGAGCTTGATCAAGGGCGCTGTGAAGTACAGACACTTCGTACTTGGCACGCTGGGTATCTTCCTCTACATGTGCATTGAGGTAGGTACGCCTACTTATATCCTGCAGTACCTCACCGCTGCCCCCGATGCAACCACTCCGGGTCTGGGCATGGATGCCGGTATCGTAGGTCAGATTGTAGCTGTATATTGGCTGATGATGCTCGTAGGCCGCTTCGTAGGTGGCGCCATCGGTGGCAAGATTTCAAGCCGTCTGATGATCTCTACCGTATCTATCATCAGCATTATCCTGCTGGCATTCGGTATGTTTGCTCCCGCCACGAGCACCGTCAACGTTCCGGGTATCGACTGGGCTAACCTGAGCGTTATCTCAGCCGAAGTTCCTGTAGGTATCTTTGCCTTCATCCTGGTAGGTCTCTGCACCAGCGTAATGTGGGGTGGTATCTTCAACATGGCTGTAGAAGGTCTGGGCAAATTCACGGCTATCGCCAGCGGTATCTTCATGACGATGGTATTCGGCTGCGCCGTGATGGTGGCTCTGCAGGGCTGGGTTGCCGACCTGACGGGCAACTACCTCACCAGCTACTGGCTCGTACTGGGTAGCGCCGCTTACATCCTCTTCTACGCACAGATTGGTTCACGCGTTTCGAAGAAATAACGGCCTAAACATAATCAATTAATAATAGTATTTATTCACCTATAAAATCCTTAGTATCATGGACATTGAATACGTAAGAAGTCGTTTTATCAAGCATTTTGATGGAACAACCGGAGCGGTTTACGCTTCACCCGGACGCATTAACCTGATTGGCGAACACACCGACTACAACGGTGGCTTCGTGTTCCCCGGAGCTATCGACAAAGGTATGGTGGCTGAGATAAAACCCAATGGTACCAACCTGGTCAAGGCTTACTCAATCGACCTGAAAGACTACGTTGAGTTTGGCTTGAACGAAGAAGACGCACCCCGTGCCAGCTGGGCCCGCTACATCTTCGGCGTATGCCGCGAGATGATCAAGCGCGGCGTAGAGGTAAAGGGCTTCAATACGGCTTTTGCCGGTGACGTGCCCCTCGGCGCTGGTATGTCTTCGTCCGCTGCCCTGGAGAGCACCTACGCTTATGCCCTCAACGACCTGTTCGGCGACAACCGCATCGACAAGTTCGAACTGGCCAAGGTAGGTCAGGCCACTGAGCACAACTACTGCGGCGTGAACTGCGGTATCATGGACCAGTTTGCCTCTGTATTCGGTAAGAAGGGCCAGCTGATCCGTCTGGATTGCCGTTCGTTGGAGTACCAGTACTTCCCCTTCGATCCGCAGGGCTACCGTCTGGTATTGGTTGACTCCGTGGTGAAGCACGAACTGGCTTCATCGGCTTACAACAAGCGCCGCCAGAGCTGCGAGGCTGCTGTAGCCGCTGTACAGAAGAAGTACGAAGGCGTAGAGTTCCTGCGCGACGTGACAATGGATATGCTCAACGAATGCAAGGCCGACATCTCTGAAGAGGACTTCATGCGTGCAGAATACGTAATTGAAGAGATCCAGCGCGTACTCGACGTATGTGCTGCCCTCGAAAAGGGCGACTACGAGACCGTAGGTCAGAAGATGTACGAGACACACCAGGGCATGAGCAAACTCTACGAAGTAAGCTGCGAAGAGCTTGACTTCCTCAACGACCTGGCCTTCGACTGCGGCGTGACCGGTTCACGTGTGATGGGTGGCGGCTTTGGTGGTTGCACCATCAACCTGGTGAAGGACGAACTCTACTCTACCTTCATCAACAAGGCGAAGGAAGACTTCAAGGCTAAGTTCGGTCGCAGCCCGAAGATCTACGACGTCGTAATCAGCGACGGTGCTCGCCGACTGGAATAATAGAATTTTTTGTTATTTTATTATGATAGATTGGAACCGCACATAGCGATGTGCAACGTATGGAGAGGGTAAGCAGCGTCCTGCTGTTTATCCTCTCATTTCTTTTTATGCTCTCCATCTTGTCCGCCTCCCTACCTCTTTTAAGCGCCTCCCTACCTCTTTTAAGCGCCTCCACCTCGGAAAAAGGTGCCAAAACAAGAAAGAGTGTCTAAAATGAAAAAAAGATTGGATTTATTTGGTGATTATTCAATGAGAAAAGCCTATCTTTGTGCCTGTAATGAAGAAACCTCAGATTAATCATAAATAAATTCATTATTATTACGATATGAACGACAAGAAACTGATGAACCGAGCAGCCGATAATATCCGTATTCTCGCTGCATCGATGGTAGAAAAAGCCAAGTCCGGTCACCCGGGTGGTGCCATGGGAGGAGCCGATTTTATCAATGTGCTCTTCTCCGAGTTTTTAGTTTACGACCCCGAGCACCCCGAGTGGGAAGGCCGCGACCGCTTCTTCCTAGACCCGGGTCACATGTCGCCCATGCTCTACTCGGCTCTGGCGCTGACGGGCAAGTTCACCCTTGAGGAGCTGAAGGATTTCCGTCAATGGGGCTCTCCCACTCCCGGTCACCCCGAGCGCGACATCATGCGCGGCATTGAGAACACCTCCGGCCCCCTGGGTCAGGGCCATACCTTTGCCGTAGGTGCAGCCATTGCCGGCAAGTTCATGAAGGCCCGCTTCCCTGAGGTGATGAACGAGACCATCTATGCCTACATCTCTGATGGCGGTATCCAGGAGGAAATCTCGCAGGGTGCTGGCCGTGTGGCCGGTACGCTGGGACTGGACAACCTCATCATGTTCTACGACTCCAACGACATCCAGCTCTCCACTGAGACAAAGGATGTAACGACTGAAGATACAGCCCGCAAGTACGAAGCTTGGGGTTGGCGCGTGATGGAGATTGACGGCAACGACCCTGATGCCATCCGCCAGGCACTCAAGGAGGCCAAGGCTGAATCTGAACGCCCCACGCTCATCATCGGCCATACAGTAATGGGTAAAGGTGCCCGTCGCGCTGACGACACCAGCTACGAAGCCTGCTGCGCTACACACGGTGCCCCTCTCGGCGGCGATGCCTATATCAACACCATCAAGAACCTGGGCGGTAACCCCGAGGATCCGTTTGTCATCTTCCCCGAGGTGGCCGAGCTTTATGCCAAGCGCAATGCTGAACTGATGGAGATGATGAAAGACATCCGTGCCACGAAGGCCGCTTGGGCCGAGGCTCAGCCGGAGCAGGCTGCCAAACTGGCCCGCTTCTTCTCGGGTGAAGCTCCCCAGGTGGACTGGAGCGCCATTCAGCAGAAGGCCGACGTGGCCACACGCGCTGCATCGGCTACCGTACTCAGTGCCCTGGCTACTCAGGTGGAAAACATGGTAGTGGCTTCTGCCGACCTCTCCAACTCCGACAAGACCGACGGCTTCCTCAAGAAGACCCATGCCTTTGCCAAGGGCGACTTCACTGGTGCCTTCTTCCAGGCTGGCGTAGCTGAGCTGACCATGGCCTGCATCTGCATCGGTATGTCACTCCATGGCGGTATCATTCCCGCCTGCGGCACCTTCTTCGTATTCAGCGACTACATGAAGCCCGCCATCCGCATGGCCGCTCTGATGGAAGTACCCATCAAGTTCATCTGGACTCACGATGCCTTCCGCGTAGGAGAAGACGGTCCCACGCACGAGCCCGTGGAACAAGAGGCTCAGATTCGCCTGATGGAGAAGCTGAAGAATCACAAGGGCAAGAACTCCATGCTCGTGCTCCGTCCCGCCGATGCCGAAGAGACCACAGTGGCCTGGCGTCTGGCCATGGAGAACACCACCACACCCACGGGACTGATCTTCTCTCGTCAGAACATCGCCAACCTCCCCGCTGGCAACGACTACGCTCAGGTGACCAAGGGTGCTTACATTGTGGCTGGTTCAGAACCCGACCCGCAGGTGGTACTCGTAGCCTCAGGCTCAGAAGTCTCTACGCTCGTGGCTGGTGCCGAACTGCTTCGCAAGGAGGGTATCAAGGTGCGCATCGTCAGCGCTCCCTCTGAAGGTCTGTTCCGCACGCAGAGCGCTGCGTATCAAGATAGCATCATCCCTGCCGATGCCAAGGTATTCGGTTTGACCGCTGGCCTGCCTGTCAACCTGGAGGGTCTCGTAGGTCGTCAAGGCAAGATTTGGGGCCTGGAGTCGTTCGGTTTCTCCGCCCCCTACAAGGTACTCGATGAGAAACTGGGCTTCACTGCCGAAAACGTTTACAAACAAGTTAAAGCATTACTGTCATGAAAACAATAGGAATTTGCTGCGACCACGCAGGCTTCCCCCTGAAGCAATTCGTGGTACAATGGTTAGAACAGAACGGTTACGAATACAAGGACTTCGGCACGTATGCTCCCGAGAGCTGCGACTACCCCGACTTTGCCCACCCGCTGGCCGAAGCGGTAGAAGCCGGTGAGTGCTACCCTGGCATCGCCATCTGCGGTAGTGGCAACGGCATCTCCATGACGCTCAACAAGCACCAGGGCATCCGTGCCGCCCTCTGCTGGAACCCCGACATTGCCGAACTGGGCCGTCAGCACAACGATGCCAACGTCCTGGTAATGCCCGGTCGTTTCGTTACCAACCATGTAGCTGAAAGCATCTTGAAGAAATTTTTCTCCACCCCGTTTGAGGGCGGTCGCCACCAGCGCCGTGTAGAGAAGATTCCCGTGAAATGAGCGTGGTCAAATAATTTTTGATAAGAATAGACGAACGTAAGCTAAAGGTGCGTCTATCCTGCCCCATCAAGCCCTAAATTCTTACTTTTTGTATGGTCAAAAGGTAGAATTTAGGGCTTATTATTTTTCTATGTAGTTTTTTTCACATATAGAATGAACTATTTCCATAAATAAAAGTTATCTTTGCAACTAATTAATAGAGGATATTGAAAACCAAACAATGTATATGGAGCAACTCACGGTAATCAGACAGCTGATTTACAACGGAAAAGTAGAAGAAGCGCTTTCCGCGCTCGGAGTGCTGCTGGCATCTGGCCCACCCCTGGCCGAAGCCTATTACCTACGCGGTAATGCCTATCGCAAGCTGGGCAACTGGCAAGAGGCACTCAACGACTACCAGCGGGCCATCGACCTCGACCCCACTTCACCTGCTCAGCAGGCCCGGCGCATGGTGATTGACATCCTCAACTTCTATAATAAAGATATGTATAATCAATAGTGATTCATTCTAAAAATAACGTATTATGGCAAAAATCAAAGGAGCAATTGTGGTAGATACAGAGCGTTGCAAGGGTTGTAACCTCTGTGCAGTGGCTTGTCCACTCCACGTGATCAGTCTGAGCAAGGAGGTGAACTCAAAGGGCTATAATTATGCCCGGCAAGTGCTGGAAGATACCTGCAACGGATGTGCATCGTGCGCCACGGTCTGTCCTGACGGTTGCATCTCGGTCTATAAAGTCAAAGTAGATTAATACCCGATAGTCAACTAAGCTAACTGAACGCATTCGCATTATTAAAAAAACGCATTCAAAATATCATTAGAACGTATTAAAAGAATTAAGATATGACAGAAGAAGTTGTACTGATGAAAGGCAACGAAGCCATTGCCCATGCGGCGATACGCTACGGAGCCGACGGATACTTTGGCTATCCCATCACTCCCCAATCCGAGGTGCTTGAGACGCTGGCTGAGCTGAAGCCCTGGGAGACCACCGGCATGGTGGTGCTGCAGGCTGAGAGTGAAGTGGCGGCCATCAACATGGTGTATGGTGGAGCGGCCACGGGCAAAATGGTGATGACCTCCTCGTCGAGCCCGGGCGTAAGTTTGAAGCAGGAGGGTATCTCCTACCTGGCTGGCGCTGAACTGCCAGCACTGATTGTCAACGTGATGCGTGGCGGACCGGGTCTGGGTACCATCCAACCCAGTCAGGCCGACTACTTCCAGACAGTAAAGGGTGGTGGCCACGGCGACTACCGGCTCATCACGCTTGCTCCAGCCTCCGTACAGGAGATGGCCGACTTCGTAGGCCTGGCCTTTGAGCTGGCCTTCAAATACCGTAACCCTGCAGTAATCCTGGCTGACGGCGTAATCGGTCAGATGATGGAGAAGGTCACCCTTCCCCCGCTGAAGCCACGCCGCACCGAACAGGAACTGATTGCCCAATGTCCCTGGGCCACCACGGGTCGCACCAAGAATCGCAAGCCTAACATCATCACCTCACTTGAGCTGAAGCCTGAACTGATGGAGGTGCGTAACATCCACCTGCAGGCCAAGTACCGCACCATAGAGGAGAACGAAGTGCGCTTCGAGACCATCCAGTGTGACGATGCCGACTACCTGCTCGTAGCCTTCGGCTCCATGGCCCGCATCGGTCAGAAGGCGATGGAGATAGCCCGTGCAGAAGGCATCAAGGTAGGTATGCTCCGCCCCATCACGCTGTGGCCCTTCCCCACCAAGGCCCTCCAGGAGGAGGCTGCTAAGGTGAAGGGCATCCTTGTCACCGAGCTCAATGCCGGGCAGATGATTGAGGACGTGAAGCTGGCTGTGAACGGTAAAGTGAATGTACAACATTTTGGTCGCCTTGGCGGCATCGTCCCCGACCCCGACGAGATCGTCAGCGCACTGAAGGAAAAATTGATGTAAGCCATGAACCCTGATAAAATACGCTACGTACTCAACATCCTCTTCCTGATCCTGGCCCTGGCCTCCTTCGTCACCTACTTCCTGGCGAAAGATGACTTCACCCTCTTCATCTACGTATGTGGAGCGGCCATCTTCATCAAGCTGATGGAATTTTTCATCCGCTTTACGAACCGATAATCCTCTCGGCAGTAACGGAGAAACAAGAAACAGTTTTTACGACCAAAAGCGAACATTATGAACAGAGAAGATATCATCAAACCCGAGAATCTGGTTTACAAGAAACCAACCTTGATGAACGACAACCCCATGCACTACTGCCCGGGGTGCAGTCACGGCGTGGTACATAAACTGATAGCTGAAGTTATTGAAGAGATGGGCATGGAGGAGAAGGCCATTGGCATCTCTCCCGTGGGCTGCGCCGTGTTCATCTACAACTACCTGGACATCGACTGGCAGGAGGCTGCCCACGGCCGCGCACCCGCCCTGGCCACAGCCATCAAGCGCCTGTGGCCCGACCGCCTGGTCTTCACCTACCAAGGTGATGGCGACCTGGCCTGCATCGGTACGGCAGAGACCATCCATGCGCTCAACCGTGGTGAAAACATCACCATCATCTTCATCAACAACGCCATCTACGGCATGACCGGTGGCCAGATGGCCCCCACCACCCTGGTGGGTCAGAAGACAGCCACCTGCCCCTATGGCCGCGACGTACATCTGCATGGCTATCCACTGAAGATGGCCGACATCGCTGCACAGCTGGAAGGTACGGCCTACGTGACGCGTCAGAGCGTACAGTCCGTTCCAGCTATCCGCAAGGCCAAGAAGGCTATCCGTAAGGCGTTTGAGAACTCGCTGGCTGGCAAGGGAAGCAACCTGGTAGAGATTGTCTCGACCTGCAACTCCGGCTGGAAGCTCTCTCCCGAGAAGGCCAACCAGTGGATGGTGGAGCACATGTTCCCCTTCTACCCCCTGGGCGACCTGAAAGACAAGTAAAAAAACAAAAAAAACGAAAAGGACAAGACAATGAAAGAAGAAATTATCATATCCGGATTCGGCGGCCAGGGTGTCCTGTCGATGGGCAAGATACTGGCCTATTCAGGCTTAATGGAGGGCAAGGAGGTGAGCTGGATGCCTGCCTACGGCCCAGAGCAACGCGGTGGTACAGCCAACGTGACCGTCATCATCAGCGACGAGCGCATCTCCTCACCTATCCTGAGCAGCTACGATGCCGCGATTATCCTCAATCAGCCCTCGCTGGAGAAATTTGAGAGCAAGGTGAAGCCTGGTGGCATACTGATCTACGATGGCTATGGCATCATCCATCCCCCTACGCGCCAGGACATCAGCGTCTATCGTATCGACGCCATGGACGCAGCCAACGAGATAAACAACAGCAAGGCCTTCAACATGATCGTGCTGGGTGGACTACTGAAAATCAAGCCCATGGTGACGCTAGACAACGTCGTCAAAGGACTGAAGAAGACGCTCCCTGAACGTCACCACCACCTCATCCCAATGAACGAAGAGGCTATCCGCAGAGGCATGGAGCTGATTCAGAAGATATCTTAACCTATTTCATACTACCCGCCATCAGGTCTAGCCATTCATTTCATTTATGATAGCCTGCTGGCGGGTATTTAAACATACTTGGCCAAGCATCTTTAGATATTTGAGCATTTATCTTTAGATACTTGGCCTTTTATGTCAACATACTATCTGTTTCAAAATTGTCTAAATAATCATTATTTTGAAGTTGCAACCTCTTTTTTTCTGCCTTTAGAATGATATTTCAGATAAAACCATTAATTTTGCATGTACATAAACTCATTCAGTTACAAAATGGTAAATAAAGATTTGAATCGATTGAAAGTGGTTCTTGCTGAGAAGAAGAAGAGCAACAAATGGCTTGCCGAACAGTTAGGTAAAGACCCGGCAACAATCTCCAAATGGTGTACCAATAGTGCACAGCCCTATTTGGAGAATCTCGTCGAGATTGCCAAATGTCTCGAAGTTACTGTCTAAATTTAAATCCGTTAACTTTAAACCAATCCGCCATGCCAACAAACAAGAATGCTGCCATCCGCTATCAGACGCTCGATAAATGTTTTCGAGACCGTCGGCACAGATACTACTTAGAAGACCTCATCGACAAATGCGAAGAGGCCTTGTACTATTATAATGGTGTAGGAGGAGTCAGCCGCCGTCAAGTTTTCGAAGACATTAAATTCATGGAGAGCGAAACGGGTTGGAGCACACCTCTCGAACGACATCAAGATGGCAGAAGGGTTTACTATCGTTACAGCGATCCTGACTTTACCATCAATGCCCAACCATTAACCGACGAAGAAGCAAACCAGCTCCGTGCGGTAATCGTCACCCTTGGGCGTTTCAGAGGGCTTCCAAGTAATGCATGGATCGATGAAGTCATCTCTAATCTCGAATGGCGATTTGGCCTTCGTGGAAAGAAAGAAAACATCATCGGCTTCGAGCAGAATCCATTCTTGAAAGGATTGAACCTGCTACCGAGAATCATTGACGCTGCGGTCAATCACCAAGTACTTAGAATCGCCTATCGCAACTACAAGAATTGTGAAGAGGAGCGCATGGCTGTGGTACACCCTTGGTATATCAAGCAGTACAATAACCGATGGTTCCTGATGGCATACGATGCGGAGACAGACCGCATCACGAACTTCGCCCTTGACCGCATTCAAGAATTGCAGGTAGAGGAAAGCGTGGCATTTATCCCCAATAAGGAGATTGATTTTGAGCATTACTTCGATGATGTCTTCGGGGTCACCATACCACCGTCGGATGTAAAAAAGATAAGAGTTGTGCTTCAATTCTCCAAGAAGCAATATCCGTACATTGTATCAAAGCCATTGCATCACTCCCAAGAAATCGTTGATGACGAGAACTGCATTTTGGCGGTAGAGGTACGTCCTACCTACGAGTTCACACAGTTGATACTATCGTTCGGAAAAGATGTGAAAGTGCTCGAACCAGCGCCTTACAGACAAGAAATTATAGATAATATAGGCACAGTTGCATAAGTCCGTGGCAATATAATCATGTTATCCAAAGATCATAG
>JBJEKT010000215.1:0-4849 GCA_051878775.1 Bacteroides sp. | reverse complement strand
GAGAAGTTTGATGCCGGTGGCATGAACCCCTCGGGCATGGTGTTCTTCAATTAATGTCAGGCCATAGTGTTACCGATAGTCATGAAGTGTAATTCATTACTGTCCCTCTGCTGTATGTCACTCTTGCTGCTCACCTCCTGCGGGGGTGGGGGCAAGGGTGCCTCTGCTTCTGCGGCTGATGCCACAGCGGGTGCTGCTGGGGACACGTTAGCGCTCCGCCATGCCCGCAGGCTCTGCATCGTGGAGTACGACTCCTGCTCCGTGGTCTCGCTGGTGAATCCCTGGGACACTACCCGCATGCTCCATCGCTACGTGCTCGTGCCTGCCAGTCAGCCCCTGCCGCAGCGACTCCCCGAGGGGACGCTGCTCCGTACGCCCCTCAGCCACTCCTTGGTCTATACCTCCGTGCATTGCAGTCTGCTCCACGAGCTGCAGGTGAGTGAAGCCATCGCTGGCGTGTGCGACCTCAGCTACATCGACCTCCCCTCCATCCACGAAGGGGTGAAGCAGGGTCGTATCACCGACTGTGGCAGTGGCATGAATCCCGACATTGAGCGCATCATGGCTCTCCGCCCTGACGCTATCCTGCTCTCACCCTTCGAGAACAGCGGGGGCTACGGTCGGCTCGACCAGATGGGTATCCCCCTGGTGGAGTGTGCTGACTACATGGAGACCTCCCCCCTGGGACGTGCTGAATGGATGCGCTTCTACGGCCGGCTCTACGGCTGCGCCCCTCAGTCCGACTCCCTCTTTACTGCCGTGGAGGAGCGCTACCTGGCCCTCAAGGCAGTGGCGGCATCCACCAGCAGCCGTCCGCTCGTGCTGATGGAGCTCAAGAGCAGTTCTGCCTGGTATGTGCCTGGCGGACAGAGCACCACGGGCATCCTCTGCCGTGATGCGGGAGCCCGTTACGCCTTTGCTGACGATGCCCACAGCGGCTCTGTGCCCCTCTCGTTCGAGACCGTCTATGCCCGTGCCTCCGAGGCGGACTACTGGCTCTTCAAGTATAACCGTCCGCAAGAGATGAGCTACCGCGACCTCCAGGCCGACTATGCCGGTTATGCCGCCTTCCGTCCCTTCCGTGAGCGTAAGATATACGTCTGCCACACCGGCCGTGTGCCCTTCTACGAAGAGACCCCCTTCCATCCCGACCAGCTGCTCTCCGACCTGCTGCACATCTTCCACCCCGAGCTGGCTGGGAATGAAGCAGCAGCGATATCAAGGAATGCAGCAGCAATATCAAGGAATACAGCAGCAGCTATTGCAGAATCGGAAGGATTGCATTACTTTTGCAAGCTGAAACAGTAACTTTCGCCCTACATTACAATAACTAACGTTGCCCTGATGAAGAAATACCTGCTTCCCCTCACGGTGCTGCTCCTGGCAGCCAATCTCCTCTTCGGGTCCGTCACGATACCGGCCTCCGATGTGGTGAAGATACTCTGTGGGGGGACGGCTACCCATCCCTCGTGGAGCTTCATCGTCTGGGAGTCGCGCCTGCCCTCGGCCCTTACGGCTTGGCTGTGTGGCAGCGCCTTGGCTGTCTGTGGCTTGCTGCTTCAGACCGCCTTCCGCAATCCGTTGGCCGGCCCCTCCATCCTCGGCATCAACAGCGGAGCCTCGCTCGGCGTGGCGCTGGTGATGCTCTGCGGCAGCAGCCTCACGGCCTCCGTCTTCCAGTGGGGCAGCTTTGCCTCCATCCTGGCCGGGGCCTTCGTAGGTTCGATGAGCGTCATGGCCCTGATACTCTTCCTCTCCACGCTGGTGCGGAGCAATGTGTTGCTGCTCATTGCCGGCATCATGATAGGTTACGTCACCTCCTCCGCCATCTCGTTGCTCAACTTCTTCGCTACGGCTGAGGGGGTGCAGTCCTACATGGTGTGGGGCATGGGCCACTTCGGTGGCGTCTCGCTGCGTCAGTTGCCCGCCTTCGCCCTGGTCACCTCCGTCGGCTTGCTCGCGGCCCTGCTGCTGGTCAAGCCGCTCAACGCCCTGCTGCTGGGCGACCGCTATGCGGAGAATCTTGGCATCAACCTCCGCCGTGTGCGCTATGCCTTGCTGCTCGTCACGGGTCTGCTCACCGCCGTCACCACGGCCTATTGCGGTCCCGTGTCGTTCATCGGTCTGGCCGTGCCCCACATCGCCCGTCTGCTCATCGGCAGCGCCAACCACCGCAGCCTCCTTCCCGCCACCCTGCTGATGGGTGGTCTCATCGCCCTGCTCTGCAACCTGCTCTGCATCCTCCCCGGTGAGCGAGGCATCATCCCCCTCAACGCCATCACCCCCCTCATCGGTGCCCCCGTCATCCTCTACGTCATCCTCCGTGGCCGCAGCCGCCAGGACTTCCACTAAAGCCAGCTGTTCCGTGCCTCCGTGTCGTCCAGAGTGTATGATTTCTATACAGAAAAGTGTATGATTATCATACAATCTGCCTCCACAGCCCCCAAAACGTGTGGCCGTATCCCGATTTACTGCTATCTTTGTTGCGAGAAACTAAAACAGCATAGCATGTCAAATATAAACATAGTGATACAAGCATGATTTACCACAACCTGAAAGTAGCTGTACGCAACCTCTTGAAGTACAAGCTTCAGACCCTTATCTCGGTGCTGAGCATTGCCGTCGGCATCGTGACGTTGGCCTTTACCCATGCGGCCCTGTCGCGGGTCAAGTTCCCCCTCATCTATAGTCAGCCCTATTACGACCGGACCTACGATGTCCGTCTCTCCAAGCTCCAAGCAGACTCGGACACGCCGGCTACCGATGACGCTGGGCGCGACAGGCAGCATGATTTGCCCGTCACCCCCGACATCCTCCGTGCCCTCAAGCGCGATGGCGGATTGCCAGGCGTGGAGCAGCTGGCCATCCCCAATGGGGTGATATACGGCGACATGATGGAGTGGCACCTGTGCGACTCCACCGCACGCAGGTATCTGCTCTTCTACACGCTCATGGACCCCGACTACATGCGGCTCATCGGATTCCGTTCGGCCCTCACGGGGCAGCTCATCAAGCGGTTAGAGCCTGGTGAAGCCGTCATCAGCCGACACATGGCTTCGGTGGTGTTTGGCGAGGCCAATCCCGTGGGCGCCGTCTGGCGTGAGACCGCCACCATGCACCCCTTGCCGCTCACCATCGTCGATGTCTATGAAGACCTCTCCAGCTTTGAGGGTCCGCTCAGCAACAGGGCAATCTACCACTGTCTTGGCGATATAGAGGGTGACCTCTGTGGCGCCCAGAGTGAGGGGCAGATCACCTATGCCATCAGCATCGATGTGGTGCTGAAGGAGGGCTTCACCCCGCAGCAGCTCAAGCAGGAGATGGACAAGCGGCTGGAGCCTTTCGGGCTGGAGGCCAATGTGAAGAGGATAGAGGAGCGGCTGCATCTGGGGGTGATTGTGATGATCAATTCGCTGGCCTATCTGGTCGGTTCGCTCATCCTGCTGGCTGCCCTCATCGGCTTCCTGCGCATGGAGGTGCAGCTCTTCTGGATGCGCCGGCGCGAGCTGTCGCTGCGTATCACCCATGGCGCCAAGCGGATGCAGCTGTTTGCGTTGCTCTTCGCCGAGGTGGCCCTGGTGGTAGGTGTGGCGGTGATGTTGGCCATGCTGATGGGCGACTGGGTGGAGCACTTCATCTACGAGCGGCTCCCCAAGCTGGTAGAATCCGGAGAATTCTCCCTGCGGCACCTGCCATCTTACAGCCTCTGCATCGGTGGAGGACTGCTCCTGCTCTGCTCCCTGATTATCTGTTTGGTACTGCGCAGAATCTGCCAATCCACACAGGGATTGGCTGCCACGATGCGCCGGAGCCGTACCCACCTCTTCCGCAACGTCATGCTGGGCCTGCAGATTATCATCGCCCTGGTCTTCGTATGCGGTACCTTCTGTGTGGCCCGCTGGGAGGTGAAGATGATGGAGTCCATCAACCTCTCCGACCATCTGGATACCTATCAGAATAGCCTGCTGCTGCGGGCCGGTGATGCCCAGGATGCCCAGCGCCTGCTGGAGGAGATTCCCCATCTGCCTAGCCTGGATAAGCTGATAGCTCACGATGCCACCTACCTCTGCGTCAATGAAATCGAAGAGACACCCAAGGCAAAACAGTTATTCTTTGGTCCCTATCAGCACTTCTATTGCGTTACGGACACCGCGTTGCTGGAGTACTATCACCTGCCTGTGCGGTGGTTTAAGAAGCCCTCAGGTCCCGTAGAGGGAATACTGCTCAACGACTCCCTTTATAGCCAACTGCGCTCCGTGGAGCTGGCTGCCAACAATACGCTCACCCTGAAGTGGAACTCCACGCTGCATACGCTGCCCATCCTGGGTACGATACCTGGCGTGCCCTACCAACATGCGCGGGCCTCTGTGCTGGTGCATCCAGAGGTTTTCTCACCCGATGAGTACCTGCTCATTCCCAAGGCAGGTCAGTACCAGTCGCTCCTGCGTGAGGTCACGGCTGTCCTCGACCAGTTGGAGCCCAACCATGTGCCGCACATGGTACAGAATTTCCACGAAGCCCACACCGAGGTGCTGATGCTGGAGAGTAGTTGCATTGCCGTATGGATATTGTGTGCCATCAGCATCCTCGTCTGCGCCATGGGCATCTACAGCACCATCGCCCTCGACACCCGTTCGCGCCGCAAGGAGATGGCCATCCGTAAGATCAATGGAGCCAAGAGCCGTGACATCTACCGCCTCTTTGGCCGCCTCTATCTGCTGCTCATCGTGCTCTCGCTCCTCATCGCCATGCCCGTGACTGTCATCTTCCACCGCATCATCTTCTCCCCGGATGGCGGTCTGCAGGATGCCTCAGGCGAGACCCCGCTATGGGCCTGCATCGGCGGTGC
>JBJEKT010000214.1:0-4913 GCA_051878775.1 Bacteroides sp. | reverse complement strand
AGTCCCGTACGCACCGCAGTAATTAAGTATCATTGATACAGATTAAATTGAGAAGTTTTTCACCCGGTCATAGTTCATCTATTGCCGGGTGATTTTTTTTGTACCCTGAACGCTCTTCTGTAGCCCATCACCTGTAGGGGCAGACCTATGCGTCTGCCCTACAAGCCACAGGACAAGAGCTTATCCCCAAGAAGCTTACGCGGGGAGAGCCATCAGATGAAGGGGAGCCGCACCTGCTGGCCGTGGTTGGCCACTTGGCGCATCACGCCGTTCTCGATGAGGAAGAACTCGCCGTAGATGGTCTCCATGCCGTTGTCACCCAGCAGGTAGGTGCCGTCGGGGAAGACGTAGAACCGGCGCAGGGCCTCACGGCTGTCGGGCATGGCAATCTCCTCGTACACCTTATATCCATCCACCATCATATCCTTACAGAGGTAGTAGTGAGGCAATATCTGCACCTCGGTGAGGCCCAGACCGGGCAGGTAACGCAGATAGCCCTCGTCGGTGGCTTCGCCAGGCTCCTCGGGCTGGGCATAGACGATGCGTGCACAGTTCATGCTGCCGGCTGAGATACCGAGCACCACGCCCTCAAAGCCGCGTATCAGGCGGGGCAACTCCAGGTCGTGGAGGAAGGCGTTCTGCGTGGGCACGTGGCCGCCGCCCAGGATGAGGAAGTTGCACTCCGCCAGCATCTCCTCCACGTGGGGGGCGGAGCGCCGGTCGAGCAGTTCGTACCACTCAAACTCGAAGCCCACCTCTTCAAAGGCCTGGCGCATACAGTCGGAGCAGTGCTCGCTGAAGGCCACGTCGTCGGGGTGGGTAGTAACGAACACTGCCCTTATTGGATGAATCATGGCCTCCCTGAGGTTGTCCAGGAAGCCGTTGGCCGGATTGATGGCGCCATCCATCGCCACACTCGGACTGCTGGTGAGAAAATATTTCATTTGTATTTTTTTCTTCAATTTTTTTGCAAAGTTAGTTTTTATTCTTAGTTTTGCAAAGTCTTTTTGCAACTAAACATGTATTAATAGGAAACATTATGATAAATTTTGTATTCATTTCGCCCAATTTCCCCGAGAAATACTGGCAGTTTTGTGACGAACTGCAGAAAAATGGGGTACGCGTACTGGGCATCGGCGATGCGCCGAAAGAGTCACTTAGCGAGGAGTTAAAACGTTCGCTCACAGAGTATTACCCTGTAAGCAACCTGGGTGATTACAATCAGATGTACCGCGCTGTGGGCTACTATGCCTGGCGCTATGGCCACATTGACTGGATTGAGTCCAACAACGAGTTCTGGCTGGAGATGGATGCGCGTCTGCGCACCGACTTCAACGTGACCACAGGCGTGAAGCTGGACGGCATCGAGGCCTTCAAGGAGAAGTCGGAGATGAAGAAGTATTACACCAAGGGTGGTATCCGCACGGCCCGCCAGGTGAAGGCATCTGAGGGACTGGAGGCTGCCAAGCGCTTCTCGGTGGATGCGGGGTTCCCGCTCTTTGCCAAGCCCGACGTGGGCGTGGGTGCCGGTGGTGCGCACAAGATTGACGACGTTCAGGCCCTGGAGCGCTTCTTCCACGAGACGCCGCAGGTGGAGTGCTACGTCATCGAGGAGTACGTCACGGGCGACATCTGCACCTACGATGCCATCATCAACTCCAAGGGCGAGCCGCTGGTAGAGTCGATGTGCGTCTGCCCGCCGAGCATTGCCGACATCGTCAACTACAACCTGGACTCCACCTACTTCGTGGAGCGGCACATGTCGGAGAACCTCCGCTTCTGGGGCCGCCGCACGGTGGAGGCCTTCGGGGTGAAGTCACGCTTCGTCCACCTGGAGTTCTTCCGTCTGAACAAGGCACACCGTGGCCTGGGCGAAGTGGGCGACTTCGTGGCGCTGGAGGTCAACATGCGCCCCGGTGGCGGCTATACGCCTGACATGATCAACTATGCGCACAACATCTCGATGTTCAAGATCTGGGCCGACATGATCGCCTTCGACCGCCGCACCACGCCCGATCCGCACGACGACTACTTCTGCGTCTTTGCCGGACGTCGTGACAACTGCAGCTACGTGCTCGACCACCAGGCCATGCTCGACAAGTACCGTGGTGCGCTGGTGATGACCCCTCACATCGCCAAAGCCCTCTCCGGTGCCATGGGCGACCAGGCCTACATTGCCCGTTTCCGCACCGCCGAGGAGCGTGACGCCTTCCTCTACGACGCCTGCAACCGCAAGTAATGCCCCCCCCGAAGCGCCTAATTATTAATTTTTAGTTTTTAGTTTTTAGTTTTTAGTTTTTAGTTTTTAGTTTAAAAAGGAAATGCACATAGAATATCATAAATGGTGGAGCTACAACCTCTGCCGCGAGATGGAATATAAGATTTTCGGCCACGACGGACAGGCTGTGCTGGCCTTCCCCTGTCAGGACGGCCGCTTCTACGACTGGGAGAACTACGGCATGATCGGCGTGCTGGCCCCGATGATTGACGCCGGACGCATCCGCATCATCTGCGTGGACGGCATCGACTGGGAGACCTGGTCCAACCGTGGTGCCGACAAGCGCTGGCGCATCGAGCAGCATGAGCGCTGGTTCCACTACGTAGTGGATGAGCTGCTCCCCAACCTGCGCTTCAACAACTGGCAGCAGTTCATCACCACAGGTTGCTCCATGGGCGGATTCCATGCAGCCAACTTCTTCTTCCGCCGCCCCGACCTCTTCAACGGCATGCTCGCCATGAGCGGCCTCTACCACGCCTCCTACGGCTTTGAGGGCTACATGGACGACCTGGTGTATGCCAACTCGCCGCAGGACTTCCTGCAGCAGATGCCCGCTGACCACCCCTGGATGCAGCAGTACCGCGAGCGCAAGATTACCTTCTGCGTAGGCCAGGGACGCTGGGAAGAGGACCTGCTCTGGAGCACGCGTGAGATGGACCGCATCCTCAAGGAGAAGGGGGTCAACAACGCCTGGTTCGACTACTGGGGTTACGATGTGGACCACGACTGGCCCTTCTGGCGCCAGCAGGCTCCCTACTTCCTCAACAAGATGGTGGACTGATGCACTACCTCCTGCCGCTGCTGCTGTGCCTCCTCATCCTCCCCTGCGGTGGATGGGCCCAGCCGTTGCGGCAGCATCTTTCTACGCCGCAGCAGATGCTGACGGAACACACCGTACCGCCACGTGACACCCTCCGCCTGGTGAGCTACAACGTGGAGAACCTCTTCGACTGCCTGGACGATACGCTCAAGGCCGACGACGAGTACCTGCCGTACGGCAAGCGGCGCTGGAGCCCCAAGCGCTACCGCCGCAAGCTGAACGAAGTGGCCAAGGTCCTGCTTGCCCTGAGCCGAGAGGGCGAAGCACCGCCGCTCGTGGCCCTCTATGAGGTGGAGAACGAGCAGGTGCTCCATGACCTCACCCGCCAGACGCCGCTCTACCATGCGGACTACCGCATCCTCATCACCTCCTCGGCGGACGTGCGCGGCATTGACGTGGCACTGCTCTACCGCCCCGACCTGTTCCGTATCCTCTCCTCACGCCCGCTGCGGGCCAACCTCCCCGGCCAGCGCCCCACGCGCGACGTGCTCCACGTCAGCGGCCTCCTCTCCCCCGCCCTCCACGACACGCTCGACCTCTTCCTGCTTCACCTCCCTTCGCGCATGAGCGGCACACACGTTACGGAGCCTTACCGCTGCCACGTGGCCCAGGCCGTGCGCCACGCACTCGACTCGCTCACCCAGCTCCGCCAGCGTCCCTGCTTCCTCCTCATGGGCGACTTCAACGAAGGTCCCCGTGGCAAAGCCCTCACGCAGGTACTCCGTGCCCGAGCGCTGGAGGCCTCGCCGCAGCGAGTATATGCCCAGGCAGAGCGCAATGCCCAGGCAGAGCGCAATACCCAGGCGCAGCGCTCTGCCGATGTGCAGCTGCAGGACACTGCGCTCTATCAGCTCCTCTCCCCGCGCCGTCCCTCCTCGCTCCGCTCCATCCAGGGCAGCTACAAGTTCCAAGGCCACTGGGAGCTCATCGACCACCTCCTGGCCAGCGGCGCCCTGCTGCAGCAGCCTATGCCCAGGGCACAGCAGGTTATGCCTGGGCAGCGGCAAGCAGCTGAGCAGCAGTCCATGCCTCGCCTCCGCCTCCTCCCCTCGACAGCCCAGGTAGCCCCTCTCCCCTTCCTCCTCACTGACGACCGCCTCTATGGAGGCCAGTGCCCCCAGCGCACCTACTACGGCTCCACCTACCTCGGCGGTCCCAGTGACCACCTCCCCCTCATCGTCGATTTCGTCATCAGCTCCCATTCAGATCAATGCGTCAATCCTGAATGGTGATTGTGATGGGCTCGCCCTTGGGACGGAGGTCAATGAGGTCCACGAGCATCAAGAGCGTGATGCGGCTGTGGGTGATGAGGCCCGGCATGCGGTACTTTCCTACGAGGATGCAGCCCTGCGTGTCCTTGCTGGTGTTGC
Organism: Bacteroides sp.; assembly: GCA_051878775.1. Lineage (GTDB taxonomy): Bacteria > Bacteroidota > Bacteroidia > Bacteroidales > Bacteroidaceae > Bacteroides. The sequence goes on along the minus strand of JBJEKT010000214.1, from coordinate 445 downwards.
CCACGTGGATGCGCACCCCCTCGAAGCAGGGCACATCATTCAGTAGTGGCAGCTTGTCGTGAAATTTCGGCGAGAAGGTCAGGCTGACGGTGTAGGTACCCGTAGGTATCGCCGTCTTGCCGAAGATTTTCTTCTCGGGTGTGATAGACTCCGCCGTGAGGTGGCGGTCAGTGGGTTCCAGGGTGTCACAGAAGGGCTCTCCGTCAATGAAGAGCTTACCCATGGTGTAGCGCTCTGCACGCTCAGTACGTTGTAATATCAGATGCATGGTTTTTAGGGATTAGGGAATAATGATTAGGGATTAGGAACCACAGATTTCACTGATGTGACTATCTGTAGCAATCTGTGAAAATCTGTGGTTACTACGATAACAATCACTCGTAGCTGAAAAAAAACTGAAAGTGAAAGAACTGAAAGAATCTACTGGAGTCTTTTCGGTATTTCG
>JBJEKT010000213.1:0-21538 GCA_051878775.1 Bacteroides sp. | reverse complement strand
GGAAGAAGATACACAGCAACACAATCAAGGTACTTACCGAGGTGTTGATGGTACGGGCCAGGGTGGTATTGAGTGACTCGTTGAAGAGCTGCATCTTGCCACGCTTGGGATAGAGGTGGAAGAACTCGCGTACGCGGTCGAAGATAACCACCTTATCGTTGATGGAGTAACCGATAGCTGTCAGGATAGCACCGATGAAGGTCTGGTCAATCTCCAGCGAGAAGGGCAGGATGCCCCAGAAGATGGAGTACATACCCAGGATGATGATGGTGTCGCAAGCCAGGGCAGCTACAGAACCGATAGAGTAAGCGATGTTGCGGAAACGTACCAGGATGTAGAGGCCAATGGCTACGAGGGCCAGGGCTACCGACCAGATAGCCGATACCTTGATGTCGTCGGCAATGCTCGGACCTACCTTCTGTGAGCTGACGATACTGCCACCCGTGTGGTTCTCGCGGTCAATGAAGACGTCGAGCGAGATGTTCTGCGTGAGCAGCGGCTTCAGCGTCTCGTAGAGGTAAGCTTCGATTTCGGTATCTACGTTGTTACCCTCCTCATTGATGCGGTAGTTGGTGCTGATTCGTACGGTCTTGCCGTCGGTACCTACAGCGATGACGCTCACATTGGCATCACCAAACTTGCTGGAGATCAGTTCGCGCACCTGTTCGGGCTCTACGCTCTGCTCAAACTGAACCTTGAAGTTGCGACCACCGGTGAAGTCAATGCTCTTGCTCAAACCACGTACACCTAGGAAGCCGATGCAAACCACTACAATCGCAGCAGCAATGGTGAGCCACTTCTTGCGCTGGCCCATGAAGTCGAAGTGTACGTTCTGCATCAGGTTCTTCGAGAGGCCGGTGCAGAAGGTGATGTTCAGCAGCTTGTCTCTGTTGAGGAAGTACTCATAAACCAGACGGGTCATGAATACGGCGGTGAAGAACGAAATCAGGATACCGATAATCAGCGTGGTGGCAAAACCACGGATAGGACCTGTACCGAAGTTGAACAGGATGATACCGGTGATGATAGAGGTCAAGTTAGAGTCGAAGATGGCGGAGAAGGCGTTGCTGTAACCATCGGCCAGGGCTTTCTTCACACCCTTACCGCTGCGCAGCTCCTCGCGCGTGCGTTCATATATAAGTACGTTAGCATCCACGGCCATACCCAGTGAGAGCACCATACCAGCGATACCCGACATGGTCAGTGCAGCCTGGAACGAGGTGAGGATACCGAGCGTGAAGAAGAGGTTCAGAATCAGGGCGCCGTTGGCAACCATACCCGGCACGATACCGTACATAGCGCACATGTAGATCATCAGGATGATGAGGGCCACGATGAACGAGATGATACCGGCGTTGATGGAGGCCTGACCCAGTGAGGGACCTACGATGTCTTCCTGTACGATGTGGGCAGGAGCGGGCATCTTACCCGACTTGAGCACGTTGGCCAAGTCCTTGGCCTGCTCGGGGGTGAAGTGACCCGTGATGCGTGAGTTACCACCCGTAATCTCCTGGTTGACGTTAGGAGCAGAATATACATAGCCATCCAGTACGATAGCGATGCTGCGGTTGATGTTCTGCTTGGTGAGCTGAGCCCAGCGGCGAGCACCATCGGTGTTCATCGACATGCTTACGGCAGGCTTGCCGTATTCGTCAAACTCATCCTTGGCATCTACTACGACATCACCCTCCAGCGGAGCACGGCCGTTACGCTCGGTTGACTTGATGGCGTAGAGTTCGAAGGTCTGCGCCTTGGGATCATACTCGAAGGGAGATACGCCCCACTTCAGGCGGAGGTCCTTAGGCAGCTGAGCTACCACTTCAGGCATAGCCAGGTAACGGTTGATGTCTGCTGTATCCTTATAATTAGCATAACCTACCACGGGACCAGCGTTGTTGCTTACCTGAAGGATGGCGAGTAGCGGGTGCTCCTTCTTCAGTTGCTCCAGGCCGGCCTGTTCATCCTTCTTCTCACCCTTCAGGGCTGCAGTCAGGCTGTCCGTCTTGCTCACGGGAGCTGCATTGTCAGCCACATTTTCTTCCTCTTCAGCGGGAGCAGCATCGCTCAGCAGCATGCGGAGCTTCATATCTGCGCTCTGCAGGTAAGAGGAAATTTCCTTGCCGGTGTAAGTTTCCCAGAATTCCAGGTTGGCAGAACCTTGCAGTAATTTTCTTACACGCTCAGGCTCCTTGATACCAGGCAGTTCCACCATGATGCGGCCCATCTTGTCCTCCAGGCTCTGGATGTTGGGCTGAACCACACCGAAGCGGTCGATACGGGTACGCAGTACATTATACGAGTTGTCGATGGCGGCCTTCACCTCCGAGCGGAGTACCTTCTCCACTTCAGCATCACTCGTCTTTTGGTTCACCTTATCCTTGAGCTGCTGCGTGGCGAAAATCTGTGCCAGTGACGACTCGGGTGCGAGCTTCTTGTATTCTCTGACAAACAGCGTGATAACGTCGTCCTGGCTAGTTGTAGCCTGCTTGGCTGCATTGGACAGGGCCGTGTTGAAGGCCTCGTCAGTCTTGTTGTCGGCCAGCACCTTGATTACATCGGGTACAGAGACTTCCAGGATGACGTTCATACCACCCTTCAGGTCCAGACCCAAACTGATCTCCATTTCGCGACAATCCTTCAGTGTCCAGTTGCCGAAGTAAACCTTCTCATTGGACAACGAATCCAGGTAGTCCTTCTCTACCTTTTCGTTCCCGTTTGCGATAGCCTTCGCCTTACTGTTGTAGTGGCGAGTCACAAAAGAGAAGGAGAGATAGAATAGACACACCAGGGTCAGTAATATCGCAAAAACCTTTACAAATCCTTTGTTTTGCATGTTACATTAGTTGTTTATTATTACTTTTTTTAAATTGTTTCACTGCATACAAGGGTGCAAATATAGTTTTTTTTTCACAATATTACTTCATTCCACGATTTTTTAACATCGGTTCTAATTTCGGTTCAGCACCGCGGAAGTTCTTGTAGAGCGTCATCGGGTCGTCGCTGTCGCCCTTGGCCAGTACCTCGTTGCGGAACTTCATGCCGGTCTCCTTGTCGAAGATGCCATTCTCCACGAAGGCTTCATAGGCATCATTGTCGAGTACGTTGGCCCAGGAGTAGCTGTAGTAACCTGCCGCATAGCCGCCCACGATGTGGTTGAAGTAGGTGGTGCGGTAGCGGGGAGCAATCTGTCTGATCAGCCCCAGCTTATCCATAGCCTCCTTCTCGTAAGCCACTACGTCCAGACCTTCGGTGTTGGTCAGGTTGTGGAGGTTCATGTCGAGGATGGCAGCAGCCAGCAGTTCGGTGGTGATGAAGCCCTGGTTGAAGGTCCTCTGTGCCAGAATCTTCTTGATTAAGGCATCGGGGATGGCTTCGCCCGTCTGGTAGTGCTTGGCGTACATCTTCAGCACTTCAGGCTCCATGGCCCAGTGTTCGTTGATTTGCGAGGGGAGCTCTACGAAGTCGCGTACAACATTGGTTCCTGCTGTGCCTTTGTATTGGCATTGCGAGAGCAGGCCGTGCAGCGCGTGGCCGAACTCGTGGAAGAGGGTCTCCACTTCGTCCAGGGTGAGGAGTGAGGGCGTGTCGCCTACGGGTTTGGTGAAGCTGCATACATTGCAGATGATGGGGCGTACTCCAGCTTGCTGTTCGCGGTAGTTGTTCATCCAGGCACCGCCACGCTTGCCGGCACGGGGGAAGTAATCCACATAAAAGATGCCCAGCAGCGAGCCGTCGCTGTCCTTCACCTCAAAGGCCTCTACATCGGGATGGTAGACGGGGATGTCGGTACGCTTGGTGAGCGTAATGCCGTAGAGCTTGTTGGCGCAGGTAAAGGCTCCCTCGCGCACGTTCTCTAATTTAAAATAGGGCTTGATCTCCTCTTCCTTTAGGTCGTACTTCTCCTTGCGCAGCTTCTCGGTGTAGTACCACCAGTCCCACGCTTCGAGAGTCTCGCCTTTACCCTCCTTGTCCATCAGCCTCAGCAGGTCGGCAGCTTCGGCTTTGGCCTTAGGCAGCGCATAGCCCCAGAGGTTGTAGAGGAACTCCATCACGGCCTCCTTATTCTTAGCCATGGTGTTGTCAAGCACGAAGTTGGAGTAGCAGTCGTAACCCATCATCTTGGCTTTCTCCAGGCGGAGGCTGACAATCTGCGAGATAATCTGCTTGTTGTCGTTTTCGTCGTTGTTGTTTCCTCGGTTGATGTAGGCCTTGTAGATTTTCTCGCGCAGGGCGCGGTTGTCGGCATACTGCAGGAAGGGCAGACGGCTTGAGTTGTGGAGAGTGAAGAGCCACTTGCCCTCCTGGCCGTTGGCCTTTGCCTCGGCGGCAGCACTGGCTATGAAGTCGGCAGGCAGGCCAGCCAGGTCGGCCTCATTCTCCACGTAGAGCTTGAAGGCATTATTCTCGTTCAGGATGTGGTTGCTGAAGGTGATGCCCAGGGTGGAGAGCTGCTTGTTGATTTCGCGCAGGCGGGCCTGCTGCTCGTCGTTGAGGTTGGCACCCGAGCGTACAAAGCCCTTGTAGGTCTTCTCCAGCAGACGTTCCTGCTCGCGCGTCAGGTTGAGGCTCTCGCGCTGGTCATAGACCGCCTTCACCTTGGCAAACAGCTCCTTGTTGAGGGAGATGTTGTCGTCGTGCTCTGACATGATGGGGGCCATCTTGATGGAGAGGGCGGTCAGCTCGTCGGTAGTCTCCGCCTCGGTCAGGTTGTAGAACACGCCGCCCACGCGGCTCAGGATAGGTGAACTTTCGTCGAGGGCCACGATGACGTTGTCAAACGTCGGTGCCTCGGTATTGTCGATAATCGCCTGGATACGGGCATTCTGCTCCTCGATACCCTTCATGAAAGCCGGCTCATAGTGTTCCAGCTTGATTTTGTCAAACGGAGGCACCCCTTCCGGTGTTTGATACTCGCTGAGGAACGGATTCTGTTCCCCGGTAGAAGTACATGCGTACATCATACAGCTTGCAGATAAAATAAATAGACTCTTTTTCAACATATGAATAATGGTATTATAATTTTGAATTTCCGTAACCTATTAACCTCATCCCTAATCCCTTAATGTGATAAAGCCCCGTATCGGGTAGTGGTCGCTCTCCTTGATGGTGCGGTCCACGTAGCAGCGGTAGCTCTCCAGCGCCTTGCCCGTCAGGATATGGTCGATGCGGAAGTAGAAGCGGTGCTGGTTGTAGCTGATGCCGGCTCCCAAGCCTGCGTGGGCAAAGGCGTCAGTCAGCCCGCAGCGGGCTATCGTACGGTAGGCGTAGGAGAGGGGGATGTCATTGAAGTCGCCGCAGACGATGACCTTGCCGTCGGCAATGCTTCTGAGCGTCTTGGCCAGCGTGTCAGCTTGCCCCGCCCGGATGACCGAAGCTTCGGCCAGCTTCCTGATGAGGTGCTTCATGCCGCTGCGCATCTTCTCCTTCTCGGGCACACTGAGCAGCTCCTCATAGACCACCTTGTCCTGTTTGGTCAGTTTGTTGGACTCCAGGTGGTTGTTGACCACGGTCAGCGTGTCTTCTCCCACTCGGATGCGGTAGATGGCTGAGCCGTTGTAGCTGCTCTCGTACGTCACGGGTCGTGCACTCAGGATAGGGTACTTCGAGAAGCAGGCCAGCTTGTTGGTATGGTTCTTGTGGTCACCTATGTTGGTCACTACGTGGTAGGGGTAGTCCTTCAGCGCCTCCTCGATATCCTTCTGCATGAGGTGGTGCTTGCGGTCGGTGCCTGTGGCGTACTCCTGCAGGCAGAGCAGGTCGGCCCCGCTGTTCTTCAGGTAGTTGAGGATGGCATTCCCCTGCTCGCCCTTGCGGCAGCCGTCGAAGCCCATGATGTTGTACGACACGAGCGAGATGCTCCCTTGGGGCGGGTTAGGCCGACTCAGGTTGATGGGGAAGAGGGTATGGATGTCGCTGAAGCAGCAGAGCATGGTGAGCAGAGGCAGGAGTGACGCCTTGTATTGCTGCAGGATGAGCCACATCACCAGGAAGCAGACGTCACCCACGAGGAAGATAGGGAAGGTGAGCCCTAAGCTGCTCAGCCACGGGTGGGCGGCAGGATGCAGCAGGGGGCAGTAGGCAGCGGCCAGCATCAAGCCGGCACACAGCCCGTTGGCTGCCAAGAGGAGGTATTTCACGACGGTTCCTATCTGTCTCATACGGCGGTCTCGCTTTGGGTGCAATCTCTTTGAGGGTCCATCTCTTTGGGGAATCAACGGCGGCTGGCGTTGAAGAGCCGCTGTTTCTCTTCGGTGGTCAGGCTCTCGTAGCCCGACTTCTTCAGCTTGTCAAGTATCTGGTTGATGGCCTCATCATCGGCCTTCTTGCGGGCATTGTAGTCGTAGTCGCTGCCATGCTTGCCGCCGTAGTTCACCTTCATCTTCGGTTTGCGGGGTTTGCGGCTGAAGAGTGACTCGATGCCACTCAGCAGGGCGTTGATGCCTCGGGTCAGGTCTCTCCCCTTGCTCAAGGCCCAGGCCCAGAGCAGGCCGGTAGCTGCTCCGCCCAGGTGGGCAATGTGTCCGCCGCCATTGCTGGAGGTGATGAAGAGCAGGTCGAAGGCCAGGGCTATCAGCGCCAGGTAGCGTAGGCGGATGGTGCCTATCAGGAGCAGCTGCACGCGGTAGTCGGGCATCCGGTAGGCCACGGCAGCTACCACGGCTAGTACCGCCCCTGATGCTCCCAGCAGGTAGGAGCCACTCACCATGGGCTGGAAGTAGGGTAGCAGGTTGAAGGCCAGCAGGTAGCTCAGGGCTGCTCCCAGGCCACCCAGCAGGTAGAGCCCCCGCAGGTGGAGGGTGGAGTAGCACTGCAGGAAGAGGTTGCCAAACCAATAGAGCCACATCATGTTGAACAGCAGGTGGAGTACACCACCATGCATGAAGAGGTAGGTCACCACCGCCCAGGGCTGTATCAGCAGCTGTGCAGGCTCTGCCGGCAGCTCCAGCAGGCGCATCAGCGGCTGCAGGCTCTGGTTGAAGAGCAAGGCGCACACCTCAGCCACTGCTCCTATCAGGAAGCAGCCCACCGTGATGTAGATGAGTCGGATACAGAGGTTCCCTCTGCGGAATCCGCTCTTCAGGTCAGTTATAGTAGAAGCCATCATACCGATTCTTTTTTCTCCAATAGATGATAAGCAGGAAGCCAAAGATCATGCCGCCCAGGTGGGCAAAGTGCGCCACGTTGTCGGCTGGGTTGTTGGCCAGGCCTGACATCAGCTCAATCACCGCATAGCCCGCCACGAAGTATTTGGCCTTGATGGGGAAGGGAAGCGGAAAGACGTACATCCGTTCGTTGGGGAAGAGCATCCCGAAGCCCAGCAGGATGGCATAGACCGCCCCTGAGGCTCCCACGGTGCAGCCGTTCACTACCACGTTGAGCGCTCCCATCTGCGCATCCACGTAGTTCATCCCCCGTGCCAGCACGTTGCCGCCCTCGTTCAGCACCACTTGGATGGCCCCTTCGGGCATTCCCTGGATGCAGGTGAGGTAGTGTATGCCCGTCACCAGCTCCTGTATAAGTCCTGCTCCCACGCCACATGCCAGGTAGTAGAACAGGAAGCGCTTCGGCCCCCACACCTGCTCCAGGATGCGGCCAAACATCCACACAGCAAACATATTGAAAAAGAGGTGAGTAAATCCACCGTGCATAAACATGTAGGTGATAAGCTGGGCCGTGTTGAACGAGTCGGAGAGCGCGAAGTGCAATCCGAGGTACTCCTGCAGCCGGATGCCGTAGCGTTCGGCCACGATAGTGCCGAGGAACATCAGGATATTGATAATCAGCAGGTTCTTGGTTACGGTAGGGATATTATTCATGTTGTCAATGAGTCTATCTATTCATCTAACGTTATTCTGCGGCGCAAAGATACGTATTATATTTGGTACGCGCGTAGTTTTCAGCGTGAAAGTTTGTTTTTGGGCCAAAACAACGCTTCCTCGCGAGGTTTCAAATGAAACGTCGCGAGGAAGCAAAAATCACGGCCTGTAGTACGGACTCTCTTTGGCTGGCCTTTCAACCGTGCAAAGGGCTTACAGCTTCGTCACCTGTCCTAAGAAGAGCATTGTGCCGGTGCTCTTCTCGGCAATCACGTAGAGGAACGGGCGGTTGAGGAAGAAGTCGAACGGAGTGCCCGGTTTGGGGGTAATAGTTTCTCCGCCAATGCCGGTAACAGCTGCAGCCTCTGCCCCCTCTTCGGTCACCTTTACGCTGATAGCTTGTTGCGCGAAGCCTATTTGCAGGTTGTTGTCCGCAGAGAGCAGGGGCAGGCTATTGCTTGTGTTGAACACCTTGTCAATGCCCATTGCCTCCAGCGCCTCTATCAGCTTGCCTTTCATATTGATTGAGAATTTGGGGAGTCGCAGATTCACCTCTTGGGTATAGAGGTTGTTGAGGCTCTCTTCCCACATCTGCTTGTCGAGCTGCTGGATACATTCAGCCAGGGTCTTCTCTTCATTCGGGAGAATCAGGTACATGCTGAAGGCCTCGTTGCCGAAGGGCAGTGAGAGCAGGTAGTAGAGGTCGTTGTAGGCGAAGCGCATGGAGCCGCTGCGTCTCATAAAGTCCGCATTACCTATTTTTTCTCCGTTTTCGTTGAAGAAGTCGTCCGTGCGTGTATTGCTCTTGTCGAAGGGAGCCTTCCATTTCCCGTTGAAGTAGAGGGCGTTGAGGAGCATCATCTTTTGCCCTTTGCTCAGGTTGTTCAGGAAGTCTTTAATCATACCATTGGTCCTTTCCTCGCACCAGTTGTTGATTTGGGGCTTTGCCTTGTCGAAGTCCACACAGAATACCTCCCCATTGTAGTTCTCTTGGATGGCTTTCGCGTAGCTGGGCTGTGCATTGAATTGGTCATCCAGCCAAAGCGAGTTGGCCAGGTTAAGTCTGGTCTCTTTGTCCAGGCTCTCTAATGTCGAGGTCAGCTTCTGGTTGTAGCTGTTCACGTCGGCGATGGAGGTGGAACCTATTCTCAAGGCCTGGAGTATCTCCTGCAGGGCTTCGCCTTCAGCACCGTTGGCCAGCATGGAGAGGGCGAACGATGCGCTGAGGGGTGAGACGACGAATTGGTCCACGTTCCCTGCGTCGGCGTTGGCCAACCCGTTGCGGAACAGGTCAAATGCAAAGTCGGTTTGGCTGTTGGCGATATGGCTCTCGCTCTTGGTCAGCACAATGTCTTTTCTGGGATTGTTTGCTGCATTGTTGTCGTCGTCCTGACAGCTGGCAAATAATGCAGAACAGATCATCAAAGTCCAAATAGTTTGTTTCATGATTTTGTCCTCCTATAAAATTAAAAGGTTATTCAAATTCGTTTGCAATTATATAGCTTTATCTTGATATTTCAAAATATTTATGGTTTAAAGTGAAATCATAATCTAAATTATTAGAATAATTGGGGTTATCGTATTGTTGAGCACGATTTGTTTGGAATACACCTGTCCTGAACAATCCGTTACAATCTCCATCCCATCCCCAGTTGATATGCATATACGATTTGGTATCATAGCTTTCAGAAAGTATGGTCCAATTCAATTGACCAATCTCACGTACCCAATCTACATAATGTACAGTGTATTCATACATGCCATCTACAACCCACGCATGGCCTTCTTCTCCCTCTTCTTTATCTATTCCCCCACGCATGTATATTAATTTGTTGCTTGATAGAGCGGAATAGAAGTTCCCGATGGTATAGTTATAGATGGCGGAAGTGGTATATCCTAATCCAGATATTGCACTTTTAGCGTTATTGATATTGCTGCTTGTACCAGAGGGGCTGTATTCACTGTTGGTTAATTGTCCGAGTTGCCTGAGCAGTTGTGATATAGCTTCGTGTGCATCAGATGTCGCATTACAGTTTTCTCTGTAGTGGACAACTTTATGGTTTTTCATTGCGCTCCAGTTCAGAGACTGATAGGTTTTTGATGCACCCTGGTAGGTTAATGAGATTCCTGCCGGATAGCAGTAATGTGACATAATTTGGGCTAAGGCTGTATTCACACATCCTGCGACTCCATTAGGGGCATAGAGACCTTCCACGCCAGTTTGTCCCCATTTTACTGTCAACTTTGGTGCTATATATTTCTTATCAATAGTATCCCTTGTTGAATTATACTCTTTTATGGTTGTTCCGCCACTGTCGTCTGGAAGAATGGCTCCTCGTGATGAGGCGACATAATTTTTTGCTTGTTGCATGAAGTTGTTGAACCCTCCATTTTCGCCGTTTTCATCGGAGGAATAGTTCCCTTGTTCGGTAACAGCCAAGAGACCTTCTGTTGATTTCTTTGCCGATACTACAGCAAAACCTTGGTTGTCTGAATAGTTGATGATGTAGAGCAGGGTATCCGCATTGGCTACGGAACGTGTGGATGGGGTGAGCACATATTGGATGCTGCTCATGTCAATGCTTCTGGCTGTTGCGCTGCGTGTGGTGGCTCCTGCTACTAATTGGGATGCCTGCTGCGCAATGCTGAGTGCTTCGTTCAAAGTACGCGTGTTGGACGTCTGCTGTTTTGTCGATACTAATCCGTCAGATTCTAGTTCGTTGGTGCAATTAGATAACATGATACCTATTGCACTTAATATGATAATACTTCTCTTTTTCATTTCAGCATGATTTTTATTTATTATTGTTAGTGTTAATTAAGGAATAGTAGTGCTTGTTGTCTATATAAATATCTATTCGATAAACGTCGTAAGCTAATAACCCTATCTCCAACTCCGTTTCTGCAGGTATATATGTGAAATGAAGTTCATTATCTACACCCATACTATGATGGATGGTAATAATAGCGTCGTTTACATTTTGACTGAAAATGACATAGCAATTCCCATTTTCGATTTTTCCTGTAATGTTCAAATCTAAAGACCGCTCATCTATTTCAATATCCCTGTTAGGTATAAATACAATATCTTGTGCTTGAGTACACAGAGCACAGCTAAGTAATAGCATAATGAATAATAATGTTTTTTTCATAATGTGTGATGCTTTTTTATTTGCCAAAAATAGATATTCTTTGCAAAAGTATCACGATCTATGTGTACGGTTTTTGTGCGGTTTTTGTTTATTGATTGATTTTTAGCGTGTTAATAGTTCTATTCAAAGTTCTTAATAAATGAATCAAAGTCTTTTTCGGAGTCAGAATATTTAATAAGTTTTTTGCTCAAAGCTTTTCTTGCAGATGTGATGGTGGATTTTGATCGCGCTGTAAGCAATGAGATTCTGGTAGGGGTAAGCCCGAGTTTAGTAAGTAAGCAGATGTGTAGCTCTGTTTGATTCAGCTGGTGAATGCAGTAAAGTTTGGCCGTAAAGTTGTGATAGGCGTAATCAATGGCTTGCTGTAAACTTTGCCAGTCCTCTTCAGTTATGTCTGTGAAGTCTTTAGCTGCAAAAAACTTCTTGATGACAGGTATTTCGTGCAGCATCGACTTGGTTGTTTTGTTCTGATTTGCTTTTTCTGCAATCAGCTGTTTAATCATTTCTTCACTTTGTTTGTTGGTGGCTGTCAGTGAGTCTAATTGCTCTATCAAGTTATCCCTGTCTGCGTTCATTTTTTGAAGTTGTATGGACAGCACGTGGTTTTTTGCCTTCTTGCGGTAGATGGTATATAGGCTGATTGCTGTTACCAGACACAATATGATGGCGATACCATAGATGCTGGCTCTTTGCATGGTAACTTTTTGTTGTAGCTTCATGTTTTGCCGTTCATGTAACTGATGATTATATAGCGCATTCATCTTCCCTAATGTCTCCGTCTGCGTCATGTCTTTTATCGAGTCATTCCAATGGTGGTACTGTCTCAGATGTTCAAGCGCTTCTTTTGTTTTCTGCTGTTTTTCGCAGATGATAGCCAGATTAAGATGTGCTCCTTCTTGGGCCCAAACGGAGTTGAACCTGAGATTATGGTTACAGTAGAAAGCGGCAGAATCCCATTGTTCGGTAGCTATGTAAAGTCCTGCCAGGGTAGCACATTTATAGCTTTTTTTCCGAGCTTGGGATATGTTGATATGGTTGAGCTGCTCAATTGCTTTGTCGTATTCCTTTTTTTGGATATATAGACTCATTAGTTTGTATGCTACTTGCTCTTTCATTTCATCGTCTGCGGCCACTTCTGCAGCCTTATAATAATAATAGGTTGCGCTATCTGCGTTATGGAGACCAGTGAACGTGGTTGCAATTTTGCACAGGCTATTGAATTTCCCAAATGCATGGCCAGTTTGAATAGCGACTGTGTGGTATTCTTTATAGATTTGCAACGCCTTTGTATATAGGCCTTGAAAAAGAAACAGTTCACCCATTTGTGAGAGAATAACACGCAGCAGATTCTTGTCGGTGTTGATTTCTTTGGCTTTCTGAAAATAGTCCAGTGCTTTGGGGGCATTGTTGAGGTCGGCATAGACTCGGCCGGCGTAGTAGTAGGCCTCGGGCAGGTGGCCTAAGGAGCGGTGACGCTCGTAGTAGGTCACGATGGGGAGAATGAGGGTGTCGGTGGTATGACGCTGACGGGCCTTGTCGGCCGCCTTGATGAGGAGCATGCTGTGATACATGCGGGTGTGCTGTGGGGAGTGCTCCAAGGTGGGGGTGAGGCTATCAAGCAACTGGATGGCCGAGTCAGGACGAGATGAACAGAGGCTGTCCGCCTGCAGCAACAGGTGCGGTTCGCGGGGCTCATGGCAGCCCGTGGTGAGGGGCAGGAGCAGCATGAGCAGGAGGCTGATGGGCAGCAGGAGGAGCAAGCGTCTGTTCATCATGAGTAGTCTTTGTTCGTTTCTAATGCGCAAAGGTAATCCTTTCCTTTTATATGGCCAAACTTATTGTTTAATAACTGACTTGAGCGGTGGAAATCTCCCCGATTTATACTGCTACGATAAAAAAATATCGTTTTTCGATAATTTTTTCTCGTTTTTCTTGCATAGTTCAAAAATTACCCTTTCCTTTGCATATCGAAAAACGATAAATAGTTATTGATAAACGGTTTTTTAATAGAAAGGTTTAGGTTATGAAGAAAGCTTTGATGAGCATTACGCTCCTGGTATTATCACTCTCCATGGTTATGACTCTGCTGATGGGAGCCATAGGTTGTTAACGTAAAAATGCTATACGGTATGAAAAGTGCGATAAAGCTGGTATTTGCCTGCCTCATCTGCCAACTGCTGGGATCGATGATAGCAGCTCCCATCGGGATGCTGATATCCTTTGTGCAAGCTGGCGAAGTCGATGAGGTGCTGATGATGGATTACACCATGCCGCTGGCCCTGGTGCTGCAGTTTGCCCTTATGGTGGCCTACATCGGCCGCCGAGGTTATCTGACGGGTGACCCGCGCCTCTATGCGCCGGTCAAGCTGACCTACTTTGGTGCGGTGCTCCTGGCAGGCATCGGAGCCATCTTCTTGGAAGACGAACTGCTGCGCCTGCTGCAGATGCCCGACTGGCTGGAGGCCAGATTCAGTCAGGTGACCGAAAGCTGGCTGGGCATTGTCTGCATTACGCTGGTAGGACCTATTGCGGAGGAGCTGCTCTTCCGTGGTGCCGTCACCAAGGAGCTGCTGCGCAAGTACAACCCCTCTACGGCCATCGTCATCTCCGGATTGCTCTTCGGCCTGATTCACATCAACCCGGCACAGGTGCTGGGGGCCTCGATTATCGGCATCTTCTTGGGGTGGCTCTACTGGCGCACGGGGAGCCTCATCCCCTGCATGGTGCTCCATATCTTCAACAACGCGCTGACCGTATGGTTCATCAAGGCCTTCCCTGAGAGTGAGCACTTATACGACATCCTGCCCGAGGGGAGCTACCTGCTGGCGCTCGGGGCAGCCATCGTGGCCCTGCTCGGCGGCCTCCACCTCCTCTATCATGATAAGTCGCCCATGGCGGATTACGAAATCAAGTAACCAGAACAGACAGATTACGCTATGAAACGTAGATTGAACATCCTCTGCGTGCTGGTCATCCTCACGCTGAGCTACTCGGTGATCGAGATGGGTTATTATCTCTTTATCGGCTTCAGGGTCGGCTATGAGTCGGTCAGCGAGGAGCCTACCCACCTGGGTAACGTTGACGAGGTGAAGAACATGAAGACCATCCACCTGATACCCGACGGCATCTCGATGGAGGGGGGCGAACTGATGCGCGACTCGATTTATAATGAGAAGAGCGGCACCTACGTGCCCGCAGCTTATGCAGCCTTAGCCATCAGTGTGGTGGCAGAGAGCCTATGGAGCAACTTCTGGGTGGGGGTGCTGGCCATCATCCAGCTGATCTGTCTCCTCAAGGCGACCTTCTTCTTTGTCCGCTTGGTGGTGGCCATCAACCGCTCCCAGATATTCTGCTGGGAGAATGTGAAGCGGCTGCGGCGGCTGGGCTTCTTGCTGCTGGTGAGCTTCGGGTGCAGCTTGCTGTCGGAGTACCTCAACCTGCAGGTCATCCAGGAGGTGTTTGCCCTGCCTGGCTACACCATCTCCCTGCGTGAGGCCGTCTCCATCACCATCCCCGTGCTGGGACTCTGTGCGCTGATTGTGGCCGAGGTGTTTGCCATCGGCTTGAAGATGAAGGAGGAACAGGACCTGACGATATGATGAACCGATTGTATGCGATGAACTGACTGAAGTGGATAGATTATGATAATAGTAAACCTGGACATCATGATGGCGAAACGGAAGATTTCGCTCAGCGAGCTGGCCGAGAAGATTGACATCACGCCAGCCAACCTCTCCATCCTGAAGACGGGGAAGGCCAAGGCCGTGCGCTTCAGTACCCTGGAGGCCATCTGCCAGGCCCTCGACTGTCAGCCGGGGGATATCCTGGAGTATCGCCCATAGGATGCTAAGCACACGCTCCCCTTATCGAGCGGGAAAAGCTCACAACCCATGACCTCTGCTTGGGTTGTGAGCTTTTCTGCTGCTGTAGTGGATGGGTGGGCTTCCGGCCTTACTGCTTGGCCTTGAAGGCCAGGGCGTAGAGCCGCATCTGCTTCACCAT
Organism: Bacteroides sp.; assembly: GCA_051878775.1. Taxonomy (GTDB): domain Bacteria; phylum Bacteroidota; class Bacteroidia; order Bacteroidales; family Bacteroidaceae; genus Bacteroides. The sequence continues at coordinate 6,567 of JBJEKT010000213.1, read as the reverse complement.
GGCCAGGAGGCCGTTGCTCCGGGTGGGGGAGAGGTGCTCCTTGAGCCCGATGCGGTCGATGAAGTAGAGGTCGGCTGCCAGGATTTCGTCGGGCGTATGTCCTGAGAGCACCTTGATGAGCAGGGCCACGATGCCCTTCACGATGAGGGCGTCGCTCTCCGCCTGGAAGCGGATGGTGCCTTCAAGCGTGGCATCTGCTTGCAGCCACACGCGGCTCTGGCAACCCTCTATAAGGTTCTGATCCGTCTTGTACTTCACGGGCAGTGGCTCCTGCTCGTTGCCCATGTCAATCAGGAGTTGGTAGCGATCCATCCAGTCCTCAAAATCACTAAATTCGGCGATAATCTCGTCTTGCGTTTCGTTAATGCTTGCCATTGTCTCTTATTTAGTTGTTTAATTATCTCTTTTTATAAGCTGAAGGAGCAGCAGAGAGGTCGCTGCGTGTTGTGTTTTTATTACCTAAAGAGGGTTATTCGTTGTAGATTACCTGCAGCAGCGTCTGCCCAACGGCTTGCAGGGTGGCGCGGTCTATCTGCTCCATCGTATCGTTCGTGGTGTGCCAGAAGTCGCCGAAGCCGGTGTCACCCTTGGGGTCGTAGTTGATGATGTCCACGCAGGGTATCTGACGCAGGTTGAAGACATAGACGTGGTCGTCCGTCACCTCGGTGCCCTCCTTCTTGGGGAAGAAGGCGCCGTAACCCAGTCGGTGGGCGGCATCCCATATCTTCTTCATCTCCTTGCTGGCGGTGCGCTTGGTGAAGAGCTCCTGGTAGAAGGTGGCTCCGCGGCCTCCCACCATGTCGAGCAGGATGCCGAAGCGGGCGTTGTAGTTATCTACGTGGGGCATACGGCCCCAGTATTGTGAGCCCAGGCACCAGGTGTCCTCCTTGTAGGGGCCCCGGTAGAAGGTGGGTGTACCGTAGTCTTCGGCATCAAAGAAGATGATGTCGATGCCTATCGTGGGGGCTTGCTGTTGCAGCTGTCGGGCCACTTCGAGCAGCACGCCCACGCCGCTGGCTCCATCGTTCACGCCGAGGATGGGCGTATGGTGCTTCTTGGGGTCGGGGTCGTAGTCGGCATAAGGCCGGCTGTCCCAGTGGGCGCAGAGCATGACGCGCTTACGGCTCTCGGGCAGGTAGGCGCCGATGATGTTGCGGGCTTTGAGCAGTGTGTTGTCGTAAGCCATCAGGTCAGCATACTGGTTATAGACCTTGGCTCCGAAGCGTTCGAGCTGTGCGGCCAGGTAGTCGCCGCAGGCGCGGTGGGCAGCCGTGTTGGGCACGCGAGGGCCGAAGGCGGCCTGTGTCTCGATGTAGTGGTAGGCGCTGTCGGCCTGGAAGGCAGGCACCTGTACCTGCGTGGCGGGGCGCTTCTCGTCCGCCTCGGCCACTGAGCGCTTGTTGCTGCTGCAAGCCACTACAGCCACCAGCAGAACCGTCATCAGCGGTAGAATGGAAAATCGTTTCATTGTACTTATACCTATTTATTGTTGTTTCGTCTTCTGATGCATGGTGAGGGTGGCCCCTTGGCGGCTTACGGTGAGCTCTGCCTCGGCGCCATTGAGCAGCGGCATGTTGCGCGTCACGTGACCTACGGGGAAGTCGAAGCAGACGGGGTAGTCGTACTCCTTCACCAGGTCGGCTATGGCGCCGTAGAGCTCTTTGCCCAGCTGCTTCCGCTCCTCATACTCCGTGAATTGCCCCACGATGAGGCCGCCCAGTTGCTCCAGCACGCCGCCCAGCTTCAGGTTGTAGAGCATCCGCTCCACGCTGTGCGGCCGTTCGCCCACATCTTCTATGAAGAGGATGGTACCTGGGGCAGGGATGTCCCAGGGGGTGCCCCGCAAGCCGTAGGACACGGCCAGGTTGCCTCCGCGCAGGGTGCCGCCCGTGCTCCCCTTGCGGTTCAGCTTGTGGGGGGCAGCGTGGTAGGGCGCTACAGGGAGGCCGAAGAGCAGGTCGTGGAGCGCCTGTGTGGCCGGGTCGTCGGCCGGCTCCACGGTCAGGTGGCGGGCCATCGGTGCATGGAGTGACACGAACCCTTCGTGCTGCAGCACGTTGTGGAGCGCCGTGATGTCGCTGAAGCCTATCAGCCACTTGGGATGTTCGCGGAAGCGGGTGAAGTCCAGCTTGCCCACCAGGTGTACCGCCCCGTAGCCGCCTCGGCTGCAGAAGATGACCTTGGCCTTTTCATCATCCAGGGCTGCCTGCAGGTCCTTCAGCCGTTGCTCTATGCTCCCTGCGTAGGTGCCGTGGGAGGAGAGTACATGGGGTGCGCGCCGCACGTGGAGCCCCCACGACTGCAGCCGCTTCTTGGCTCCCTGCACAAAGCTTTTGTCAATCTTGCTCGACGGCGAGAGGATAATCACCTCATCGCCCTCCTCCACGAGGGGAGGAAATATCAATCTGTTGTTGCTATCCATGCCTGTCATTTTCCAAATTTGGCGCAAAGATAACCCTTTTGCCACATACTTTGTTCCTCTTTTTTGATTTTTTCGTTAAGTGCTTTCCTGACAGCTGTTTATTAACGGTATGAATCCTTCCGCTCTGTCCTGTAGGACCGAAAATTATAGTCAAAAAGGGGGGAATAGACAAAATGACATAATTTTTAAGAATTTTAGCAGGTAGATATGCTTGTGGTTTCAATTATTTTTCCGATATTTGCTAAAAATCTATCGCTATGGCAGCAATAACTAACTTTGACCAACTGACACAGCACCTCAAGGAGCACCATTCGCGTAAGCGGATTGCCGTGGTTTGTGCTGATGATGAACATACAGAGTATGCAATAGCCCGCGCCTTGGACGAGGGTATTGCGCGTTTTATCCTGGTGGGTGACACCAGCCGGTTAGCTCCCTATCCGGCCTTGCGTCGTCACGCCGAGTTTGTGGAGACCATCCACGTGGAGCAACCCGATGAGGCTGCCCGCATGGCTGTCCGTCTGGTGCATGAGGGCAAGGCAGACATCCTCATGAAGGGGATTATCAATACCGACAATCTGCTCCGCATCATCCTCGACAAGGAGCATGGCCTCCTGCCTCAGGGACGGGTACTTACCCACCTGGCCATGGTGCAGATACCCAGCTATCCCAAGCTGCTCTTCTTCTCCGATGCGGCGGTCATCCCGCGCCCCACGCTGCAGCAGCGCATCGAGATGATATGGTATGCCATCCGTGCCTGCCGCAGCTTCGGCATCGAGCAGCCGCGCATCTCGCTCATCCACTGCTCCGAGAAGGTGAGCCCCAAGTTCCCCCATTCGCTCGACTACGTCAACATTGTCCAGCTGGCCGAGGCGGGTGAGTTTGGCGACGTGATTATCGACGGGCCGCTCGACGTGAAGACCTCCTGCGAGAAGAGCAGCAGCGACATCAAGGGCATTGTCTCGCCCATCAACGGTGAGGCCGATGTGCTCATCTTCCCCAACATCGAGTCAGGTAACGCCTTCTATAAGACCGTCTCCCTCTTCTGCCATGCCGACATGGCCGGCTTGCTGCAGGGACCTATCTGCCCTGTGGTGCTCCCCTCGCGCAGCGACTCGGGCCTCTCCAAGTATTACAGCATTGCCATGGCTTGCCTCACCGCCCCCTGCAACAATCAGGGTGCTCAACCCTCTAACCATCCCTGACCCCTATGCATATCTTAGCCATCAACCCCGGTTCCACCTCTACCAAGATAGCCGTCTATGAGGACGAAAAGCCCCTGTTAGTCACCACCCTGCGTCACTCCGTAGAGGAGCTGGCCCCCTTTCCGCGTGTCATTGACCAGTTTGAGTTCCGCAAGGAGCTCGTGCTCCGCTCGCTCCAGGAGCATCACATCCCGTTCCGCTTTGATGCCATCATCGGGCGCGGCGGATTGCTCAAGCCCATTGCGGGGGGAGTGTATGAGGTGAACGACGCCATGCTCAACGACATTACCCACGCCCTACGCAAGCATGCCTGCAACCTGGGTTGCCTGATAGCCTCTGAATTGGCCGCCCTGCTGCCTGGATGCCGCGCCTTCATAGCTGACCCGGGCGTGGTGGACGAGCTGGAGGAGGTGGCTCGCATCACGGGTTCGCCGCAGATGCCTGTCACGGTCATCTGGCACGCCCTCAATCAGCGGGCCATTGGCCGCCGCTTTGCTGCCGACTGCACCCGTCGTGACCCGCATCACCCCGTCAGATACGAAGAGCTGAATCTGGTCATCTGTCACCTGGGTGGCGGTGTGTCGGTAGGCACCCACCGCAAGGGCCGTGCCATCGACGTGCCCAACGCCCTGGATGGTTCAGGCCCCTTCTCGCCCGAGCGGGCCGGTACACTGCCTGCTGGTCAGCTGATAGACCTCTGCTGCTCAGGTCGCTACACGCGCGATGAGCTGAAGAAGCGCATCCAGGGCCATGCCGGATTGGCCGCCCACCTGGGCACCACCGACGTGCAGGAGGTGGAGCGCCGCATTGCCGCTGGCGATGAACATGCCCGCCTGATACTTGAGGCGATGATTTACCAGATAGCCAAGACCATCGGAGGCGCTGCCGTGGTGCTCTACGGTAAGGTGGATGCCATCCTCTTGACCGGAGGCATGGCTCATTCATCGTACATCACGAGCCGTATCCGCGAGCGGGTAGAGTTTCTGGCTCCCGTCCACATCTACCCGGGTGAGGACGAACTGGAGGCTCTGGCCCTCAACGCCCTCGGCGCCCTGCGCGGCGAGCTGCCCGTCAAGGAGTATCGATAAGGGATGCAGATTATTTTATTTCAGCTTGCTGTTGTGGCGCTGCCCCGGCTCAGAGGAACAGCCCTTGGCGGTGATTTCGCTTTGTACCTGGTTCCAGTAGCTGTTGTGAGCCACTCCTTGGGGGGTGATCATCGTGAGGAGCAGCGTGCTGCGGGTGGCTGTGGCTTGGCGGAAGGCCTCCATCTTCGGATTTTTCAAGAATAATGGGAGCATGTCTCGTAAACCTTAAAAACAGCATGTCTCGTAAAACTTTAAAAAACAAAATAACCGTATGAAGAAATTTCTTTTTTTGGTAGCCTTTGTGCTGACCGGTATGCTGGCTCAAGCTCAGCAGGCATTGTGGGGTGGCTCGCAGATTGTCTCCCCCGAGATTCACGACAACCACACCGTAACCTTCCGCCTCAAGGCCCCCAAAGCCGTCAAAGTGCAGGTGACGGGCGACTTCCTGCCGGCGCAGAAGGTCAAGACCCCCTTCGGCGAGTTTGATGCCCCCGGCTATGCCGACCTCGTGGAGAAGGAGGGCGTTTGGGAGTGGACAACTCCTGAGCCGCTGAAGCCCGAACTCTACAGCTACACCTTCCTGGTGGATGGCTTGAAAATCAACGACCCCTCCAACGTCTATATGATTCGCGACGTGCAGAGCGTGACCAACGTCTTCATCATCGGTGGCGAACGTGCCGACCTCTACAAGGTGAACGACGTGCCCCACGGCACCGTGGCCAAGGTGTGGTATGACAGCCCTACGGCTGGCATGAAACGCCGCATGACTGTCTATACGCCCGCTGGCTACGAGGATAGCGGCAAGCGTTACCCCGTATTCTACCTGCTGCACGGCATGGGTGGCGACGAGAACGCCTGGAGCGAACTGGGTCGCGCAGCGCAGATTCTGGACAACCTGATTGCCCAGGGCAAGGCGAAGCCCATGATTCTGGTGATGACCAACGGCAACATCTCGCAGGAAGCTGCCCCAGGTGAGACGAGTGGCGGCTACGTACAGCCCTCGATGCAGCTGCCCAAGACGATGGAGGGCTCGTTCGAAGCGGCCTTCCCCGACGTGGTGAAGTACATCGACAGCCACTACCGCACCATCCGGAGCAAGAAGGCACGCGCCATTGCCGGCCTTTCGATGGGTGGCTTCCACTCGCTCCACATCTCGAAGCAGAACCCTGACATGTTCGACTACGTAGGCCTCTTCTCGGCCGCCATCCTGCCCGACCAGAAGATGGATTCGCCCATCTACCAGGATTTCGATGCCAAGCTGGCCACGCAGTTTGCCAAGAAGCCCGCGCTCTACTACATCGCCATCGGCAACACCGACTTCCTCTACAAGGCCAACTGTGACTTCCGCAAGATGCTCGACGAGAAGGGCTATAAGTACGAGTACTTCGAGACGGGCGAAGGCCACATCTGGAAGAACTGGCGCATCTACCTCACCGAGTTTGCCCCGAAGCTGTTTTAGTTTTTGGGCTCTTCGTCCATTTCGTTGAAGGCTTCTTCCCTTTCGTTGAAGGCTTCTTCCCTTTCGTTGCAGGGGCGGACATCTTCCGCCCCTGCAAGTAATCCCGATTTGGATTTGCAGATTCCAAAGCTTATCACTACCTTTGCCCGCTGTAAACACGATAAACATAAAACTAAAAAACAAACATCATCATGAAAAGAGCATTTCTCTCTTTGCTGGCGGCAGCCACCCTGCTGACAGCTCCCGCGCTGGCACAACAGAAGCCGGCCATCCCCCGTGACGAACAGATTGAACAGAAAGTGGAGCAGCTGCTCCAGAAGATGACCCTCGACGAGAAGGTAGGTCAGATGTGCGAACTCACCATCGACGTCATCCAGAAGCGCGTCAACCCCTTCA
>JBJEKT010000212.1:0-21711 GCA_051878775.1 Bacteroides sp. | reverse complement strand
CAACCAACCTTAAAAATAAGGCTTGAAGTAGTCAACCAAAAGCGTTAGACTACAGCTTTAAACTGTTTTCATCCCGATGGTAATTCCTTTTCATACAGATGAAAAGAGATTTTCATCGCGATGAAAATAGTTTATCATTGAGTTGATAATATATTGATAAAATTTAGCTGTAGGGGCGAACCTGTGTGTACACCCTGAATGCTGTGATTGTGGGCGTTTTCGGGCAGACACGCAGGTCTGCCCCTACAGTGGACGATGGGTATGAAATGAATAATCGTTCTGATGATGAAAAATACCTCACACCTCACAATTGCTTGTATGCTATTGATTATTAGTTAGATATAGTGTGAGGTTCGGTTTTGACACCTCACACAAACCTCACATCGTAAGCTTCTGTGTATCAGTTGATAATGGACATTTGTGAGGTGTGAGGTATTGTTTTCATTTCTCTGCGTTTTTTATGCTCTACCCCAAGAATGACATAGCGTCACTCGAAATGTCGGATGAACCTTTCATTTTCTCCGGTTCACAAAGACACCTGATGGGTGAGATATTCACCTCTCCTGCACGTCCCTTCTACCAATCGGTTACGCTGTTCAACCTTCAACCTATCCCGTTGGAGAAATTCCACAGCATAACATCATATATGCAGAAGGTGATGAATTACCTCTATCAAGTAACGCGTGAAGGAGAAACCTGTATGCCGCCAGCGATTGACAAGGCCATCCGTTTCATCCTGGACTTATCCTCAGATACTTACGAAAGCATTCTCTATCAGATGCCCGAGAAACAGCGTAATGTTCTATTAGCCATTGCTCGGGATGGCAAAGCCCGTGGCATATCGGGTGGCCGTTTTGCCCAACGCCACCACCGTACCGAACTTAAAAGGGTTTCCATAATTCCGATATTTTTCGCAATGCGTTGCAAAGATAAGGGATTTATCTGAAATAATGAAAAAGGAATCGGTGAAATCATCCAATTGTCTTCGTAGAGAAGCAGGTTGACTCAGCAATCAACCTCTGAAAATCTCGATGAGGATGGGCTTGGCACCACCTACGAAGCACTCTACGGCAATCACCATCAGAATCAGTCCCATCAGGCGCATCATCACGTTGTTGCCTGTATCACCCAATACCTTGAGCATCTTCGTTGAACCTCGCAGGATATAGTAGGTAATAAAGTAGATGATGGCGATGGAGCCGATGACGATAGCCTTCATCTCCAGCGAAGTGGCATCCTGCATGAGCACGATGGAGTTGGCAATGGCTCCGGGACCACAGAGGATAGGAATGCCGAGCGGCGTGACAGAGATATCAGCAGCATAGGTCTTGATCTCCTCATCTTTCAGCTTGACCGGCGTATAGCGTGCCTGCAGCATGTCGAAGCCTATCTTGAAGATGATAAAGCCTCCGGCTATGCGGAAGCCGTTGGTAGAGAGACCGAAAAACATGAAGATAAACTGACCGGCAAAGGTGAACACCATGATGGTGGCGAAAGCTACAATCGTGGCGCGCTTAAGCACCGACTGACGCTCTTTCTCGGTCATCCCGTTGGTCATGGTGAGGAAAACGGGCATCGTGCCCAAGGGATTGGTCAACGTAAAGAAAGAGGTGAAACAAAGCAAAGCGAAAGGTAATAATGTCTCCATAACTGTATTGTTGCGTTAATTCGGTGACAAAAGTACAACTTTTCTGCTTAATTTCACCTCTTTTTCCAAAAAATCACATTATTTTTTTTGAGGCCATTGCGGCAAGAGAGAGTGAGGTAACGCCTTACTTCACCTGGATAACAAGGTATCTGCTTACGCTCCAGAAATCCTTAACGTTCGTAATCTTCAGCGTGATTTCTCCCTTGTCATCCTTCTCCAAAGCATAGGAGCTGTTGGGGTGGTTGGTCAGTACCTTGGCACTCTTACTATAGAGACGAATCTGGTTGGTGGTGCGGATATCAATCTTGGTGAAATAGTCCAGGTTGACATCATCTTCCTGCAAAACCTGTTTTTTACCCAATCCGAGAACACCGCCCTTCTTTATGATTTTCTGTTCCTTAAGCTCACTTTCAGTACCGAAGACAAACCAAGCCGTATTGAGGTCTCTGTCCTGCGAGGCAATGGTAGCTGCCTTGGCGGCATTCTCCTTCTCCAACTGCTGACGGTAAGCAGTAAGCTCATTGACGGCATCATCCAGTTCCTGGATACGGATGTTCTTGGCTACCAGTTCGGCTTGCAACTCCTCGATACGTTGCGTCTTATCTTCCAGTTCCTTTGACATCTGTTCAACGGCACGCTTGAGCTGGGCCGATGCACTCTTACTCTCCTTGAGCATCTGCTGGAGCTTGGCAATCTGTTCGCGGTTCTCCTCCATCTGCTTACGGATGAACTCAATGTCATCAGCTATCTTCTCCTTAGCGCTCTGCGAACCTTCGCCCACGGCATAACGGTTCAGATCCACACGGTTCTCTGCGGCATTAATCAGACGGAAGCCCTCGGAAATGTCGTTGAACGTACCCAGCATTTCGTCCAGCTCGGCGTTACGCTGCGTGAGCAGGAGCACCAGCGAATCATTTTCAGCCTTCAGTTGGTCGCGATTACCACCACCTATTACATCACAAGAGACCAAGGCAACAAGAGTTGCCACACAAATAATTAAATTCTTCATTGTTTATCAAGTTTATAAAGTTTAAACCCTTGTTAATCACAAAACAGTAATCACTCATCTTTTCCTCCCACCACCAGTACGAACTCGCCACGGGGTTCGTGCTCGGTAAAGTGGGCTACCAGTTCGGCCAGTGTACCCCGTACCGTCTCCTCGTGGAGCTTCGATATCTCGCGTGAGACGCTGGCCTGACGCTCGGGACCAAATACCTCTACAAACTGCGTGAGGCTCTTCAGCACCCGGTAAGGCGACTCATAGAACACCATGGTGCGCGTCTCCTCAGCCAAGGCCTTGAGGCGCGTGAGCCGTCCCTTCTTCTGCGGCAGGAAGCCCTCGAAGCAGAAGCGGTCACACGGCAGTCCCGATGCAACCAAGGCTGGCACAAAGGCTGTGGCCCCAGGCAGACACTCCACCTCGATACCCTGGCGGGCACACTCGCGAGCCACCAGGAAACCCGGGTCGGAGATACCCGGCGTACCGGCATCCGACACGAGCGCCACCGTTTGGCCAGCTTTCAGTCTATGAATAACACTTTCCAGCGATTTATGTTCATTAAACTTGTGGTGAGCCTGCAAAGAATTCTTAATTTCAAAATGCTTGAGGAGATTACCCGAGGTGCGCGTATCTTCGGCCAGCACCAGGTCAGCCTCCTTGAGGATGCGGATGGCACGCAGCGTCATGTCTTCCAGATTGCCTACGGGCGTAGGTACGATGTAGAGTTTTCCCATAATAATTCGCTCATTTCAGGGCCTGAAGGCCTTTTGACGACGCAAAAATAGAAATTATTCATGAAAAAAGAGTAGGTTAGTCCACAAAATGATTACTTTTGTGCCATTCAATCCAAAAAATAAGATAGAATCATGGTGCTATTCTCAGAAGACCACAACCAGGAGACCCGCCGCCGGGGCCGCATTGAGGTGATTTGCGGTTCGATGTTCTCAGGCAAGACTGAAGAGCTGATCCGCAGGCTGAAGCGGGCCAAATTCGCCCGGCAACGGGTGGAGATATTCAAGCCTGCCATCGACACAAGATACTCCGAGGGTGACGTGGTGTCACACGACAGCCACAGCATCGCTTCTACACCTATTGATGCCTCGGCCAGCATCCTGCTCTTTACGTCAGAGATTGACGTGGTGGGTATCGATGAAGCGCAGTTCTTCGATGATGGGCTGGTAGAAGTGTGCAACGAACTGGCCAACAACGGCATACGCGTCATCATAGCCGGGCTTGACATGGACTACCGCGGCGTGCCCTTCGGTCCGATGCCAGCGCTGTGTGCCATAGCTGACGAGGTATCGAAGGTTCACGCCATCTGCGTGAAGTGCGGCTCGCTGGCCTCCTTCTCCCACCGTACGGTGAAGAACGACAAGCAGGTGATGCTGGGTGAGACACAGGAGTATGAACCCCTCTGCCGTGCCTGCTACCTGGAGGCCTTGGAAGAGGACGAACTACGTGACAACAGCAACAGATAAGCGGCCATGGAGAGGAAAAAGATAACATTCGACAGCTTCATCCGCGGCGTGATAGGCATCCTCATGGTCGTGGGAGTGCTCCACCTCATCAACCGGTTGAGCGGGGTGCTCCTGCCTTTCTTCGTGGCGTGGCTCATCGCCTACATGATCTATCCCCTGGTACATTTCCTGCAGTATCGCCTCTGTCTCAAGAGCCGCATCCTCTCCATCCTGCTGGCCATCCTGCTGGTGGGCAGCATCGGCACAGTGGCCTTCCTGCTGATTGTGCCGCCCATGGTGGAGGAGATTGGGCGGGTCAACCAGCTGCTCATCAACTACTTCAGTCGAGGGACCTACCAAGGCAATGTGCCCGAACTGCTTTCGGAGTTCGTACGCAGCCACCTGGACTACAGCTGGCTCAGCGCGTTATTATCGGAAGAGAGCAGCATGAGTGCCCTACGCGAAGCGTTGCCCAAGGTGTGGACACTGCTCTCCGAGTCGGTCAACCTGCTCTTCAGCGTATTCACCCTCTTCATCATGCTGCTCTACGTGGTCTTCATCCTGATGGACTACGAGAGTATATCGCAAGGGTGGGTACGACTGCTTCCACCTAAGTACCGCACCTTCACCGTCGGCCTGCTTACCGACATCAAGGAGGGCATGAACCGCTACTTCCGTGGACAAGCCCTGGTGGCCTTCTGCGTAGGAGTGCTCTTCAGCATCGGTTTCCTTCTCATCGACTTCCCGCTGGCCATCGGCCTGGGCATGCTGATAGGCCTGCTCAACCTGGTGCCCTATCTGCAGATTATCGGCTTCATCCCTACGGTACTGCTGGCTATCCTCAAGACGGCCGATACAGGAGGCAACTTCTGGTTCATCCTGGGTTCGGCGCTGATGGTCTTCGTGGTGGTACAGGTGATACAGGACGGTTTCCTGGTGCCGCGCATCATGGGCCACATCACCGGACTCAACCCCGCCATCATCCTCCTCTCGCTCTCCATATGGGGCTCACTGATGGGGATGGTGGGCATGATCATTGCTCTCCCGCTCACCACGCTGATGCTCTCCTATTACCAACGCTATATCGCCAAGAAAGAGCAATTTTCACCTCCTGAGGGCACCGAAATCCCCCAATCCACCGAGAATGAGACGAAATAATGCAACTTTTTGGCTTTTATACTTGCTATTTCAAGAAAAGTCACTATCTTTGCACCCGCTTAACGGCAAAACAGAGGTCTGATTCGCTAGCTCAGCAGGTAGAGCACAACACTTTTAATGTTGGGGTCTTGGGTTCGAGCCCCAAGCGAATCACCAAGAAATCAGAAGCGGCCAGACTGTTTGGATAATCAAAACAGTCTGGCCGTTTCTCTTATTCCATACAGCGACATACTACATTTTCCGCAGAAAACAGCATTATTTTCAACCATCATGAAGATTTATCATGTATTTATTGTAATTTTGCAGTTGAAAATCCAATCAGTTTATATACTATGGGTATAGCTACAGGAACAAAAATAAACCAACTTCTTGCAAACACTGAATCAACCGGCTTGCTATTCTCCAAGTGGCTGAAGCTACAAGGGTATTCAGACCAATTGCAGAAGAGATACCGTGACTCTGGGTGGTTTTCCTTATTGTCACAGGGGGTAATGTACAGGACAGGAAGCAAACTTTCTGCTTTTGCGGCGTTGGCATCTTGCAATAAGCAGACGGGATCTCAATTGCGAATAGCTGCGCATTCGGCATTGGAATATGCAGGTTTCAATCATTATGTTCCTATGGGTAAACCTGTATTGGCAGTATGTTTAGCCACATCCGCGAAGCGTCCGTCTTGGATGAAGGACGAGTGCTTTGATGTAAGCTTCAGGACATTTCATACAAATACTTTCAAGGTCACAGAAATTATTGAGGAAGATGCCAAAGGCGGTACACTCTACATATCCTCGCCTGAACAAGCATTCCTCGAGTGCCTGCTGCTTGCCCCAAAGTATTATGACTATACAGACTTATATTACATTATGGAACAGCTTACCACGCTAAGGAGTGATGTGGTGCAGCGGCTTCTTGAAAACACAGGGAACTATGGCGTCAAGCGAATGTTCCTCTACATGGCAGAGAAGGCAGGGCATTACTGGCTGGACGAACTCACTGCAAGCAGGATAGAACTTGGGACTTCAAAAATGCAGCTTGTGCCAGGAGGTATTTATATACCAAGATACAAGATAACAATACCGCAATCCCTAAACAGTTATGAAGGATAGATACAGAAAACAGGTGGCTTTGCTCATACGCATCATGCCATCGGTATATAAAATCAAGGAGTTTGCCGTCCATGGTGGAACTGCAATAAACTTGTTTCACAGGAATCTCTTACGATACAGTGTTGATATTGATGTCACATACATACCTATAGAAAATAGGCAAAAGAGTCTGACATCCATCAACCAGAAGTTGCTTGAGGTAAAAAAGAATATTGAGAAGACCATACCAGGCATTGTTGTCAAACACAAACCTGACGTATGGAAATTGCTATGCACGTTGGGTGAGGCCACGGTAAAGATAGAGGTCAATGCAACAAAAAGAGGAACCATTGGTGATGTCGTAGAATTGCCACTATGTGAAAAGGCAAGAAATGAGTTTAATATGGGGTGTAAGGCTCGGACCGTATCATTCAGCCAACTCTATGGAGGCAAAATTACAGCAGCATTAAGTCGGCAGCATCCACGTGACCTGTTTGATTGCAAATACATGGAACTGCAATCTTTTGACGATGTAAAGGACGGTTTCATGCTTTGTCTTCTTGGAAGTGACAAGCCCATCATCGAATCACTGCAACCTAATGACATTGACCAAACCGAAGCCTTGGAGAATCAATTCCAAGGAATGACAGAAATGCCATTCGGTTATGAGGATTATTTGGAATCAAGAACAGCTTTGCTGAATCTTGTCCATGGCGGTCTCACAATCACTGACAAAGAATTTCTGTTGTCGTTTGAGCAAGGAGAACCCGACTGGAAGAAATGTTGTGCTGGTGACCTTTCACAATATCCTTCTGTGCAATGGAAACTACTCAACATCAGGAAACTGAAAGAAAGTAACCCCATAAAGTTTGAGCTAGGAATCAATAAACTTCGACAAGACACCTCCTGCAGATAACAAATTACCCACGAAATGAAAACGCACTATCTATCCACTTTGTTAAGCATCTTAACCTAAAAAGGGTGTATTAATCCAAAAATACTTCCTGTTATGTCTATGTGTATTCAGGAAAATACTACTTTTGCGACAATTTGTTTAATCTAAGTAGAACTCTATATGATAAGATCGTTGGTGAATCGGGATGTACTGTTAATACTGACCATGTCCTCGTTGTTTCTCGGATGCCAGAAGCAATACCCTGTGGCAGAAAAACTGCTTCAGGCAGAAACGGTGATGAACGAACATCCTGACTCTGCCTTGCACCTCCTGAAAGGTATTGAGCAGGCCGAGTTGCACTCTAAGGAACATCGTGCCCGCTATGCCCTGCTCTACAGCCAAGCATTGGACAAGAACTACATCGACCTGACCAACGATTCACTGATCAGCATTGCCGTGGACTACTACAAGAACCGCGACGATGTAAGGGCCAAGTTCTTCTCCTATTACTATTTGGGGCGCATCTACACCAATGCCAATGACTTGACCCAGGCTACATTGGCTTACACGGAGGCGGAACAGCTGGTTGATGAGTTGGGAGATGACTATGCAGCAGGACTACTATATGACCAAATGGGGGATATCTATCGCAAATATTATGATTTCCCCAAAGCATTGGACAGTTATCAACGTAGCACTACTTGTTATCAAAAGGCGAATAAAACCTTGCATAAACTATATGGGATGTTAAGTCAAAGTGCCGTTTATCGATCGATGGGAAACAATACCGAAAGTACTCATATCCTACATGAGGCAATGAAAGAGGCTAAAGACTCAAACAATCCAACTATTATTAGAAATTGTTTGGGTGATTTGTTTTTGCTTTATGTGAATATGGATAAACAGGAAGAGGCTCTTTCTGTTTATAACGACCTTATCAGTCATTATTCTATTGATCGACTGACTTGCACTTTCTATGCCTATGTAAGCCTACTGATGGCAAAAGAGAAGAATAAGGAACAATCCCAAATCTATATGAATGAGGCATGGAGACGAGCTAAAACCTTGAATGACTCCATCAATCTTTATTATATCTCAGCACAAAACAACTGCTTGTTCTCTTCATATCAGCAAGCCTATTCGGATCTGGAGCAAAGTGTCTCCATGCAAAATAGCAGAATCATACATGCATTACAGCAACCTGTACTCTCTGCGCAAAAACAGATCCTCAACCAAGAAGTGCAACATAGGGAATACAAACTGAAAAAGGAAAAATACATCCGGTTATTAGGTTTCATCATTTTGCTGTTTATATCCATGCTTGTCATCATACAGCTAAAAAAGAGACTTCAGCGGAATTATCAGCACTGGTTAAAAGAAAAACTGGAAGAACGCGATATGACGCATGAAGAGAAAATAAAAGTACTTCGGCAAGAAGCATTGGAACGTGAAGACAACCTGAGATTGCAGGCCATCAGACTGGAAGCCAATGTAGCCCTTTCAGCACAGGATATCGAGCGGCTAACCCAAGAATTGGATCATAGTAAAAAGTATATCGCAGAAACCAGGTTGTTTATCGATCAGACCAATCAGGAGATGGAATCACTGAAGGATGATAAGCGCAATGCATTGATTCGAGTGAATAAAATGCTTAAGAATCATTTCAAGCACATAGAGAACACCATTCGGCTATTACACGTCAACTATAAAAATGCAGAGAACAGGGATAAGGCCATCGAAGAGTATATTCAGACGACCATCCATGAATTTTACGGAAGTAAGAAAGCGGAAAGAAATCTGGAGAAGCTGGTGAATGAACTTTATGGCGATGTGATGTGTCAGATTCGTAAGGACGTCAAGCTTCCAAGCGAGGAGCATTACAGACTGACTTGCCTCTTATTGGCCGGTTTGTCTATCAACTTTATAGCGAGTCTTTCAGACGAAACCCCTAACGCCATCTACAAAAGAAGAGACAAAATCAGGGAGATAATCAAAGAGTCTAATAGTACTTGTAAAGAATTGCATCTACTTATATGAATAAGGAATCTGATTATCAACACTTTGTAATTACCCGCCTTTGAAATAGCCTCTTAAGATTCCGTGTAATTAGTTTATATTCTGATTTACAGGTATATGTACATTTCATTCCCCTTAGGCGAATTTCGTGAAATTCGCCTAAGGGGTTATTTTTTATATTGATTCCTGATTTTCAACTTGTTACACACATTAAAAAAAGTAGAAATAGGCTAATTATTCGTCTGTATCTGACGATGTTCATAAAAAATAAAGCCATATATTTGCAGCAGCAAAACCAGTTATTAGCAATTTTAATAATTTGAAGGATGAAAACACTTAATTGTATTAATTTGCATAAACTCAGCCAAGCTAAGTTGGCAAAGCGTGAAGAATTATTATGCCTGCTTCTCCTGTTATGTGGAGGATGCAACAGCAAACCTGCTTCAAACAATGAAAGCAGCACGATACAACAGGCAGAAATAGTTGAGAACACCTCTCTCTCCGAAAAAGGGATATCAATAATAGACGTTGCAAACGTTCCTGATGAAGAGCAAAAAGTATTTCTACAGGATGTAGCTGAAGTGTCCTACATCCCTTTAGAGACCAATGATAGCGTATTATTGGATGGCATCCGTAATTTTACGATTACGGACAACTACATTCTTGCTCACAATAAGAAGGAAGGAAGCATTATTCTCTTCAATAACAAAGGTAAAATAATCAGTTCATTCAATCACAAAGGTAGTAGTGGGAAGGAATACACATATTGTAGCAAAGTCACATTCGATGAGGAGAAAAAAGAAATCTATGTTGTGGATGACATCAGGAGAAAACAAATCCTGACGTATGACTACAATGGAAAGTTCCTGAGATCCATCCCCACCTCTTTCAGTGCAATGGATGGACTGATGAATATCGATGATAAATGGTTATTTTATTATGATATAGCGTCTTCGGTGTTTTTTAATAAAAAAGACTCTTTAAGCAATTATCGATTGATCAACAAAGTAAATGGAAGCATAGAAGAACTTCCCATCAAACCCAAAGTAGAACAAACCAATACCATACGAAAAAAAGATGGGCGCGTGTTGGTTGCCAGCTCTTCATTCCCCTATTTCAGAAACGGGAATGAGATTCTATTGGCAGATTTAGCATGTGACACCATTTATAGTTTGGAAGAGCATGTCATAAAGCCCCGTTTCGTGAAGAAGAATGCACATCGCAACTTATTAGCAACTCCCTATTTAAGGACACAGCACTATCTATACCTGTATCTGACGGAAAAAGATGAAAATACTGAGACTTTCATTCATACAAAAATCCTTGCACACAACCTAATCACGTCAGAGAACGGTAATATTGCCTTCTACAATAGAGATGATGAGCATAAGCCGGTTACATTCTGTAATGTTTTGATTGAAAACAGAATACAGAACTGTGGCATTAGCTTTTATGCCGCAGATCGCTTAATAGAACTTCATGAAGAAGGAAAACTGCAAGGAAAATTACGGCAAATTGCTTCAGACGTAAAAAGAGACGATAATCCTATACTTATGATTGTAAAATTTAAAAAGTAAATACATGTATGGGAGAGGATTCTTACTCCTTGCGGGTGCCGGAGTAAATTAGAAGTAAACATAAACGTATTATTATAATGAAAAATATTCTATCAATCTTTTTGCTTCTCATTATAGGATGTAGTCCCTCAAATCATCAAACAGGAATGAAACCATCCACTGATAGTACTTCTATTGATAAGGAGAGTACCACTATTGAAAACATCATGAAAGGTAGTGTTTGGCACTTTGATGTAACCAAAAGTTATGAGAAAAAAACACTCTACCTTCAAGATATTGCCGAAATAGAGTATGTGCCTATAGAAACAACAGAATTTAGCTTATGGAAAGGGCGTGAAGTTTACTATGTTGATGACAAATATGTTATTGCAGCCAATGACCATTGTGGTGTTATGGTTCATGCCCGAAACGGAAAAGCATTACACAGCTTTAATAAAAAGGGAAAGGGTCCAAATGAATATAAAGAAATATCTGATTTGTGTTACGATCCAAAGAGCAATGAGGTCTTTATACTGAGCATGTTAGCATGTAAAATCTATGTATATGACTTAAACGGGAACTTTAAACGCTCATTCAATACTGGATACACAGGGAATAATAGAATTTATCATATTAAGATATTCAGTGAAAAAGAATTGTATGCGTATGTTTTCGATAACACATTTGTACGAATTTCGAGACAGGATGGAAAGACAATAAGTAAAAAGCAATACAGAAGTACAAAGGAAATGAACCTGTCAATAAACAAGGACGGGTTCAGAGCTAATTCATCTGCAAATACATATATCAAAAGTAACGGATACTTTATCCAGTCAACCTATGCATCAGACACAACCTATATCTTGAACCCTGAGACTGGAATGAAACCATTTATAGCAAGAGTACCTTCTATACATCAAATGGAAACGCCCATATTTTTCTTCCCCGGTATTGATACTCCTCATTATTATATGGCCTATACAATAAAGAAAGAATGGGACTTCAAGGCAAATAAGGGTTATCCTTCACAAGAATACATTTTCGACAAGAATCTCTCAAAAATCTTTGAATTAGAAGCTATTATAAACAAAGATTATATAAAAGGAGGAGAAACCAATCTATTCGGATTGAACAGAGCAGAAGTTCCTGCAGGCCATTGTATCAAGACAATAAAGGCTGAAAAACTTTACCAAGATTATAAAGAGGGTAATTTAAGAGGTAAACTGAAAGAAATCGCCGTAAACATACAAGAGGATGACAATCCCATACTTATGATTGTAAAATTTAAAAGATAAAGGGAAGAAAATGTGACCATGAAAAAGAATATGCTTTGGTATCCGGTATTCATAATACTGGCTGCCTGTGCCGATAGTAGGACAGGAAACACGGAAAAGGAAGGGGTGGAAACCGTGCTTCCGCAGCAAGTGAATGAAGTGACCGTGATGAAGCTCGAAAAGAGGGACTTCCATCACGAACTGATGAGCAACGGGAAGATGGTGGCCAAGGAATATGCCGACCTCTACTTCCGTACACAGGAAGTGGTGGCGAAGGTGTATGTAAAGAACGGTTCGTCGGTATGCAAAGGGGAGAAACTGGCGGAACTGGACCTGTTCAAGCTGAGCAATACCTTGACGCAGTGCAGGAACTCCCTGACGCAAGCTACGCTGGAAATGAAGGATGTGCTGATCGGTCAGGGGTATGCTGCGGATAACCTGGATGCCGTGCCTGCCGATGTGCTGGAGCTGGCCAAGGTGAAGAGCGGTTATGCACAGGCGAAGGCGCAATATGAATCGGCACAGCATGATATGGAGCAGGCCACATTGACTGCTCCTTTTGATGGCGTGGTGGCCAATCTCTTTGATAAACCGTATAATATGCCGAAGAGCGGGGAGCCGTTCTGTCGGGTGATACGTACCTCAGCCATGGAAGTGGATTTTACCGTGCTGGAGAGTGAACTGCCTCTAATCAAGGTGGGCGACCAAGTGGAGGTGATGCCTTACGCTGCTGCTGCGGGCAAACGGACAGGAAGTATCAGCGAAATCAATCCGCTGGTGGATGAGCATGGTATGGTGCGGGTGAAGGCTCAGGTGAACGGCGGTGACAGGCTCTTCGATGGGATGAATGTGCGTGTCAGCGTGAAGCGTTCGGTGCCTGAGCAGATGGTTGTGCCGAAAACGGCCGTTGTACTCCGTTCGGGCAAGCAGGTGCTCTTTACAGTCAGGAACAACATGGCGATGTGGAACTATGTAACCACCGGACTGGAGAACATGACGGAATATACGTTGGTGGATTGGGAAGCAAGTGGCTTGCAAGAAGGCATGACGGTGATTACGACCGGCAATGTGAACCTGGCGCATGAGTCGCCGGTGAAGATTATGGAATAAGAAGTGCGTTCGTGTTATGGTAAGATTCCTCATCAAACGACCTATTGCGGTGCTGATGGCCTTTACGGCCTGCTTCATCATCGGGCTGGTGACCTACTTCACGCTGCCTGTATCGTTGCTGCCGGATATGGCCATCCCACAGATTACGGTACAAGTGACGGGCGAGAACGCATCGGCGCGTGAACTGGAGCATACGGTTGTGGCTCCCGTGCGCCGCCAACTCCTGCAGGTGGCAGGGCTGCGCGAAATAGAGAGTGAGACCAGAGACGGTTTGGGCATCATCCGAATGGCATTCGAATACGGGGTGAATACGGATCTGGCGTTCATCGAAGTGAACGAAAAGATCGATGCGGCCATGAACAGCTTGCCGAAGGAGGCGGAGCGCCCCAAGGCCATCAAGGCGAGTGCGACGGATATCCCGGTGCTCTACCTGAATATGACGCTGAAGAGGGAACGGCCGTATGAGGAGACGGATGAGGAGCAGTTCCTTACCCTATGCGAACTGGCGGAGAATGTGGTGAGACGACGCATCGAGCAACTGCCGGAAGTGGCCATGGCAGACATCACCGGTGTGCCGGGGAGGATGCTCCAGATCGTACCCGACCAGGAGAAGCTGGCCATCACAGGCATCACCATTGCGGACATTGAGCAGGCTTTGACGGCCAACAATGTGGAGCCGGGAAGTATGCTGGTGCGTGACGGTTACTATGAATACAACATCCGCATTGCGACGCTGCTGAGGACGCCGGAGGATGTGGAAAACATCTATATCCGTAAGGGGGAGCGACTGATGCAACTGAAAGAGCTCTGTAAGGTGGCCGTGGTGTCGCAGAAGAGGCAGGGATTGTCGGTAGCCGGTGGGAAGCGTGCCGTAAC
Source organism: Bacteroides sp. (assembly GCA_051878775.1). Classification (GTDB taxonomy): domain Bacteria; phylum Bacteroidota; class Bacteroidia; order Bacteroidales; family Bacteroidaceae; genus Bacteroides. Next base: position 7,639 of record JBJEKT010000212.1, on the reverse strand, counting down.
CTTGGCCATCATCAAGCAGAGCGATGAGAACATGGACGAGATGAAGGCCAAGCTGAAGGAGACAACCGACTACTTTGCCACGCTTTACCCGGATATTGAGTTTCAGGTTTGCCGTAATCAGACGGAGCTGCTGGACTATACCATCTCCAACTTGCGAGATAACTTGACCATTGGCTTCCTACTGATTTTCCTCGTGGCCATCTTCTTCCTGGGCGATGTGCGCTCACCGGTGGTCATCGGTCTCTGTATGTCGGTCTCCGTAGTGATTACCTTCTTCCTGTTCTATCTCTTCGAGGTATCGCTCAACGTCATTTCGCTCTCGGGCTTGATCATGGCGGTGGGAATGATGATTGACAACTCCATCATCGTGACGGAAAACATCGCGCAATATCGGGAAAAGGGATATGCCTTGAGGCGGGCTTGTGTAGCTGGTACGACGGAGGTGATCACCCCGATGCTCAGCTCTTCACTGACGACGATTGCGGTATTTGTACCCTTGATATTCATGAGTGGGATAGCCGGTGCTATCTTCAGGGACCAGGCTTTCTCCATTGCAGCGGGCTTGCTGGTCTCGTACATAGCGGGTATCATGCTGCTTCCGGTGCTTTACTTGCTGTGCTATCGGTCGGGTCTCCGGGGGAAGGGATGCTTATCGAGACGCTTTGACCATGGCCTGATGAATCATTGGCTGGAACGTGCTTACCACGGAGGCATCGGCTGGGTGTTCGCCCACAAGAGGTTAAGCATCGGAATGACGTTGGCCACGCTTCCGCTCTGCCTGTTCTTCTTTTTCTACCTGGAGAAGGAACGGATGCCGGAGATAGAGCAAAACGAACTGGTGATGCGCATCGAGTGGAACGAGCACATCCATGTGGATGAGAACCGCCGACGGGTCCATAGGCTGATGAAGCGAACCGACGGAGAAGTGCTGGAACATACGGCATACGTGGGCATGCAGGATTATATCCTGAATGGGGGCAATGAACTCTCGGCTACCGAAGCGGAACTCTACTTCAAGACGGAACTTCCGGAGGGAATCGCTCCTCTGCAGACCTTGCTGACACGGGAGGTGAAGGAGAACTATCCGCTGGCCGTAGTGACCTTCTCTCCGCCGGAGACCATCTTCGAGAAGCTGTTTGTGACCGGGGAGGCTGATGTGGTGGCACAGCTGCATCCAAGCAATCGTACGCAGACACCCGACCCCGTGGTGCTCCAGCAACTGGAGGGGGAAATCATGCAGCGGAGCGGACTGCCGACCGAAGGCATCTCTTTCCGTAACCAGATGAATGTGGTGGTGGATAGGGAACGGTTGATGCTCTACAACGTGGCCTATGACGAACTGACCCGCGTACTCCGCACGGCGTTCAAGGAGAATAAGGTATCGACCTTGCGCTCCTATCAGCAGTATCTGCCGGTAGGCATCGCCGGGGAAGAGCGCACAATCCATACTATGCTCAGTGAGACCCTTGTGCCAACGCAGCCGGATGCCAAGGGGGAAACGAACCGTATCCCTTTGAGCAGTCTGGTCAAAGTGGTGGCATCGGAGGACTTGAAAAGCATTACGGCAGGAAAGAACGGGGAATATATCCCGCTGAGCTTCTATGACGTAGCCGATGCGCCGAAGCTGATGGCCGACGTGAAGCAGACGGTAGAGGAGGCGGACGGCTGGGAGGTGGACTTCGCAGGCAGCTTCTTCTCGAATGAAAAGATGATTGGAGAATTGACCGTCATCCTGTTTGTCTCCCTTCTGCTGATGTACTTCATCCTGTGTGCCCAGTTCGAGAGCTTCCTGCAACCGCTGATCGTCTTGGTGGAAATCCCGATTGACATTGCCTTTGCCTTGATGGCCTTGTGGCTGTTCGGGCATACCTTGAACCTGATGTCGGCTATCGGCATCATCGTGACCTGTGGTATCGTGGTGAACGACTCCATCCTGAAACTGGACTCCATCAACGAACTCCGCAAGGCGGGTACTCCACTGATGGAGGCCATCCATACGGCAGGCATCCGACGCTTGCGCCCGATCATCATGACCTCATTGACCACCATCATGGCGATGGCTCCGCTGCTCTTCTCTTCGGATATGGGTTCGGCACTGCAGAAGCCATTGGCGATCGCCATGATCGGTTCGATGCTGCTGGGTACGCTCGTCAGCCTGTTTATCATTCCTTTAATCTATTGGCTCATTTATCGTAAACATGAATAGTATGAATTGGAAATCTGTTACGCTCTGCATAGGGCTGTGCCTGTTTGCCTTCATCGGTAAGGCGCAACACGTAGTCAAACTCAACCTGAAGCGCACCATCCAACTGGCCAACGACAGTTCGCTGTCGGCTTTCCGTTACCAGAACATGTACTTGTCTGGCTTTTGGGAATACCGTACGTATAAGGCCAACCGTCTGCCGAGCCTGACCATGAACCTGATGCCGGCGCAATACTACCGCTATATCACGCAGCGTTACGATTCCAACACGGACATGGACGTGTACCGTGAGCAGCAGATGTTCAGTGCCAGCAGTGGATTGAGCATCAAGCAGAACTTTGACCTCACGGGAGGTACGTTCTATATCGACTCGGACCTGGAATACCTGCGTAACTTCGGCGATACCCGCTCCACCCAGTTCTCCAGTGTGCCTTTCCGTATAGGCTATTCACAAAGTCTGCTGGGCTACAATCCGTTCCGTTGGGACCGCAAGATTGAGCCGCTGAAGTTTGAGAAGGTGAAGAAGGAGTTCATCTACCATACCGAGGAGGTCTCGGAGGAGGTGGTGAACTATTTCTTCAACCTGGCCATGGCGCAAGCCGACTACCAGTTGGCGAAAGAGAACATGGCCTCGACCGATACCCTGTACAGCATCGGGTTGCAACGCCACAAGATAGCGGCTATCTCCAGGGCCGACCTGCTGACCTTGCAGCTGGATAAGGTGAATGCGCGCAACACGTTGGAGAATGCACAGATAGCCCTGAAGCGTGCGATGTTTGCGCTGGCATCCTTTCTCAATATGGACAAGCATACCCAAATCGAATTGGATATACCCGGGCGTCCCTTGGCTATGGAAATCTCCGTAGATGAGGCGTTGGCGAGGGCAAAGTCCAATAATCCGGACTTCCTGCAACAGCAGCAGCATGTGCTGGAGGCAGAGAGGGATGTGAACAAGACGCGTGTGGAGTCGCGCTTCAATGCCAGCCTGAATGCCAGTGTGGGGTTCAACCAGGTGGCGGACAATTTCAAGGATGCCTACCGCAAACCGATGCAGCAGGACCTGGTCAGCGTCAGCGTCTCCATTCCTTTGGTGGACTGGGGTGTGCGGAAGGGGAAGCACAACATGGCCAGGAACAACCTGAATGTGGTGAAGATTGCGGCCCGACAGGAAGAACTGAAGCTGGAAGAGGAGGTGACGATGACGGTCAGCGACTTCAATATCCAGCAACGGCTGATAGCAAGCGCTGAGGAGGCATTGGACCTGGCTATCATGGCTTACGAGCAGACACGCCAACGCTTCATCATCGGCAAGGCCGATGTGAACAGTCTGACGCTCTCGCTCAACCGCCAGCAGGAGGCACAGAAGAACTACATCTCGGCCTTGCAGAACTACTGGCTGAATTACTACAAGATCCGTAAGTTGACATTGCACGACTTTGAGAGCGGCTTGTCCCTATCCGACCGGTTTGACTTCGATAACGGGATGTATAGATAAGACGGCATGTACAGATGAATAAGAAGATACGCACATTTTCCCCCTTTACGCTGATTGTGGCATTCGTCTGCCTGTCACTGGTCGGCCTGGCCCTGCTTCCGCTGCTTCCGGTCAAGTTGTCGCCTTCACGTGCCTTGCCTGGCCTGACGGTCGCGTTTACGATGCCGGGCCATTCGTCGCGTGTGATAGAAGCCGAGGTGACGAGTCGCCTGGAAGCGATGTTGACCCGTGTGAAAGGGGTGAAGCAGGTCAACTCCACTTCGGACAATGGGAGTGGAAGCATCATGCTGGAGATGGATAAGCATGCGGATATGGATGCTACCCGCTTCGAGGTCTCTACCCTGATACGCCAGACTTGGTCGCAACTGCCGGAGGGAGTCAGCTATCCTCAAATCTATGCCAGCCGTTCGGACTACAACGCCTCCCGGCCCTTCATGACCTATACCCTCAATGCTCCGGCTACTCCTATGCTGATACAACGGTATGCGGAAGAGCACATCAAACCGGTCTTGGGGCAACTGAAGGGTATCTATAAGGTGGAGCTGACGGGGGCCACACCGATGGAATGGCGGTTGGAATATGACCATATCCAATTGACCCAGCTGGGCATCAGCTTGAGCGATATCCAGTCGGCCATTGCCGGACAGTATGAGAAGGAGTTCCTGGGTATCTGCTCTATCGAAAAGGGAGCGGGCGAAACGGAATGGATACGTCTGGTCCGTTCATCGACGGGGAAGGAGACGGAATTTCATCCAGAAGAGATTCGTCTGAAGACCAAGCAGGGTACCTTAGTGGGACTGGAGAAGCTCATCAAGGTGGTCCATGTGGAAGCGGAACCGACCAGCTACTACCGAATCAATGGATTGAACTCCATCTACCTGAACCTGACGGCTGAAGAGACGGCCAACCAACTGGAGTTGAGCAAACAGGTGAAGCAGGCCCTGCGGAATCTGGAGCAGCAGATGCCCTCCGGTTATGAAGTACACATCGGCTACGACGCTACAGAGCACATTCAGAAAGAGCTGGATAAGATTTACTTCCGTAGCGGACTGACGGTCTTGATTCTTCTGGTACTCGTGGCTTTGATGACCTGGAGTTTACGCTATCTGCTGCTGATTATCACCAGCCTGACGGTCAATCTGGCTGTGGCCTTCATCTTCTATTATGCCCTCGGACTGGAGATGCAGCTCTATTCGTTGGCGGGGATTACCATCTCTTTGAACCTCGTGATAGACAACACGATTGTGATGGTGGACCACATCCGTCGCCGGCATAACCTGGAGGCGTTTGTGTCGCTACTAGCCGCTACCTTGACCACCATCGGTGCCTTGGCCATCATCTTCTTCCTAGACGATAAGTTGAGATTAGACTTGCAGGATTTTGCTGCCGTGGTGATGATCAATCTGTTGGTGTCGCTGCTAGTGGCCTTGCTGTTCGTGCCTGCCATGATTCAGAAAATAGGATGGGGAGGAATGAAGAAGCACAAGGCGAGGCTTTGGGTAAAGCGTCTGGGTGTCTGGTTTAGTCAGGTGTACCTTCGTCTGATAGGATGGTTGTGCCGTTATCGGGTGATGGCTTGCCTGCTGCTGGTGCTGGCTTTCGGTCTTCCTGTCTTCCTCTTGCCGGAGAAGATGGAGGGAGAGGGTCATTTCGCTGCCTATTACAACAAGGTATTCAACAACTCTACGTATAAGGAGAAGGTGAAGCCGATTGTGGACAAGGCATTGGGTGGGAGCTTGCGGCTGTTTGTGGATAAGGTCTATTCGGGTTCCTACTTCAACCGGGAGGAAGGAGAGACCGTTCTTTCGATATACGCTTCGCTACCGAACGGCAGTACCTTGGAGCAGATGAATACATTGGTCAAGCAGATGGAGAGCTACCTGAGCGAGTTCAAGGAAATCAGGCAGTTCCAGACCTCCATTTACAGTGCGCGTCGGGCCAGCATCCGGATCTATTTTACCAAGGAGCATCAGCACAGCGACTTCCCCTATACCTTGAAAGCCAATGTCATCAGTAGAGCCTTGCAGTTGGGCGGTGGACACTGGGAGGTCTATGGCTTGCAGGACCAGGGTTTCAGCAACAGTGTACGGGAGAGTGCGGGTAGCTTTCGGGTGAAGATGTATGGCTATAACTACGATGAACTGGCCTATTGGGGAGAAAGGCTGAAGGAGAGATTGCTGACGCATCGCCGCATCAAGGAAGTGACGGTCCATTCGGAATTTTCGTGGTACAAGGACGATTACAGCGAGTTTTATCTGGACCTGGACAAGCATCGTCTGGCCAAGGAGGAGATTACGGGGATGCAGCTCTTCACCGCCTTGCGGTCGGTATTCGGACGGAACATACCGTGTGCCCACATCGTATATGACGGCCAACTGGAGACCTTGCGGTTGACCTCCCGACAGAGTGAAGCATACGATGTATGGAGCTTAGCGAACCTGCCTTTCGAAATCAATGGAAATGCTTATAAGTTATCCGACTTTGCGACGGTCCAGAAAGGCTTGTCGCCTCAGAAGGTGGCGAAAGAGAACCAGCAATACCGCCTCTGCCTGCAATATGAATACATTGGTTCGAGTGTACAGGGACGGAAGCTACTGCAAAAGGACCTGGAGGAATTCAATGCCGGATTGCCGATGGGCTACACGGCAGAGGATGCAGAAGAGAGTTGGTCGTGGGAAAAGAGGGACAACAAGCAGTATGCCTTGTTGCTGATAGTCATTGCCATCATCTTCTTTATGACCAGCATCCTGTTCAATTCATTGAAGCAACCGCTGGCCATCATCTTTGTCATACCGATTTCCTATATCGGGGTATTCCTGACCTTCTATCTATTCGGATTGAACTTCGACCAGGGTGGGTTTGCGTCGTTTGTCCTGCTGTGCGGTATCACAGTCAATGCCAGCATCTACCTCCTCAACGAATACAACGACGTGCGTCGTCGCTTCCCACGACTGCTACCTGTCCGCGCCTTTGTAAAAGCATGGAATGCCAAAATCATTCCTATCTTCCTGACGGTCGTATCGACCATCGCAGGCTTTATCCCGTTCATGGTGGGCACGGGCAAGGAGGCCTTCTGGTTTCCGCTGGCTGCCGGCACCACGGGCGGATTGGTCCTGTCCGTCATAGGCATCTTTGTCTTCCTGCCCATCTTCACGTTAGGGAAGAAACGTGGTTTTTCAACTTAGTAGCGCTGTTTTTCCACATTTATGAGGTTAACACGGTGGAATTAAAAATAAAAGTGTATCTTTGCACACAATCTTTAAACTTTAAACATTAAACCATCATGAAAGATCTTCAAGCAATTGTCTCCAAGTTTGCAATTCAAGGAACACTTCAAGAAATTAAGCCCCTGGGTGCCGGACTCATCAACGACACCTACAAAGTGACAACCCAAGAGCCGGAGATGCCCAACTACGTGCTCCAGCGCATCAACCACGCCATCTTCCAAGATGTGGATATGCTGCAGGCCAACATCGACGCCGTGACGACCCACATCCGCAAGAAGCTGGAAGAGCAGCAAGCTACCGACATTGACCGCAAGGTGCTCCACTTCCTGCCTACCGCCGAGGGTAAGACCTACTGGTATGACGGCGAGAGCTACTGGCGCGTGATGGTCTTCATCCCCAACGCCAAGACCTACGAGACAGTGAACCCCGAGTTCTCTTACTATGCCGGAGTGGCCTTCGGTAACTTCCAGGCTATGCTGGCCGATATCCCCGCTCAGCTGGGCGAGACCATCCCCAACTTCCACAACATGGAGTTCCGCCTGCAACAGCTCAGAGATGCCGTGGCTGCTGACCCCGCCGGACGTGTGGCCGAAGTGAAGGAGTACCTGGACGAACTGGAGAAGCGCGCCGAAGAGATGTGCAAGGCCGAACGGCTCCACCGCGAAGGCAAACTGCCCAAACGGGTATGCCACTGCGATACGAAAGTCAACAACA
>JBJEKT010000211.1:0-5041 GCA_051878775.1 Bacteroides sp. | reverse complement strand
GCCATTCTCCATAGCCAGGGTATAGACGAAGGGCTTCATCGTGGAGCCTATCTGACGACGCCCTGACATGGCCATGTCGTACTTGAAGTAGTGGTGGTTAGGACCGCCCACGTAGGCCTTCACCCGACCGTTGCGTGGGTCCATCGACATGAATCCGGCACGGAGGAAGAACTTGTAGTAACGGATGGAGTCCATGGGGGTCATCACCGTGTCACGCTCTCCCTGCCAGCTGAAGACGGACATGGGCTGGGGCGTGCTGAAGGCTTCGCGTATCTCCTTCTCCGAGGCTCCGGCGGCCTTCATGAGGCGGTAGCGGTCACTCTGCTTCATGGCTCGGGTCAGGATTTCATCCACCTGATCGGTGGTGAGGTTACGGGTATAGGGTGCGGTGCGTGCCCCTTTCTTCTCTTTGAAGAAGGCGGCTTGCAGTTCGCTGAGGTGCTCCGTCACAGCCTGCTCGGCATAGGCCTGCATCTTGCTGTTGATGGTGGTGTAGATCTTGAGTCCGTCGGTGTAGAGGTTGTAGTGGGAGCCATCCTTCTTGGTGTTCTTCTCACACCAGCCATAAAGGGGGTTGGTCTCCCAGTCGAGGGAATCTTCGTAGTACTTCTGCATCTGCCATCCCCGGTAGTCGGAGCGGTTGGGCTTCTTCGCAGAGAGCACGCCACGGAGGTATTCGCGGAAGTAGGTGGCCAGTCCCTCGTTGTGATCCACGCGGTGGTAGCTCAAGGTGAGAGGCAGCTGCTGCAGGGAGTCGCACTGGGCCTGGGTGATGTACTCAGCCTTACGCATCTGGTTGAGCACCACGTTGCGTCGGCCACGGCTGCGCTCGTTGTAACGCACGGGGTTGTAGAGCGAGGGGTTCTTACACATGCCCACCAGGGTGGCGGCCTCCTCCACCTTCAGCTCCGAGGGCTGGCAGCCGAAGTAGGTGTAGGCAGCGGTCTTGATGCCCACGGCGTTGTTGAGGAAGTCGAACTTGTTGAGGTACATGGTGAGAATCTCCTCCTTGGTGTAGAAACGCTCCAGCTTGACGGCAATGACCCACTCGATGGGCTTTTGGAAGAGTCGCTCCATGAAGTTGCCTGCGCTGGGTGAGTAGAGCTGCTTGCTGAGCTGCTGGGTGATGGTACTGCCACCACCGGCACTGCGCTGCATGAGGATGCCGCGCTTCACGATGGCACGCACCAGGGCGATGGCATCGATGCCGGAGTGCTGGCTGAAGCGTTCATCCTCAGTGGCTATCAGGGCTTGCACCATGTAGGGCGAGAGGTCGCCGTAGCCCACATAGACGCGGTTCTCCTTGCTGAGCGAATAGGTGCCGAGGGCCTTACCATCCTCAGAGATGACCTCGGTGGCAAACTTGTAAGTGGGGTTCTCCAGGTCCTCCACAGGGGGCATGTAGCCTATCCATCCCTTGGCGATGGCCACAAACAGCAGCCAGCAGGCCAAGGCCCCTAAAGCAAAAAGTACCCAGAGCGTAATGACTATCTTCTTGATAATCGAATTCTTAATATCTATCTTCATAAAAAACAAATTCTTTATTATACTGCTCGCTTCGTTCCGTCTCTATACCTTATTATATATAGGGAATAGATGGACAGCTGATGCAGCAGTTGGCCCTACCCCCTCATTAGCGCCGACAAAGGTAGGAATATTATTTTTTACGGCAAAAAAAAGTCTCTTTCAAATTTTCTAATCTCGAAGAATATACCTACTTTTACACTCTCGAAAGAACAATTAACATCAACTGTATGGAAAACAGAAGTTTAGTTACCATTGCCCATCATAGCAAAGAGAAGATTCTCTATATGCTTGAGATGGCCAAAGCGTTTGAAGCACGTCCAAACCGCCGATTGTTAGAAGGAAAAGTGGTGGCCACCCTCTTTTTCGAACCCTCTACACGCACCCGCCTCAGCTTTGAGACGGCAGCCAACCGCCTGGGAGCTCGCGTCATCGGCTTCACCGACCCGAAGGCCACCAGCTCGTCGAAAGGCGAGACGCTCAAGGACACCATCAAGATGGTGAGCAACTATGCCGACATCATCGTGATGCGCCACTACCTGGAGGGTGCGGCACGCTATGCCAGCGAAGTGACCGACGTACCCATCGTCAACGCTGGCGACGGAGCCAACCAGCACCCCTCGCAGACCATGCTCGACCTCTACTCCATCTACAAGACGCAAGGCACGCTCGAGAACCTCAACATCTACCTGGTGGGCGACCTGAAGTATGGCCGCACAGTACACTCACTGCTCATGGCCATGCGCCACTTTAACCCTACATTCCACTTCATCGCACCCGATGAGCTGAGGATGCCCGAGGAGTACAAAATCTACTGCCGCGAACAAGGCATCAAGTACGTGGAGCACAGCGACTTCAACGAGGACATCATAGCCGGTGCCGACATCCTCTACATGACCCGTGTGCAGCGCGAGCGCTTCACCGACCTGATGGAGTATGAGCGGGTGAAAAATGTCTATATCCTCAAGGCCAAGATGCTCGAGAAGTGCCGCCCCAACCTGCGTATCCTCCATCCCCTGCCCCGCGTGAACGAGATATCCTACGATGTGGACGAATGCCCCCAGGCCTACTACTTCCAGCAGGCACAGAACGGCCTCTACGCCCGTGAAGCCATCCTCTGCGACGTACTTGGCATCACACTGGAGGAAGTCTTGAAATAAAAACAAAGAAGACCCTCCCAGCCTCCCATAAAGGGAGGGAACGTTTGATGAGAGGGACCTGAATCTTTGCTTTTTAAATTGTTCATTTTAAATTTTAAATTCCTAAAAGAGTACTTATGGCTGAAAAGAAAGAACTGCAAGTGGCTGCCCTGGAGAACGGGACCGTCATTGACCATATACCTTCAGAGAAGCTCTTCACCGTGGTCTCACTGCTGGGACTGCAGGAGATGAGTAACAACATCACCATCGGATTCAACCTGGCCAGCAAGAAGCTCGGCACGAAAGGCATCATCAAGGTGGCCGACCGATTCTTCTCGGACGATGAAATCAACCGCATCGCCGTGGTGGCTCCCAACGTGAAACTCAACATCATCCGCAACTACGAGGTGGTAGAGAAACGTGAAGTGGTCCTGCCCGATGAACTGCGCGGCATCGTGAAGTGCGCCAACCCCAAGTGCATCACCAACAACGAGCCCATGCCCACACGCTTCCACGTCATCGACAAGGAGCACTGCGTCATCCGCTGCCACTACTGTGAGAAGGAGCAGAACCGCGAACAGATTGAGGTGGTGAAGTAATCGCGACATGAATCATCTGTAGGGGCGGACCTATGTGTCCGCCCTGAATACCGCAACGGAAAGAGGCTTTCAACTAAAATCGCATAAGAACCAATAACATAATAACGATGAAAGAAGACTGGAAACCGGGAACAATGATCTATCCGCTGCCAGCAGTGCTGGTAAGCTGCGGCAGCACGCCTGAGGAGTATAACCTGATTACCGTGTCATGGACAGGCACGCTCTGCACCAATCCGCCGATGTGCTACATTGCCGTACGCCCTGAGCGCCACTCCTACGAGATCATCAAGCGCAACATGGAGTTCGTGATCAACCTCACCACCCACGACATGGCTCGCGCCACCGACTGGTGCGGCGTACGCTCGGGCCGCGACTACAATAAGTTTGAGGAGATGCACCTCACGCCAGGAGCCTGCTCCATCGTGAGCGCACCGCTGGTAGAGGAGTCGCCCTTGAGCATCGAGTGCCGTGTCAAGGAGATCATGTCACTCGGATCACACGACCTCTTCATTGCCGATGTAGTCAATGTCAAAGCCGATTCACGCTTCATGAATGCCGAGACGGGCAAGTTTGAACTGGCTGACAGCCATCCGCTGGTCTATCTTCACGGAGCCTACTACGACCTGGGCGAAAAGATTGGGAAGTTTGGCTGGTCAGTGGAAAAGAAGAAGGAGTCATGAAGCGACTGGCGGCGGTATTGCTGACGTTAGCAGCTACAAGCTACGAGCTGGATGCAGGTACGGGCTACGAGCTACAAGCTACGAGTTACGAGCTGGCTGCAGATACAAGCTACGAGCTACGAGCTACAAGTTACGAGCTGGATGCAGGTACGGGCTACGAGCTACGAGCTACAAGTTACGAGCTGGATGCAGGTACGGGCTACGAGCTACAAGCTACGAGTGATGGTGACGAAGAGGATTCTTCGCCGGAGCGGAAGGAGAAGGTGGTGAACTTTGGCCTGAAGGGAGGATTCACCTCCTCGCTCTTCCTGGTCAACGACCTCACGATGGGCTACATCACCATCGACGAGTTCCAGAACCGCTACCGCATCGGCTACTTCGCCTCGCTCTTCATGCGCATCAACTTCGGACGCCACTTCCTGCAGCCCGAGGTGTCGTACAGCGTCAACCGCAGTAGCCTCACCTTCACGCTACCCGAGGAAATAGGTTCCTCCACCTCACTCACCCCGGGAGCAGAGGCCTTCATCGAGACCGACATCCACAGCATCGACATACCCGTGCTCTACGGCTGGAACATCATCAAGGAGCACCCCTACCAACTGGCCATCTTTGCCGGACCCAAACTGCGCTACATCTGGGGAAAGAAAAGCAAGACCAACTTCAATAACCTCAGCCGGCAGGAGATAGATGAGCAACTGCGCCCCTTCAACTGGGACCTCTCCCTGGGTGTGGCTGTCACCATACACCCCATCTTCTTCGACTTCCGCTACGACATCGGCCTCAACAACATCTCCAAGCGCGTGGTCTATTCACTCCCCGAGGGATCCACCTCCACCGGTTACGAGCCCCGCGTCAAATTCGACCACCGCGACAACGTGCTCAGCTTCTCGCTCGGCATTTTCTTCTAAACGACGCATTTTTTGACGGATGGAAAGAAAAAAAGGGCAAGGGTGTATGATTATTCCAAAATAATGCACTACTTTTGTGCGAAATCTAACCAACAAGCTTACATTATCAATACTTATTTTAAAATAATAAGGTAGTATGAAAAGAGATCAAGTCATTTTTGACATCATCGAGCAGGAGCATCAGCGCCAGC
>JBJEKT010000210.1:0-22227 GCA_051878775.1 Bacteroides sp. | reverse complement strand
ACTACGCCGTGGTGGCCACCACACGCCCCGAGACCATCATGGGCGATACCGCCATGTGCATCAACCCCAAGGACCCCAAGAACCAGTGGCTGCGTGGCCATAAGGTGACGGTACCCTTGGTAGGCCGCGTGATTCCCGTCATTGAAGACCGTTACGTCGATGTAGAGTTCGGTACAGGTTGCTTGAAGGTCACCCCAGCCCACGACGTGAACGACTACGCCCTCGGTAAGACCCACAACCTGGAGACCATAGACATCTTCAACCCCGACGGCACCCTCTCAGAGGCAGCAGGCCTCTACGTGGGCATGGACCGCATGGAGGTGCGCAAGCAGATTGCCATCGACCTGCAGCAGGCCAACCTGATGGAGAAGGTGGAGAACTACGACAACAAGGTGGGCTACTCCGAGCGCAACCAGGACACCGCCGTAGAGCCGCGCCTCTGCAAGCAGTGGTTCCTCTCCATGCAGCACTTTGCCGACATCGCCCTGCCCCCCGTGCTCGAAGGGAAGCTCAAGTTCTATCCCACCAAGTACGTCACGACCTACCGCAACTGGCTGGAGAACATACAGGACTGGTGCATCTCGCGCCAGCTCTGGTGGGGTCACCGCATCCCCGCCTACTTCCTGCCCACCCCCGAGGGTGAAGAGGAGAAGTACGTCGTAGCCCTCACCGTGGAAGAGGCCCTCGAAGAGGCCCGCCGAATCCCCGGTTATGAAAACATCACTGCCGACCAGCTGACCCACGACGAGGATGCCCTCGACACCTGGTTCTCTTCCTGGCTCTGGCCCATCTCCCTCTTCGACGGCATCAACAACCCGGGCAACGAGGAGATCAATTACTACTACCCCACGACCGACCTGGTGACTGGCCCGGACATCATCTTCTTCTGGGTGGCCCGCATGATCATGGCCGGCGAGGAGTATCTGAAGGACGTGCCCTTCCGTAGCGTCTATTTCACCGGCATCGTGCGCGACAAACTGGGCCGCAAGATGTCGAAGTCGCTCGGCAACTCGCCCGACCCGCTCAAGCTCATCGAGGAGTACGGAGCCGATGGCGTACGCATGGGCATGATGCTTTCTGCACCGGCCGGCAACGACATCCTCTTCGACGAGAGCCTCTGCGAACAGGGACGCAACTTCAACAACAAGATATGGAACGCTTTCCGACTGGTGAGTGGCTGGCAGGTGAGCGATGAAGTAGCTGCACCCGAGTCGGCCCAACTGGCCGTGAAGTGGTTTGAGGCCAAGCAGAGCGCCGTAGCCGCCGAGGTGGCCGACCTCTTTGGCAAGTATCGCCTGAGCGAGGCCTTGATGGCTGTCTATAAGCTCTTCTGGGATGAATTCTCGGCTTGGTACCTGGAGATGGTGAAGCCTGCCTACGGTCAACCCATTGCCCGCGAGGTCTATGACGCCACCATCCGCTTCTTCGATGGCCTGCTCCACCAGCTGCACCCCTTCATGCCCTTCATCACCGAGGAGCTGTGGCAGCACCTCACGGAACGTAGCGAGGGAGAAAGCCTGATGGTAAGCCCCATGCAACCGGCCGCTGCTGCTGATGCCACACTGCTGGCCGAATTTGAGATCGTAAAAGAGGTAGTGAGCAACATACGCACCATCCGTCTGCAGAAAAACATCGCCCAAAAGGAGTCGCTGCAGCTGCAGGTAGTGGGCACAAACCCCGTGGCCGCTTACAACGCCATCCTCCAGAAGATGTGCAACCTGAGCGAGGTGAACGTAGTAGAGAGCAAGGCCGATGGTGCAGCCGCCTTCATGGTAGGCACCACCGAGTATGCCGTTCCCCTGGGCAACCTGGTGGACGTTGAGGCTGAGATAGCCCGCATGGAGGCTGAGCTGAAACACAAGGAAGGTTTCCTGGCCGGCGTGATGAAGAAGCTGAGCAACGAGAAGTTTGTCACCAACGCCCCAGCCGCCGTTATCGAGCTGGAGCGCAAGAAGCAGGCCGATGCCGAAAGCATCATACGCTCGCTTAAGGAGAGTATCGCTGCATTAAGGAACATGCAGTAATTGGAAAGATACGCAATAAATGTGATGCAAAATCAGACGCAATGCTGTAGGTAAAGTGGCTCATTTAGGAAAACTTAAGCCATTAAATTCATAATATATGCTTTATTAATAGGTTATTTCTTAAAAAGCCCTTACCTTTGCACCACGTTTTTTTCATAGAGATTTAGATTTAAGGTTAGAAGAAATGTGGAAGTCGTGAGACTTCCCTTTTTTTTACCTGTTCTGAATGAGCCTATCTATTTTTTGCCTATTTATTTTCCTGCTTCAGAAAGAAGACTTATCTTTGTGCACTAATTAAGCGCATAACTCAATTTTTCATGAAGGTATTCCATAGCAAATACAGTCGGAGTGCGGTGGCCTGGATAGTGGCCTCCGTGGCATGGCTGTTGCTTTTCCTTTTTTATTGGCTGGGACTACCTTACCACTTCTATTACCGCGAACAGACCTCACTCTTCCTTTGGAGCTGGATTGACTGGCAGCCTTGGCTCTCCACGCCTGGAGCTTTGGCAGAATGGTTGGGACGATTCCTCACCCAGTTCTTTTACTACGAAGCCGTTGGTCCGCTGATACTCTCCCTGATGCTGGTGATTCTTGGTGCTGGCTTATATCGGCTGATAACCTGTAAGTTCAGACCTCTGACATGGAGTGTGACCGTAATCGTGGTGGCGTGGGAAGCTGGTAGGGCATCGCTCATCGCCTACCCACTGGCATCCACCATTACCCTAACCGCCTGGGTATGGACCCTGTATGGCGTACGGAAGCTGTGGAACCGGCATCGTTATCACACCCTACCCTTACAACTCCTGCTACTGGGAGTGGCCGTTTACGCCTGGGGAGTGAACTGCTGGAGCATCCGCTGGGGGAGACCTAACTTCTCCCTGGAGTACTCCCTGGCTCTGGATTGTGAATACTACTTCGGTAGGCAGGAGCGGTTGAACCAACTGCTGGAGAAGGGACAAACCGGAGCTTATCCATTGGTCAAAGACTACTACACCCACCTGCTTCATGCCACAGAGGGCAGGCTGCCTGAGCAACTGATGGCCGCCTACCGCTCGGGAGAGAAGGGACTCTTCCTGCCGGTTGACCCTTCGGGCAACTATTTCTCCATCTATGCTGCCAACGAAGTGTGGTTCACCTTGGGCGACTACACCATGGCTGAACATGCCGCCATCCTCGGCATGATCTTCTCACCCAAGCACCGGGGAGGAAGGGCGCTCAAGCGCATGGCCGAAATCAACCTGATACAGGGCGATGAAGCCGCAGCCATGAAGTACCTGCGGATACTAGACAAGACCCTCTGCTACCGCCAATGGGCCCGCCAACGGATGCCACTTAGCCGCACGAAGGCTGTGGAATACTGGCTGGAACAGAAGCGCTCCACCCTGCCGAAGAGCGATACGCTCCGCCTGAATGGAGACGTAGTGACCTCGCTCCGCCACCTGCTGAAGCGGCCCTCACCTTACCGAAGCATGCAGATTGACTACCTGCTCTGCTATCACTTGATGCAGAAGGATATCCGCTCGTTCGCAGACGATTACCTCCGCTATGTAGCTACCGACTCCCATACCTGCTCGTTGGCCGGTGTCTATGCAGAAGCTATGATGATCTATCTGGCCAGCACCCCCCAGGCACAGAGTGATAGCATCATCTGGCATTTCCCCGAACCCACCATGCAAGCCTTCCGAGATTATACCCAAAGCTATGAGTCATCGCACGGTTCTGCCAAGGCTCTCTATGACGCCTATGGCACGACCTATTGGTTTTATTATCATTTCGCACAACGGAAAGGAGAAAAGAAAGATGAATAAACACAGCCTCTCATACGGCCTGCTGGCACTCTTCATTTGGTTTGCATGGACAAGTTGCACCTCACGTCCCAGCAAAGTGATTCCATGCGACAGCCTGCCTGATATCTATCCAGCCTATCAACAAGTCACTATACCTTATAATATAGCACCACTCAATTTCCTCCTACGCGATGAACAGGTCTCTGCACTCGCAGTAGAAGTAGTGGGTACCCAAGGAAGATTGTCACTCCACAGTCGAGGACGGAAGGCCTGCTTCCCAATGGACGACTGGCGACAACTGCTTGAGGCTTCTCGTGGTGATACTTTGCAGGTCAACGTGACAGTTCACACAAAGAAGGGCTGGGTAAACTATCGCCCATTGTCCTGGCATGTGGCCCCAGAGCCAGTGGATGGCTATGTGACCTACCGGCTGATTGAGCCTGGCTATGAAGTGTGGAACACTCTTCGCCTCTGTGAACGCCATCTGGAGAGCTTTGAAGAGCGCATCCTGGTGGACAACGA
The DNA here is from genome assembly GCA_051878775.1 of Bacteroides sp. Lineage (GTDB taxonomy): Bacteria > Bacteroidota > Bacteroidia > Bacteroidales > Bacteroidaceae > Bacteroides. The sequence continues at coordinate 17,894 of JBJEKT010000210.1, read as the reverse complement.
GCAACTGGGACACCGCTGCATGAACTGCCACATCCACGGCAACGGCAGGAGCGACCAATCCATGTTCCACCTACGCGGAAAGGGAGGAGGCACTATCCTCAAACGCCAAGGTATCCTGCGCAAACTGACCCTCAAAGCTGGCCCTATGATTTCGGGAGCTGTCTATGGCGATTTCCACCCCAACGGTCGCTACGGGGTATTCTCCACCAACATCATCATTCCCGCCTTCCATGCCGAAGGCAACAAGCGTCTTGAGGTCTATGACACGGAGTCCGACCTTGTCATGGCCGACTTTGACAGCAATCAACTCTTCGCTTCCCCTTTAGTATCCGACTCCATGCAGCTGGAGACCTTCCCAACCTTCTCCCCCGATGGCGCCTGGGTCTATTACTGCACGGCTCCCCGTCTGCCCATGCCCGATGGCGTGAAGCAGACCCGTTACTCCCTCTGCCGCATCGCCTTCCATACCGATAAAGGGAACTGGGGAACAAAGGTGGATACCTTGTGGAATGCTCGTCAACAGAATGGTTCGGTATGCCATCCCAAGGTCTCACCTGACGGTCGCTACCTGCTCTATACGGTGGCCAGCTACGGGACCTTCCCCATCTGGCATCGGGAGACGGAACTACAGTTGATGAATCTCCAAACCATGGAGATAGACTCGCTGACTACCGTCAACTCCAACCGCTCGGAGACTTACCACAGTTGGAGCAACAACAGCCGTTGGATAGCCTTCGCCAGCAAGCGAGGCGACGGGCAATATGGCCGCATCTACCTAACCTACCTTGATACCCAGGGACGAGCCCATACACCATTTGTCATCCCACAAGCTGACCCCGAAATGGACGACCTCAACCTGAAGTCATACAACATACCTGACCTCTCCAGCACACCGGTGAGCTTCGGAACTGACGAAGTGAAAACCCTGGTAGAGGAACCCGCTGAAACCATGAAGTGGGTAACTAAAGAATAATACGAACAAATAGCCAATAAAACAACACCATGAAGGCACTATGTATTAACTACTGGAAAGTGGGCCTCACCCTGCTCTTTGGCTTGGTGTGTACCCTGTTTTGGGCCCTTGTCTATCCCTACCACCTCACCTACCACGAGCAATTTCAGCTCTTCCTGTGGGACGCTGACTACTGGTGGGCAGCCTGTAGGATTCCTGGAGGTGTGGCTGACTACCTGGCCGAATTTCTCACCCAGTTCTTCCTCTTCCCCTGGCTGGGAGCCTTCGTGATGGCCTTGCTCATGATGGCCATCCAGCAGATGGTGTGGCAGCTGGCCCGCCTGCTGGGCGCCTCACAGCAACATTACCTCTGTTCGTTCATCCCTCCTCTGCTGCTATGGGCACACTTGATGGACGAGAGCGTCATGCCCTGTTATACAGTAGCCCTGCTCATAGCACTCATTGCCGCCTTGTGCTACATGAATACCCAAGGCAAATGGCATCGTACGGTCTATGTACTGGTTATCATTCCTTTACTCTACTGGTCCATCGGTAGCGTACACTTCGTCTTCGCCGGATGGCTGCTGCTCTATGAGTTGCTGCGCAACATAGGCCGCAAAGACCTGTGGTCAGGCATTGGCATCGCATGGGGCGTAGGCGTGCTGTCCATTGCCGTACCGCTACTGGCAGTTCTCTTCGCCCCCTATCCAGCCTACCGCCTGCTTTGTGGCGTGGATTACTACCGCTATCCAGAGGTGGTACCCTGGGCACAACTCGCCTTGCTTCCCCTCTTTGCCCTGGCACCCCAGATTATGGCCTGGATTTCGCGTTGTGCCTGCCGTGTTACCGTTTGGGCCGAAGTGGTGCTCCTAATCGGAGGCGGCTGTCTGCTGCTCACAGAGCGATGCGATATGGAGAAAGAGGAACTCATGAGCTACGACTACTTTGTACGCAACAGACAATGGAACAAGGTAATAACCCAAGCCAACAAGAAGGCACCTACCTCACCGTTTGGAGTCACCTGCCTGAACTTGGCTTTGGCTAAACAGGGGCTGCTACCCGAGCGAATGTTTGCGTATTATCAGAATGGCACAGAAGGGCTGCTTCCCACCTTCGAACGCGATTTCGTCAGCCCACTCCCGCTGGGTGAGGTGTTCTATCATATCGGTATGGTCAACAGTGCCCAACGTGTAGCTTTCGAGGCAATGGAAGCTATTCCTAATTATAAAAAGAGTGCACGAGCCATCAAGCGACTGGCCGAGACCAACCTCATCAACGGACAATATAACGTGGCCGCCAAGTACTTGCGTATGCTGCAAAAGACCATGTTTTACGACCGTTGGGCCGAACAGACTATGGCCACCCTGGACCAGGAAGAGATAATCAATGCCCACCCCGAATGGGGTTGGCTGCGGCAGGTGAGATATACGGACGACTACCTCTTCAGCGAGAGCGAACTGGTAGATATGCTTGGACTGCTCTTCATGCACAACAAGAAGAATCGCTTAGCCTACGAATACATGATGGCCTACGTAATGGAGCAACGCGACGTGGATCGCTTCATGCGTTACTATCCCCTGGGGCGCGAGGTGGGCTATAAGCACATTCCCCATCATTATCAGGAGCTACTGGCCTTCGTCTGGACACAAGAACACAGCAGCTTCCAGGGCGTTCCCTGGAGCCTATCCACCGAGGTGATGAATGAGGTGAGCGAGTTTGCCCGCATCTTCCTCTCCAAGGAGTCCGAGACCCAGGCTCTTCTACAGGCCCGTTTCGGTCACACCTATTGGTACTATTTACTCTATCCTTCACGTTAAAGCAACACGACCATGAACAAGAAAAAACAATCGCATAAACTGTGGAACAAGAAAAACCTGGCCCCTCTAGTCATCGGGCTGAACGTATTCTTCTGGTACTCGCTGCATGATACCATAGAGAATCCCACGCATCAAGCTGGCTATCCTCCCATCTATCCCGATTATTGCGAAGTGACCATTCCTTGCAATATTGCTCCAATGAACTTCTCCCTGACAGATGCATCCAAGAAGGTGGACGTGCTGGTAGAAGGTGGACGGAGTGGCTCGTTACACGTCAAGGGGAAACAGGTTATCTTCAATCCCTCGGAGTGGCGGGCATTGCTCGCACAAAATGTAGGTGACACACTCCTTTTCACTGTCTCAACCAAGGGGAAAGAGGGATGGGTACAATACGATGCCTTTCCCATGCTGGTTACTGCCGACTCTATACCATACGGAGTGGCCTATCGGAAGATAGCACCAGGTTATGAGGTATATAGCCACATGGGTATCTATGAGCGCTCGTTGTCCGATTATCGAGAGCGCTCCTTGCTGGAAAATACGCAAGTACCCGGAATGTGCCTCAACTGCCATACACTGCATCGAACGGACCCCTCAAAGCTAAGTCTGCATATCCGCGGAAAGCATGGCGCTACCTTGATGCAGTACAACGGCAAACATGAACTGCTCAACACCAAGACCGACTCCACCCTTTCGGCTTGTGTCTATCCCTATTGGCATCCTTCCGGTGAGTACATAGCCTACTCGGTCAACAACACCCGCCAATCGTTCCACACCGTGCGCGATGAACGCATTGAAGTATTCGACCTGGCCTCCGACGTAGTGGTTTATCATCCTGCTACCCATCGACTGCTCCGCTCACCCTTATTGCAACGAAGTGAATCATTCGAGACTTTCCCCGTCTTTTCCGCCGACGGCCTGAAAATCTATTTCTGTTCCTCCAAGGCTCAGGAGATACCCTCCGGTTATCAAGACATCCATTATGACCTCTGCAGCATCGATTTCGACCCATCGACTGGTACATTTGGCCAACAAGTAGATACTTTGCTTAAGGTATCTACACAGGGTAAGAGTATCTCTTTCCCTCGGCCTTCATACGACGGGCGCTACCTGGTCTATACCCTCTCCAACTATGGCAACTTCTCCATCTGGCACAAAGAGGCCGACCTCTGGCTGCTTGACCTGGAGCAGGGCATCACCCGTCCGCTTAACGAGGTGAATAGCGATGATACCGAGAGCTTCCATAACTGGAGTGCCGACTCCCGCTGGATGGTCTTCAGTAGCCGTCGGGACGGAGGACTATACACACGCCTCTACTTTACCCACATCAATGAACAAGGACAATTCTCCAAACCTTTCCTCATGCCACAGAAGAGTCCCTTGGAGTATGAGGATGAGAATATCTATTCCTACAATGTACCCGACTTTACCTCCACTCCCATCCAGCTCGACCGTCGTGACCTGGAGAAGGAAATTCTCTCCGACAAACGCGTACAAGTGCAGATAGAGTAACAAGTAAACTTCTATTTTCAGCATTCAAAAGGTAACTTTTGACAAAAAAAGAGGAGTTTTACATGATAATATAGCAAAGGGATAAAATTGTATCACTATATCTATCAACAACCACCTACCTTTGTGCAGCAAATTTAAGAACATAGTGATTTACCCTAATTAACGCAACATCCCTCAGCTGCCGACTTCGTGGAGTTCTACAAGAGACCAAATACCCTGTTTGCAGCTGATGCTCACCTCAATGAATAAGAGAAACATTTCATTCCATAAAGTTAATAAATAGAAAGACATATCATCATGGAAAACTTTAACGACCAAGTACAAGAGCTCTTCCGCAAACATGAAGAACTCATTACTCGTAAAAACGAACCAGTTACAGACGGCAACGGAATCTTTACGCGCTATAAATACCCTGTGATAACCGCAGCCCATACGCCCGTGTTCTGGCGCTACGACCTTGACGAACAGAGTAACCCCTACCTGATGGAGCGCATCGGCATGAATGCCACCATGAACTCAGGCGCCATCAAGTGGAACGGCAAATACCTGCTTGTGGTACGAGTTGAAGGTGCCGACCGCAAGTCCTTCTTTGCTGTGGCCGAGAGCCCCAACGGCATCGACAATTTCCGTTTCTGGGACTATCCCGTCACCATGCCCGACGATGTGATTCCCGCAACCAATATCTATGACATGCGACTCACTGCCCATGAAGATGGCTGGATCTACGGCATCTTCTGTGCCGAACGTCATGACCCCAATGCTGCTGCAGGTGACCTCTCTTCGGCTACGGCTACCGCAGCCATCGCCCGCACCAAAGACTTCAAGAGCTGGCAACGCCTACCTGACTTGAAGACCAAGAGCCAGCAACGTAACGTGGTGCTCCACCCCGAATTTGTAGATGGTAAGTATGCCCTCTACACCCGTCCGCAGGATGGCTTTATCGATGCCGGTAGCGGTGGTGGCATCGGCTGGGCCTTAGTGGACGACATCACCCACGCTGAGGTTAAGGAAGAGAAAATCATCGACCAGCGCTACTACCACACCATCAAGGAGGTGAAAAACGGCGAGGGGCCACACCCTATCAAGACCTCTAAAGGGTGGCTACACCTGGCTCATGGTGTACGAGGCTGTGCTGCCGGACTACGCTATGTGCTCTACATGTACATGACGGCACTCGATGATCCTACCCGCCTGATAGCTACCCCTGCTGGTGCCTTCATGGTACCTATAGGCGAGGAACGCGTAGGCGACGTGAGCAACGTGCTTTTCACCAACGGTTGGATTGCCGATGAAGACGGCAAGGTGTTCATCTACTACGCATCCAGTGACACCCGTATGCACGTAGCTACCTCTACGGTGGAGAAGCTGGTGGATTACTGCATGAATACGCCTGCTGACGGCTTCACGACCACAGCTTCTGTTGAGACATTGAAAAAGCTGATTGACAAGAATATGAGAATCTTGAAGAAAGACTGAACAAATCGATTAATTAAAAGCGAAACCCTATTATCCATGAATCCACTAAGAGAAAAAATCGGCTATGGTTTCGGAGACATGTCCTCCTCCATGTTCTGGAAGATATTCTCCTACTACCTGCCCTTCTTTTATTCCAATGTCTTCGGTTTGTCGTTGACCGATGCTGGTATGCTGATGCTGATTACCCGTATCTGGGATGCTGTATCTGACCCCATGATGGGAGTCATAGCCGATCGCACCCACACCCGCTGGGGAAAGTACCGTCCCTTCCTGCTCTGGATTGCTGCTCCCTTTGCCATTGCCGGTATCCTACTGTTTACCACACCCGATATGGGTCCCACAGGTAAGTTAGTGTGGGCATACGTCACCTACATCTTGATGATGACAGTCTATACAGCCATCAATGTGCCTTATGGTGCCATGCTTGGCGTAATGACCGACGACTCCAATACCAAGACGGTCTTCTCTTCGTACCGCATGTTCTTTGCCTACGGAGGCAGTTTCATAGCTCTTTACTCCTGGGAACCTCTCTGCAACTGGTTTAAGTCGATGGACTTCAACTTGGCCCAATGCTGGCAATACGCCATGGTCGTGATTGCCTCAGGCTGCCTGATAGGCTTCCTGATCTGCTTCTGCCTCACGCGCGAACATGTCAAAAACGTGGCTTCGCAGTCGGTAGGTAAGGATATCGGCTCACTAGTCCGCAACTCCCCCTGGTGGATTCTTAATGGAGCCTCGCTACTCTTCAACTTCTTCAATACGGTACGTGGTGCCACAGCAGCCTATTTCTTCAAGGACTACATCAGCGCCAATGCCGTACTCGACTTGGGTTTCTTCAGCGTGGTCTTCTATGCTGGACTCTTCCTGGGTATTGGCGAAGTGTGTAACATGGTGGGTGTCGCCCTGGCCGTACCCGTCTCTTTACGCTTGGGCAAAAAGAGTACCTATACCTACGCCTTGATATCGCTGCTGATACTGAGTGTACTCTTCTTCTTCGTGCCCAACAATGCCACAGGTTGGTGGCTTATCCTGGTGCTTCAGGTGCTCATCTCCATCTGCACCGGTATCATCTCCCCCCTTGATTTGGAGTATGTACGCCGATGTGGCCGATTACGCCGAGCTGAAGGATGGCACAGCCTCCACGGGACTTATCTTCTCTTCCGGCTCTATGGCCCAAAAGTTTGGAGGAGCCTTTGCCGGATGGGCTGTCATGGCCCTGTTGGCACTCTTCGGCTATAACACGGCTGAAGAGGCCGTTCAGACTCCTGAGGCACTCAACGGACTGAAGTACTTGATGAGCTTTATCCCTGCTGCCATCGCTGCCCTCTCCATGCTGGTTGTCTTTATCTATCCTTTGAACCACGACCGGATGAAGGCCATCAACGAGGAACTGAAGAAGAAACGAGGGTAGTCTTCTTACTACGAGTTTTACTGATTACTTTATTTGAGCAATGAGATTCGATCTGAACAAATTGGTCACTGAGGCAACGGAAGTGCTTACCTCCAACATCCTTCCTTTCTGGATGAATAAGATGGTGGACGCAGAGCACGGAGGTTTTTATGGGCGCATCACGGGTGAAGGTATGCTGATGCCCAACGCAGAGAAAGGGGCTATCCTCAATGCCCGCATCCTTTGGACCTTCTCTTCCGCCTACCGTCTGCTTCAACGCCCTGAATACCTGGAGATGGCCACACGGGCCAAACGCTACCTAATTGACAAATTCTATGATCAACAGTATGGTGGAGTCTATTGGTCGCTCGATGCCCAAGGCAATCCGCTTGATACCAAGAAGCAAATTTATGCCCTTGGTTTTGCTATTTACGGATTAAGTGAATACCATCGTGCCACGGGGGATAAAGAGGCGCTACAAGTGGCTATCCACCTGTTTGAGAGCATTGAAGCACATAGCTTCGACCCTGTAAACAACGGTTACTGCGAGGCGCTCAGTCGCTCCTGGGAGGAGATAGCCGACATGCGACTCAGCGAGAAGGATGAGAATGAGCGCAAAACGATGAACACCCACCTGCATATCCTAGAGCCCTACGCAAATCTCTACCGTGTATGGAAGGACGATCGGCTGAAGACGCAATTGGGCAACCTCATCAAACTCTTCCTTGACAAAATTCTCAATGCCAGGACCGGCCACCTGGAGCTCTTCTTTGACGATGACTGGCACAGCAAGTACCGCATCATCTCCTACGGCCACGACATCGAAGCCTCGTGGTTGCTCCATGAAGCTGCTTTAGTACTGGGTGATAAGGCCCTGCTTCACAAAGTGGAACCGATGGTGGAATACATCGCCGCAGCAGCCGACGAGGGCCTTCAGCCTGATGGATCGATGATTTACGAGACCCATCCCGACCATCGGCACACCGATGCCGACCGCCATTGGTGGGTACAGGCTGAAACAGTCGTAGGTCACGCCAACCTCTACCAATACTTTGGCGATGAGGTGATGATGAAGCGGGCCCTTCGCTGCTGGGACTACATCCAGCATCACCTGCTTGACCGCGAAGGGGGGGAATGGTATTGGAGCATCAAAGCCGATGGCAGCGTAAACCGCAAGGACGACAAAGCCGGATTCTGGAAATGCCCCTACCATAATGGCCGCATGTGCCTGGAACTGATTGAACGTTTCCAGGCAAAACTGTAAACCTCCTACCCACACCGATTCCAGTCGGAGATAACACCCAAAAAGGTGCTGTCCAACCCCGAAACAGGGCTTTGACAGCACTTTTTTTTCTTTTCATTTTGCCGTATGCGCTACATACACTATCTTTACCGCCTTGAAATGAGTTGAATGATATGATATATGCAGATTTACTATCTCCCAATGCAGCAACCGAGGTACGTGGCAACAGCCTCATCAACTGGAAGATGATCTTCAGGCTGCTGGGTGGATTGTTGTTCTTCGAAGCCATCCTCTTTATACTCTGTGGGGCTGTTTCACTCCTCTACAGAGAGGCTGACAGCCTTGTTTTCCTCAAGGTGGCTACTTTGAACATCTTAGTTGGAGGTGCTATGCTGGCCATCTTTCATAAAGCAGACCGACACTTGACACGCCGCGATGCCTATTGCATCGTCACCTTTAGTTGGATTCTCTTCAGCCTCTCAGGCATGCTGCCGTTTATTTTGAGCGGAAGCATTACCCGGGTGGCCGACGCCTTTTTCGAGACCGTTTCAGGCTTTACTACTACAGGAGCCTCCATCCTGAATCACATCGAATCACTCTCACATGGGATGTTGTTTTGGCGTAGCCTGACGCAGTGGGTAGGTGGTGTAGGCATCGTATTCTTTACCATAGCCATTTTCCCTTTCTTCGGTGGTGAGAGCCTGCAACTCTTCTCAGCCGAATCCACGGGAGTTAAGAAGGAACGTATCTTGCCTAAGATATCAGTCACAGTCAAGTGGATAGCCATGGTTTATCTACTGCTCTCCGCCATCGAGGTTCTGTTACTCCGCTGGGGAGGCATGAACTGGTTTGACGCGGTGAATCACGCCTTGACCACTACGGCAACAGGAGGTTACTCTACTAAACAAGACAGCATTGCCTATTGGGACTCCCCCTTCATCCAGTACGTAGTGGCCATCTTCGTTCTCCTCTCTGGTGTCAACTTTTCTCTCTATTGCCTCTGTCTCCGTGGCAGAGTAAAACGTTTGTTTCAAGACGACGAGTTGCGTTTCTATTTACGTACAGTCACCCTCACTACCCTGATCATCACCATTTCTCTGATTGTTTGCAACCATTACGGTCTGGAGCAGGCTTTCCGTAGCGCCTTTTTCCAGGTGGTTTCCATCATCACCACCACCGGTTTTATTACTGACGACTACCTGATGTGGCCCTCATTCACCTGGATGTTGCTGCTATTTATTATGATGGCCGGTGGCTGTACCGGATCCACCTCGGGTGGACTGAAGAATATGCGCCTACTTATCCTGATGCGCAGTATCAAGATGGAGTTCCGCCGCAAGCTCCATCCCAATGCTGTGCTCCCCGTAAAAGCAGACGGGCGCGTGCTCTCCACTCACGTCGTATCCTCCGTCACTACTTTCGTTCTCTTTTATGTGCTCTGTATCCTTATTGGGTGGACACTCTTGCTGACAATGGGGCTAGGTATGGTCGAAGCTATGAGTACAGCCATCTCCGCCATCAGCAATGTAGGTCCGGCCTTTGGGGAGTATGGTCCCATGTTCACCTGGTCCTCCATGCCCGATGCAGCCAAGTGGCTCCTCTCTTTTTTGATGCTGATAGGCCGTCTGGAGCTCTTCTGTGTTCTGCTGATACTGAACCCAGACTTTTGGAAAAGACAATAGGGGAAAAGCCATCTGTTTTGCTCTCTCAAGTGAGCAAAACGCCCTTTTTTTAGCCAATCAGGCAGTATTTTCTGCTCAAAAGTGAAAAAAATGTGCTTATTTAGTTACTGTCGTGGTATAAATCGCTATCTTTGCCTTGTGTTTTGCGCTCCAACTGCGTAAAAACACGGGTGAAACAACAAGAATCATAAACAAAACTGTACAGTCATGAAGATTTCACACATTGAACATCTCGGCATTGCCGTGAAGAGTATCGAAGAGGCCCTGCCGTATTATGAAAACGTTTTAGGACTGAAGTGCTATAACATTGAGGTCGTTGAGGACCAGAAAGTGAAGACCGCCTTCCTGAAGGTGGGTGATGTAAAAATCGAGTTGCTCGAGCCCACGTCGCCCGACAGCACCATCGCCAAGTTCATTGAGAAGAACAACGGCAATGGCGGTATGCACCACCTGGCTTTTGCCATCGAGGATGGCGTAGCCAATGCACTGGCCGAGGCTGATGCTGCCGGCATCCGCTTGATAGACAAAGCCCCCCGCAAGGGTGCTGAGGGACTGAACATTGCTTTCCTGCACCCCAAGTCCACGCTGGGTGTACTGACTGAACTCTGCGAGAAGCCCTGATAACCCCGTCGTTTACAACAGAGATAGTTTATCCATTATTATCATATAAATAAGACAAACATGAGTAATCAATTAGAAAAAATAAAAGAATTGATTGAACGCCGTGCAACGGCACGTCTGGGTGGTGGCGAGAAAGCCATCGCCAAGCAACATGACAAAGGTAAATACACCGCACGCGAACGCATCACCATGCTACTCGATGAGGGTAGTTTCGAGGAGATGGACATGTTCGTGGAGCACCGTTGCACCAACTTCGGCATGGAGAAGAAGCATTATCCTGGCGACGGCGTGGTAACCGGATGCGGTACCATCGACGGTCGCCTTGTTTATATCTTTGCGCAGGATTTCACGGTTTCAGCAGGTTCGCTCTCCGAGACGGTGTCCTTGAAGATTTGCCACATCATGGATAAGGCCATGAAAATGGGTTGCCCCTGCATCGGATTGAACGACTCGGGTGGTGCCCGTATCCAAGAGGGTATCAATGCCCTGGCTGGTTATGCTGAAATCTTCCAGCGCAACATTATGGCTTCGGGTGTGATTCCGCAGATTTCGGGTATCTTCGGTCCTTGCGCAGGCGGTGCCGTCTATTCTCCTGCCCTGACCGACTTCACGCTGATGATGGAAGGTACCTCCTACATGTTCCTTACCGGACCTAAGGTGGTGAAGACCGTGACGGGTGAGGATGTCTCGCAGGAGAACCTGGGTGGTGCCAGCGTACACTCCACCAAGTCGGGCGTAACCCACTTCACCGCTCAGACTGAAGAGGAGGCAGTAGCCCTTATCCGTAAGTTACTGAGCTACATGCCACAGAACAACATGGAAGAGGCTCCCGAAGTGGAGTGCAACGACCCCATCGACCGCATGGAGGATATCTTGAACGACATTATCCCCGACAACCCCAACAAGCCCTACGACATGTACCAGATTATCGGTGCCATCGTCGATAACGGCGAATTCCTGGAGGTACAGAAGGACTACTCGAAGAACATCATCGTGGGCTTTGCCCGCTTCAACGGTCAGTCAGTAGGTATCGTGGCCAACCAGCCTAAGTACTTGGCCGGTGTACTTGATAGCAACGCTTCGCGTAAGGGTGCCCGCTTCGTACGCTTCTGCGATGCCTTCAACATCCCTCTCGTTACCCTGGTCGACGTACCCGGATTCCTTCCCGGTACAGGTCAGGAGTATAATGGCGTAATCCTGCATGGTGCCAAGCTGCTCTACGCCTATGGTGAGGCCACGGTGCCCAAGGTGACAGTTACACTCCGCAAGTCGTATGGCGGTTCGCACATCGTGATGAGCTGTAAGCAGCTGCGCGGCGATACGAACTACGCATGGCCTACAGCGGAGATTGCCGTAATGGGTGGTGCAGGTGCCGTAGAAGTACTCTACGCCCGCGAAGCCAAGGAGCAGGAGAATCCCGCTCAGTTCCTGGCCGACAAGGAGGCCGAATACACCAAGTTGTTCGCCAACCCTTACAATGCCGCCAAGTATGGCTACATTGACGATGTGATCGAGCCTCGCAACACTCGCTTCCGCGTAATCCGCGCCCTGCAGCAGCTGCGCACCAAGCGACTCACCAACCCGGCGAAGAAGCACGGCAACATTCCTCTGTAATAAGACTCCTAGAATTATCCAATATAAATAAGGTAATCGTAATGAAGAAAACAATGTTATTCGCCACCTTGACGCTGGTGCTCGCACTGTTCACCTCCTGCGGTGAGAAAAGAGGCAACAGCAAGTTGCTGCTCAACGAAGTACTGGTGTGCAACGAGAGCAACTACCAGGACGACTACGGTCAGCATAGCGCCTGGGTGGAGATTTTTAATAAGTCGTACACCAGTGCCGATCTGGCAGGATGGTACCTGAAGCACAGCTGCGGTACACAGGCTGACACCGTGAGTTACTTCATCCCCAAGGGTGACGTACTCACCCTGGTGAAGCCCCGCCAGCATGCCCTCTTCTGGGCCGATGGCCATCCCAACAAGGGTACCTTCCACACTTCGTTCACCCTTGACCCCACACAGGACAACTGGATTGGCCTGTATGATGGCGGTGGTCACCTGGTGGACCAGGTGACGGTTCGCGCCGGTCAGCTCGCAACCGACCAGTCGTATGCACGCATCAACGATGCTGCCGACGAATGGGAGGTAAAGGGTGCCTCAGCCGATAAATATGTCACTCCGAGTACCAACAACCAGACGCTGGACAGCAACTACAAGCGTGAGAAGTTCAGAGTACAGGATTCCACCGGCATTGGCATGGCCATCACTGCCATGAGCGTAGTATTCAGCGGTCTGCTGATACTCTTTGTATCCTTCATGCTGGCAGGACGCCTTGCATTGAGCATGCACCATCGCCACAAGAACAAGCAGCAGGCTGCCCAAGTGGCCCGTAAGGCTGCTGCCGCTGCCGCAAGTGCTAAGCAGGAGGCTGCTCCCACAGGTGGTAAAGCACCTGAAGGCGAAGTGTATGCAGCCATTGCCATGGCACTGTATGAGCTGCAGGCCAACGTACACGATGTGGAGAGCAATGTACTCACCATCAAGCGTACAGCCCCCTCGGCATGGAGCAACAAGGCCAACACCCTGCGCCAAATGCCCGAGAAGAAGTAATCCCTTCCCCAATAATTCATTCACACTAACGATTGATAGAAAAAGATGAAAGAGTTTAAATACAAAATCAACGGTAACGAGTACAAGGTTACCGTAGGCGAAATCAAAGAAAACATCGCCCACCTGGAGGTAAACGGAACGCCCTATGAGGTGGAAATGGAAGAGGCTCCGAAACCCGAGCCCGTAAAGCCCGTGGTACGCCCCGTGGCAGCAGCTCCTGCCGCTCCTGCCGCATCGGCATCTCCCTCACGTCCCGCTGCCGGTAAGGGTGGCGTGAAGTCGCCACTGCCTGGTGTCATTCTCGACGTAAAAGTCAACGTGGGCGACACGGTAGCCAAAGGCGACCTGCTGCTCATCCTCGAAGCCATGAAGATGGAGAACAGTATTGTAGCCGACCGTGACGGTAAGGTGACTGCCATCAATGTGAAGATTGGAGACTCGGTGCTCGAAGGTACCGACCTCGTGATAATAGAATAAGCGTATGGGAGATTTCTTTAGTTTCTTAGGCAACAACCTGGCCGACTTCTGGACCTACACTGGCTTTGCCAACGCTACCGCTGGCCATCTGGTGATGCTCCTCGTAGGCCTAATATTCATCTACTTGGCCGTAGCCAAGGAATTTGAGCCTATGCTACTGATTCCTATTGGCTTCGGTATGCTGATTGGCAACATCCCCTTCAATATGGAGGCCGGCCTCAAGGTGGGCATCTACGAAGAGGGTTCTGTGCTCAACATTCTCTACAACGGAGTGACTTCAGGCTGGTATCCGCCACTCATCTTCCTGGGCATCGGTGCGATGACCGACTTCTCGGCCTTGATATCCAACCCCAAGCTGATGCTCGTAGGTGCTGCGGCTCAGTTTGGTATCTTCGGTGCTTACATGATTGCCCTGGCCCTCGGTTTCGACCCGATGCAGGCTGGTGCCATCGGTATCATCGGTGGTGCCGATGGTCCTACAGCCATCTTCCTCTCCTCGAAGCTGGCTCCTAACCTGATGGGTGCCATTGCCGTGTCGGCCTACTCCTACATGGCGCTGGTGCCGGTGATTCAGCCCCCTATCATGCGTCTGCTCACCAACTCCAAAGAACGCCTTATCCGCATGAGGCCTCCCCGTGCCGTATCGCATACGGAGAAAGTGATGTTCCCCATCATCGGTCTGTTGCTCACCACCTTCCTGGTGCCTTCAGGTCTGCCACTGCTGGGTATGCTATTCTTCGGTAACCTGCTGAAAGAGAGCGGAGTGACGCGTCGTTTGGCCAATACGGCCAGTGGCCCGCTGATTGACACCATCACCATCCTGCTAGGCTTGACGGTAGGTGCTTCGACGCAGGCTTCCGAGTTTCTGAGATGGGAATCCATCCTTATCTTCATCCTCGGAGCCCTCTCGTTCATCATCGCTACAGCCTCAGGTGTGCTCTTCGTGAAGCTGTTCAACCTCTTCCTGAGCAAAGACAATAAGATTAACCCGCTCATCGGTAATGCCGGTGTATCGGCTGTGCCTGACTCGGCCCGAATCTCGCAGGTCATCGGCCTGAAGTACGACCCGTCCAACTACCTGCTAATGCATGCCATGGGTCCCAACGTGGCCGGTGTAATCGGTTCGGCTGTAGCAGCAGGTATCCTGCTGGGATTCTTGTCGTAAGCGATGGGATAGCTGTCGTAATCGTTTGCATTATCAAACTTTGTGAAAATAGAAGGGCGTATCTTCACGATACACCCTTTTTTATTATCTTCGCAGCAGAAATAGTTAACACAGTAAAAACAGCTTATGAAGAAAATCTTTACCATGATTGGAGCCATGCTCCTTTCGCTGAGTACTTTTGCAGCAATGAATGTAGAAAAAATCGACCCACCCTTCTGGTATGCAGGGATGAAGAACCCTGAATTGCAGTTGATGATTTATGGCCCCGGCATAGGTGATGCCCGCGTTTCGGTGGACTACCCGGGCGTGAACGTAAGCAGCATCGTAAAGCTGGAGAGTGAGAACTATCTCCTGCTCTACCTCCATCTGGATAGCGATGTAAAACCCGGCACCATGCAGCTCAACTTCACCCTCGGGAAGAAGAAGTTCACCCAGCCTTACGAGCTCAAGACACGCGCCAAGAAGGGCTGTGAGCACATGGGCTTTGATGCCTCAGATGCACTCTACCTGCTGATGCCCGACCGCTTTGCCAACGGCAAGCCAGAGAACGATAACCTGCCGGGTATGCAGGATTATAAAGTTGACCGTAACGACCCCAACGCCCGTCACGGCGGCGACCTGGCCGGCATCGAGCAGCACCTTGACTACTTCAGTGACCTGGGCATTACAGCCCTCTGGTTTACCCCCGTGCTGGAGAACAACATGCAGGGTGGCTCCTACCACGGCTATGCCACGACCGACTACTACCGTGTGGATCCCCGCTTCGGTACCAACGAAGAGTATTGCCAGCTTATCTCCGCCGCCCACAAGCGCGGTATCAAAATGGTGATGGACATGATCTTCAACCACTGCGGAGTGGATCATCGCTGGATTAAGGACATGCCCTCGAAGGACTGGTTCAACAACCACGACTACCAGAACCACTTCGTGCAGACCAGTTTCAAGCTCACCTCGCACGTGGATCCCTACACATCTAAGTACGACTTCGACCAAATGAACGACGGTTGGTTCGTCAGCGCCATGCCCGATCTCAACCAAAAGAACCCGCACGTGATGCGTTACCTCATCCAGAACAGCTTCTGGTGGATAGAGTATGCCGACATCGACGGTATCCGCATGGATACCTACCCCTATGCCGACTACGATGGTATGAGCCGCTGGATGGCAGAGCTCAATGAGGAGTACCCTAACTACAACACCGTAGGCGAGACCTGGGTAACAGAACCTGCCTACACCGCTTGGTGGCAGAAGGACAGCAAGCTTTCTGCCCCCAAGAACAGCAACCTCAAGACGGTGATGGACTTCAGCTTCTACGACAAGATCAACATTGCCAAGAATGAGCAGACGGAGACCTGGTTCAAGGGACTGGACCGCATCTACAACAACTTCGTCTATGACTTCCTCTACCCCAACCCCGCCTCAGTACTCGCATTCATCGAGAACCACGACACCGACCGCTTCCTGGGTAACGGCGACAACCTGCCCATGCTGAAGCAAGCTGCAACACTGCTGCTCACCACACGCCGCATCCCGCAACTCTACTACGGTACGGAGGTAATGATGAACGGCACGAAGGAGAAGACTGATGGGCACGTGCGTAAGGACTTCCCCGGCGGATGGGCTGACGACAAAGAGACCGCCTTCACCCCCGAAGGCCGCACCGCCCTGCAGAACGAGTGCTACAACTTCTTCAAGACCATCCTCAACTGGCGCAAGGGCAACGAGGTGATAGCCAAAGGCTCGATGGTACAGTTCATGGTACAAGAGGGTGTCTATGCCTATGCCCGTCAGTATGAAGGCAAGACCGTATTCGTGATGCTCAACGGCACAGATGCCGCCACCACCGTTCCTCTGAAGTTCTACCGTGAAATCCTGGGCAGCAAGAGCCAAGGCAAGGACATCCTGAGCGGCAAGCAGATAGCCCTCGGTGAGGCCCTCACTATGCAGCCCCGTGAATCACTGGTGATAGAGCTGTAATTAAGAGGTTTTCATCCTGCTGGTAACTTATTATCAGCAGGATGAAAAGCATTTTTCAACGCGATGAAAATTGTTTTTCATCGCGTTGAAAAATGATAGAAGTTGTAGTTTAATGTTTTTGGTTGACTACTTCAAGCCTTATTTTTAAGGTTGGTTGACCCGGTTAAACATTACTTTTATATTGGGTTGATACGTTTGCGGCTTTGTCAGGATTGTGGTTGACATTGCCGTTGCGTTAGCAAAAACAAATTTACAGAACAAGAGAGGAGTAAAGGCGGAGACCTTGCCTCCTTCTCTAGTTCTGGTCCCGCATAAAGCAAGACATTCTTGTTGGGTCGCTCCAAAGTTACGGATTTTTCTTCATGCTACAGATTGTTTTAAGAATATTTCTCTGTGACTCACCCACTTTTTCTTTAATTCACCCGTACAGAGAGCTGCCTCGGCAGGTGTCTTCCATTCAAGGCTCATGTGCGGACGCTCGTTGTAGAACTCTATAGCCTACTTCACTGCGAAAATAGGCTGCATAATCTCTTCATTGGGCCAGCAGGGGAGGTAGAAGAGCGGTTGCGGTGCAAGTCCTGTTCCCGTCCAATCTATACGCCGCACCTGCTCTATGCAGGGAGGACCGAAATCGAACGAGCGACCATAAAGGAGGATGATTCCCCGGGCTTCATCACCCTTCCACAAGCCACCGCCATAAGGACAACTCTCACCGAACGAAAGCAGGTCACGATGCAGATAGACACGGCCAAAACGTAACACGCCATCTTGATTGATAATGAATTTCTGGTACATCTTTTCTTCGTAGATAGTTGGTAAATCATGCAACAAATATAGCACTTCATTAAAAAAATCAAGTCTATGGTGACGTTTCTTCGGAATTAATTAACTACATTTGCATATTATTTACCCCAATTCTGGATAAGGTATCGATTAGTTGTATATGAAGACAGTGCTACAAATCCTCTTC